>NZ_CP019285.1:3201220-3521342 GCF_000226975.2 Halobiforma lacisalsi AJ5 | reverse complement strand
CGACACTCGAGCACAACGACTATCGGAGGACCACTCCCAGTGGACCGTTCGAGCGCGGTCGGTGCGGTCGAGACTCAGCCGAGATCGATCGGATCGACCTTGAGGAACTCCCGCGCCACGACCGTCGCGTACGACCCCTTCGGAAGCGCGAACGACAGCGCGAGCGGGTCCCGGTCGACCTCGAGGGCGGTCCGAAGGAGGATCGTACGCCGGGTGCCGCTCGAGTAGAACTCGCCTGGGAGGTCGAAGTCGCCGGGCGCGAGGTCGAGGTCTTCGAGCACCGCTCGTTCGATCTCGCCCTGCTCGCCGTCGGCGAGTTCGGTCTCGGTGCCGACCAGCGGCGCGGTGACGAACGCGCGGCCGCGCTCGCAGTGGCGGGTCACAGAGTCGACGCGGCGCTCGTCGACGCGCTGGAGCCTGTCGGTGTCAGGCAGGAGGATCTCCTCGGGGACGTCGCCGCCGGTGTCGGCGAAACAGACCACGTCGCCGGCGACGGGGCGGTCGAACGGGAGACCGCGCTCGAGCCGTCGGCTCAGCATCAGGTTGAACGCGTACGACTGGGCGGCGTGGACGAACAGCCGCTGGAGGTTCGACGGGACCCGCTCGAGGGCGGCCCGGAACTCGTCGGGTCCGGGTTCGCCGTCGCACTCGGCGAGTTCGTGGAGCATCGACCGCTCGTATCGCAGGCGGTTCGGGAAGCGATCGAGGGCTTCCGCCCAGTCGCGGGTCTCCTCGAGGAACGTCCGGGCCTCCTGGGTTCCCTCGGGTTCGGCCTCGGTCGGCCGGCCGAGGTACGCCATCACCGCACCCTCCCAGTCGCCGCGGACGACCTCGAGGCCGACCTCGTGAGTGATCGGGCGGCGACTGCCGAACCGCTGCTGGCCGAAGAAGTTGGGGACGCCGATCTCACGGGGCTCGTCGTCACGGCCGCCGAACGCGTGTAACTCGTCGGTGATCTCGTCGGCGTTGTCGGGTTCGGCGGGGTCGCTGACGACGACCTCGAAGGCGTTACCTGCGAGGTCGCCGAACTCGAGGCCCCGTCCCGCCCGGCCGAGTACCTCGATCTCGACGCCGTCGATCTCGGGGAGGTCGTCCGGGTCTGCGCCGTAGACGGAAAAGAGCTGGGTGGTCACGGCGTACTTGTCCTTCGTGCCGGCCCAGTCGACACGTTCGCGGGAGGTTCCCAGGGCGTCGGAGAGCCGCGCCGCGAAGTCGTTGGTGTCCCAGCCCCGCAGCGTCGCCCGGAAGACGAGGTGAGGGTAGGCGTCGACGTCCGCGTCGACGGGTTCGGTCGAGAACCGCTCGAGTTCCCAGACCCGGAACTGGTCGTCGTCCTCGCGAAGGCGGCCGCCGACGCCGTCGGTGTCGCTGACGTAGTACTCGAGGCCGACGGCTTGCTCCGTAGGGTGTGCCGGACGCATGGTCGTTACCGGCGCTTCGGCCGCGGGGGATAAATCGGTTCGTTCTCGTAGCTCCGGAACCCGGTCGCTCCGGCCATCACAGCCGACGTTCTCGGACAGGCCGCTCGAGGCGAACCGCACTCGAGGCGACTCGAGTCGACTCGTGCCGACTCGTGCTACGCTCCGGAGCCGAGGTCCGCGTCCACCCGAACCTCCGAGTCCGTGATCGTCTCGACGTTCTCGCTCGGTACTTCGGCGTCGTCGGCTCCGGCCTCGCCGCGGCCCAGACTCTCCATCCAGGCTTCAGCCAGGCCAGGATCGAGGTCGACGTACGCGACCTGTCTGTCGGGGTCGACTTCTGTAATGATCCCGATCTGTTCGCCCCTGACGTCCATCAGGAACTTGCCCTCGTCTTCGGTCGAGAGAACTGCCATCGTCCTCGAGTCGACGCCGCCGCCCAAGTAGCTGCTGCCGGCTAGAACAACGACAGATCGCCGGTCACGCGATCGACCAGGTCCTCCTCTGCGGGACCGACCGCCAGCGCGGTGACGGTCCCGGGCTCGAGTTGCGTGTGCCCCGCGTCGCGGATCAGTGCGTTCGGAATCCCCTTGCTGTCGGCGATCTCGGAGAGTTCGTGCAGTTGGCGTTCGCTTTCCCCTTTCAGGACGACTTTCTTCTGTCCCCCCTGTTTCCAGCGGTCCTGGGCCCGCCTGTCGGCCTTCTCGTAGGCCGACAGCGACGCGTGGGCGACCTGTGCGGCGAGCTTTCCCTGGCCCATCCCGACGTCCGTCCGGGCGACGATGGCCTGTTTCATACCCGTGCTCTCGAGGGCGAACGGTAAAGCAGCGACGATCCCTGTGACGCGGAGCGGGTCGGGAGTCGACACCCCTTTGACGAACGCATCGATAGGGTAGATATGGACAACACGCGGCGATCGTTCCTCGCGACGACCACCGCCCTCGCTGCTGGTGTGACTGCGGGCTGTCTGGGAAGCGACGGCGATGGCGACGATGACGATACGGTTCCCGAACCGCCGGTCGCCGGCGACCCCGACGCGGACGTGACGGTGACGGTCTACGACGACTTCGCGTGCCCGCACTGTCGGACGTTCAAACTAGAGATCTACCCGCAGCTGGTGGAGACGTACATCGAACCGGGTCGGATCCGGTTCGAGCAGCGGGACTTCCCCATCCCGGTCGACGACACCTGGTCGTGGGCGGTCGCCAGCGCGGCCCGCGAAGCCTACGAGAGCGAGGGCGACGAGGCGTTCTGGTCGTTCTCGAGCGCGATCTTCGAACGCCAGATGTCCTACTCCTACGACACGATCGAGGGGGTCGCCGAGGAGCAGGGACTCGACGCGGCGGCCGTCCGCGAGGCCGCCGAGGACGTCACGCACCGGTCGACGCTCGAGGCCGACAAGTCCTACGGACGGGAGAACGGCGTCCGGGGGACACCCGCGATCTTCGTCGACGGCGAGCAGGTCGAACTCCAGGCACTGTCGTTCGAGCGGGTGTCCGCGCCGATCGACGCGGCCCTCGAGTAAACTCGAACGAGGGCCGTACCGGATCGAACCGTTTACACCCGCGCCGTTCGACTCGACGGGTATGATCCTCTCAGACGCGGACATCCTCGATCGACTCGAGGAGGGCGACCTGGTCGTCGAACCGCTCGACGATCCCGAACTGCAGATCCAGCCGGCCAGCATCGACCTGCGCCTTGGCCGGGAGTTCCTCGAGTTCCAGCGAACGAACATCTCCTGTATCCACCCCGACTCCGAGCAGGAGGTCGACGAGTACGTCAACGAGACGGTCGTCGACGACGGCGACGACTTCATCCTCCACCCGGGCGACTTCGTGCTCGGGACGACCCACGAACGCGTCGAGATCCCGCCGGACCTGATCGCCCACGTCGAGGGCCGGTCCTCCCTGGGCCGACTCGCCGTCGTCGTCCACGCCACGGCAGGGCTGTGTGACCCCGGCTACCGCGGCCAGATCACGCTCGAACTCTCGAACCTCGGGACCGCGCCGGTCGCGCTCACGCCCGGGATGCGCATCTCCCAGCTGACGTTTACGGAACTCAAAACCGAGGCCGACCGACCCTACGGAAGCGAGCGTGGGTCGAAGTACCAGGACCAGGACGGCCCGCAGGCCTCCCGCATCCAGGGCGACCACGAGTTCGGCGGCGACCAGCTCGAGGATTGAAACGGTCCGGCTCTTTTCGTGTTGCTCGAGTCGGGGTGGGGACTACTCGACGACGTCGCTTTCCGGGGCCGTCCCGAACCCCGACCGCGAGACGGCGTAGGCACCGACGATTCCGAGCGCGAGCCCGGCACCGATCGACTGGATCGTGCCGAGGTGGGCGACGACGACGCCGCCAACGACCCCGACGAAGAACCCCGCGCCGAACCCCGTCACGGCGCCCGCGGCGCGGCGGCGGCCCGGCGGCGAGTCCGGCGTGAAGGCGATACTGACGGCGACCGTCGCGACGAGGCCGGCGAACGTACCGGTGAGCAGACCGAGCAGCAGTTCGAACTCGACCATCGGGCCGGTGATCACGGTCGTGGCGATACCGATGCCGAGGAACGCGGTGAGACCGGAGACGAGCGCGAGTACGGCGGCTTTGGCGGACATCGATCGTCTGGACGGTCATCCCGAGGCCCGATAAGTGTGGATCTTTTCGGTCCGCGTTCGTCGGCCCGAGGGCCAACAAGTTATCCCCTGGGCGGGCGTAGAGCCGTTGAATGCAATTCGTCGAGGAAATCGTCGTCGACGAGTTCCTGCCGACCGTCCGGTCGATGCTGGCCGGGAAACTCCGCGAGCAGGGACTCACCCAGAGCGAAGTCGCCGAAGTGCTTGGAATCAGCCAGAGCGCGGTCTCGAAGTACGCTCACGGCGACGTCACGATCAACGATCGCATCGCCGAGGACGAACGCGTCGAAGCCCTCGTCGAGGACCTCGGAGCGGGACTCGCCGCCGGCGACGTGACGCCGGTCCAGGCGCTAATCGAGATCGAGGTCCTGATCCGCGACCTCGAGAGCGGCGGCGACCTGCTGGCTCAACTCCACGAGGAGGCGGTCCCGGAACTCGCCGATCACGGCTCGGGCTTTCGGGTTCACGATCCCGAGAGCGACCTGCGGACCAGCGAACGGGTCCTCTCGTCGCTGCGGCGCGGGCTCCGTATCCTCGAGAACGCGAGCGGGTTCGCGCGACTGATCCCCGCGGTGGGGTCGAACCTGGTCGCCTGCACGCCGGACGCCGAGGACGTCGACGACGTCGCCGGAGTTCCCGGGCGGATCTTCGACGTGAAAGGCCAGACGACGGTGCCCTCCGACCCGGAGTTCGGCGTCTCCGAACACGTCGCGACCGTCCTGCTCGCGGCGCGGGAACACGGCACGGACGCCGCGGCGGCGATCAACATCGCGTACGATCCCGACCTGCTGGCGGCCCTCTCCGATGCGGGCCACGTCACCGCGGAGTTCGACGAGGGAGACGACGTGGCCTCGAGCGTCGGCGCGGCCATCGAGGAACAGCCGGAGGCGACGGTGCTCTACCAGACCGGCGGCATGGGGATCGAACCCCTGATCTACGTTCTGGGCACTGACGCGGAGTCGGTCGCGGACACCGTGCGGTCGCTGCTGTAAATGAGCGCGAGCGAGCGTCCCGAGTCCGCACGGGAGTTCTACGGCCGCTGGGCGGCCCTCTACGACCTGATCGCACGGAAAACGCCCGGCGTTGCGCACCTGCGCCGCCGGGCCGCCGCGGCCTGCCGGCTCGAGCCCGGCGACACGGTCGTCGAGATGGGCTGTGGCACCGGCGCGAACCTGCCCTATCTCCGCGAGGCGGTCGGCCCTGAGGGGACCGTGATCGGGATCGACTTCACGGGCCCGGTGCTCGAGCGGGCCCGCGACCTGGTGAGCGGGTACGACAACGTCCACGTCGTCCGGGGCGATGCGACGCGACCGCCGCTCGACGCGGCCGAGGACGTCGACGCCCTCCTCGCGACGTTCGTCGTCGGCATGCTCGAGGACCCGGCCGGCGCGGTCGACGACTGGTGTGACATGGTCGGCGACGGCCACGTCGTCCTCGCGAACGCGGCTCGGAACGACGGCGGGGAGTGGTACGCGCCCGCGGTCAACGCCGCCTTCCGGGCGATCGTCGTGCTCTCGACCCCGCCCACCACTCGGCTTCGGTACGAGGACGATCCGACCGGTCGCCTGGACGCGAAGATCGACGCCGCTCACGGGCGGCTGCGGGAGCGCTCGAGCGCGGTCGCCGACGAGCGCCACCTCTTCGGCGTGGTGCGGCTGACCGGCGGCCGGCTCGCCTGAGAGGAACGGTACCCTGACCTGCGCTAGACGCTAGGCCGACGCCTCGACCGCGCCGGACATCTCGAGGGCCTCACGCGTTTCCTCGGGAAGCGGCGACGGCCCCTTCGAGTCGGGATCGACGTGGACCATCGTCGTCTCAGCGGTCGCCGCGACCTCGCTGCCGACCCGGATCTCGTACTCCATGGTACAACTCGAGTCGCCCAGCCGGGAGACCCACAGCGCGACCTCGGGATCGTCGCCCTTGACGATCGGACGCCGGTAGTCGATCTCGAGGTTCGCGATGACGAAGTTGATCTCCTCGGGCGCGACGTCGAGGGCCGCCTCGAGGTAGTCGGTACGGGCGGCCTCGAGGTAGCTCGCGTAGACCGCGTGGTTGACGTGATCCAGCGGGTCGAGATCGCGATAGCGGACGACGATATCGGTCGTGAACTCGCACTCGTTCATCGTCTGTCGGGACTCGGCTGAGAGAAAAGAGGGTACCGGTTCCGGCACTCCCTGATCGAAACCGACGGCATCGGCGTCGCTCGCTACTCGTACAGCCGCGCGTGTTCGGCACAGAACTCCGGCTCGGACAGTTGCGCGCGGATCAGGTCCTCGTGGTAGTGGGCGTTGTAGAGCCGGCATTCCTCCCGTTCGCAAAAGGCCTCTCCCGTCTCGAGGTAGTGGTACGCCTGCAGGACGTACCCCTTCAGGGCGTCGGTGGTCCGCGGATCGTCCTCGATCAGGAACTCGCCGTCGACCTGGTTCTCGAGGACCTCCCGGGGCGGCGTATCGCCCGAGAGGAGGGCGTGACGTTGCTTTTCCTGGTAGTACTCCTCGGGCTTTGCCGGCGCCTCGTAGAGCCCGGGCACCGACACGAGCGCGGGTTGACCGAGCACGTTCACCCGCTTGTGCCAGCGGCCGTCGTGGTCCCCCCAGGTGCCGATCGCCCGGTCCAGAATCGGGACGTGCAACCGCTCGAGGCCGCGTTCCCCGTCCGGGAGGGCGCTGTTGAGCGCCCGCTGGACGGCGACGCCGTCGTAGAGGACGCCGCCCGCCCGTTCGGGGTTCTCGAGGGCGCGTTCCTCGTACCGGATCGTCCCGAGCATCGTGTTGCCCGTCTCGCGGTCGTACGGCGAGGTGATCCGAGCGGCGGCGAACCGCTCCGGGAGGTCGTCGTTTCGGTGAACCTCGAGGAACCGATCCCGGACCTCGATCTCGGCGTCGACGCGGCCCGCGAGCCAGTCCGCGATCTCGTCCGTGTCTACGACTCCGTCCTGCCCCGCCCGCTCCGGGCGCTCGCTATCCCCGTCCGCGACGGTCTTCGGGCGATAGAGCGTGACTCGATCGACCATGTAGTACCTAGTTGTATCACACGGTGAATCAGTTGCGGTCCCGCCCGGTTCCGCGAATCAGTCCGCGAGAAACGCCGGACCGTCGACGGCCGCCGTCTCGGCGTCCCGCCAGGAGTGGGCGGGCTCCCAGCCGAGGTCACGGCGCGCTTTCGCCGTCGAGAACGCCGACTCCTCGCCCTCGAGGGCGCAGTCCTCGGGGAGGTCGCCGAAGGCGGCCTCGATCGTCTCGGTGGTCGGCCGCCCGAGGTAGTTCTCCGCGGCCATCGCGTGGTAGGCCTCGTGGCCGTCGACGTCGGCCTCGAGGGCGGCCTCGACGATCGAGACGACGTCGCGGACGTCGACGTACGACCAGAAGTGGCCGGCGGGGTCGGCCGTTTCGGGGTCGAACGCCTCCCGTTCGTCCGCGGTGTGGTACTCCCCAGGGTACTGGATCCACGACGGGCGGATCGAGGCGACCGAGATGCCGTGTTTCCGGACCGTCTTCGCGGCGAGTTCCTCGCCGACGAGCTTCGAGGTCCCGTAGCCGTCCTCGGGTCGCTGGGGGTGGGCCTCGTCGATCGGGAGATAGTCGGGAAGGAACGGCTCCGCGGCGAAGGCCGTTCCGTAGAGGCTCTCGCTCGAGGTCCAGACCACGTCCGCGCCGGCCCGGCCCGCGGCCTCGAAGACGTGGTAGGCCGTCTCGACGTTGGTCAGGAACGTCTCCGTCCCCGTCGTCTCGCCCATGCGGGGAATTCCCGCGGCGTGGACTACGGCGTCGGGATCGTGCGCGAGGATGGCCTCCCAGGCCTGCCCCTGCTCGGCGAGGTCCACCGCGAGGAAAGAGGCGTTCTCGTGCTCGCCCGCCGGCCGCTCGAGGTCGAGTCCGAGAACCTCGTGGCCCTCGATCGCGAAGTGGTCGACGATCCAACTGCCAGCGCCGCCGGTCGCACCGGTGACGACGATCTTCATGCAGGAGGGCTACGTTCGAACCGCGAAAACGGTGTGGGTTCGCGACCGTACTGGCGGCGTTACTCCACGTCGACCCGTCCGACGTGGCCGGCGGCCTCGTGGGGGATACAGCAGAACTCGTGGGTACCCGTGGCCTCGAACGTCCGGACGTACGACTGCCCCGAGACGACGGCCCCGCGGCCGTCTTTCCAGCCCTCGCGGGCCGCGTCCTCGTCCTCGAAGCCGCCCGACGCCCAGTAGGCGGCCCCGTCCGGAACCCCGTCCTCGTAGGCCGTGACGGTGTGGGGTTCGCCCTCCACGTGTTCGAAGGCGACGGTCTCGCCGGCCTCGATCGTCAGTTCCTCGGGTTCGAAGCTCGCGGCGTGCATCTCCACGACGTGGTCGGCGTCGTCTGGGACGCCCTCCACGACGTTCGGGCCACCCTCGAGATCGTCGTGATCGCCGTGGCCGTGCTCGCCGTCGTGACCGCCGCCGTCGCCCGGTGCCTTCTCGAGCGCACCGGCGACGGCGAACTGTGCCCGCAACGCGGCGTCGGCGAACTCGGCCATCGCCTCGTCGACGCCCTCGTCGGCCGACAGGGCGTCTGCAACGGCCTCGAGTTCGCCCTCGAAGGCCTCGTAGGTGTCGTGGTCGGCCGCCCCGACGGCGTCGTGGGCGCGGGAGGCTTCGAACCGGGCGAGGGCCCCGCGGGCGACGTCGGCGGCCGTTTCCGGCTCGACCCCCTCGAGCGAGGCGAGAACCGCCGCGTCCCAGGCGCGTGCCTGCATCGCCGAGAGGGTGGCCGCGTGGGCCGCCGCGTCGTCCTCCGAGAGGACGTACGCCGCGTCGAACGCGGCCGTGATCGCGGCGTCGGCACCCTCCTCGAGCGCCTCGAGGTCCTCGTCCTCTGCGGCCTCCTCGAGTCCGGGGAGTTCGCCCTCGAAGGCGGCGTACAGGTCCCCGTCGGCCGCGCTGACCTCGTCGTGGACGATCGAGTTCTCCCAGCGCTCGTCGGTCTCGTGGGCGATCTCCGCCGCCCCGTCGAACTCACCCGCGATTCCGAGCGTCGCCACGTCGGCGATCCGTGCAGCGAACAGCCCCATGTCGAACGCCAGGGCGTTCCGGTGTGAGAGGCGCTGTCGCTGTGCCTCCCGGAGCTGTTCGTCGGCGATTTCGGCCTCCGTGTGGGCGCGCTCGAGGTCCTCCTCGTCGAGGGCCTCGAGTCGCAGTTCCTCGAGGGCCTCCTCGAACTCCTCGTAGGCGTCGTGGTCGGTCTCCTCGAGTTGCTCGTGTGCGCCCCACTCGTCGGTCGCGGCCTCGAACCGGGCGAGCGTGTCGCCCGTGACGGCCGCGCCGACCGAGAACTCCTCGGCGATCCCCAGCGCGAGCGCGTCGTCGACGCGCGACCGGATGGCGTTCCACTCGGCCGCAACCCCGAGTTCGGCACCGAGGGCGTCCTCGGTCCCGTCATCGTCGTCCTCCTCGTCGGGACTCTCCTCGGCCGCTTCCGCGCCGGAGTCGTCGGTACAGCCCGCGATGCTCGTCCCCGTTACCGCTGCGGCGACCGCCAGTACGTTCCGTCTCGTTGGCATAGTTTTAGGTCAGCCTAAAAAAGTAGTATGGGTTTCGGTCGTTCCCACGAACTGGGCAGAGCCGATAGAACGAGTCAGCGTAGGATCGCTTTCGACGCCGTCCGCAGAAAGGTTTCGGTCGCGGTCCGCGTGAACCGGCGAATTGCGGACGAAAGCGGTGGGCTGGCGATCGCTCGTTTCAGTCGTCGGCCGGCGTCGCTCGCGACGTGATGTCGACCGGTTCGGCGTCGACCTCGAGTTCGTCGAGGGCTTCCTGGGCCGCGCGCTTGCCCGAGACGAGCATGGCCCCGAAGGTCGGGCCCATGCGGGGCAGGCCGTAGGTCGTCGCGGTCGCCATGCCGGTCGCGATCAGGCCGTCGTGAACGAGGCCGGTGTGTTCGACGACGGCGTCCTCCGACTTGCCGACCCACATCGAGTCGTGGCCGGGCGAGTCGTGGCCGGGCGCGCCGTAGCTGTCGTCGCCCGTCTGGTCCATGCCGGTGGCGTTGGCCTCGGCGTCGCCGATCCCCGGGGCGTCGAGCACCCCGCGCTCGTCGAGTTTCTTGACGGCCATCGCGTCGTGGCCAGTCGCGTCGATGACCAGGTCCGCCTCGACGGCGATCGGATCGACGCAGGTGATCTCGCGGGGCAGGGCGTGGACCGGCGTCCAGTTCATCACGATCCCCGAGACCTTGTGGTCCTCGCGGATGACGATGTCCGTGAACTCGGTCATGTTCTGCATCTTCGCGCCCGCGTCACAGGCGGCCTTGATGAGCCCGGAACAGGCCTCGGGCCCGTTCGCGACGTAGAGGTCCTCGCTGTCCTGGGACTCCTTGTAGGAGACGTCGAGTTCCTCGAGGATCGACTGGGCGGGGTCGCGGACGGTGACCTTGTTCATCAGGAACCCGCCGAGCCAGAACCCGCCGCCGAGGTAGTTGTTCTTCTCGACGACCATCGTCTTGACGCCGCGCTCGGAGAGTTCCTTGGCCGCGGTCAGCCCCGAGGGCCCCCCGCCGACGATGATGACGTCCGAGTCCGAGAAGTCCATGAACTCCTCGGTCCACTCCTGTCCGATGGCACGCGTTACGTCGGCTTCGCCGACCTGACTGAACTGATCGAAGTCGCTCATACAACTAGGTGGTATCTTTTGGTGGTGAAAAGTCTGTCGTGACGAGTACCGTGGCTGGACGGTGTCGAAAACCGAACTGAGAGATCCCGTCCGGGGATGTTACGGTAGCCCCGAACGGAACTGATGGAAAACGGATCGCTCGCGAGAAGGCTGAGCGTTCGCGGGAGTAGCTGGGTGGATGCGACGCTCGAGACGTGGTGCAGACGTCTCGAGGCGGCGGCAAATCGACTTCAGCCCGTCAGTCGTCGGTCACGACGATCGTCCCGACCATTCCGGCGCGTTCGTGCGGAATACAGACGTACGTGTACTCGCCCGGCACCGTAAACGTGTGCTCGAACGTCTGGCGGGTCCCGAGCCGTCCACCGCGGTCGTCGAACCACGCGTCGTAGGCGGCGTCTTCGTCCTCGAAATCGCCCGTCGAGAAGTACTCGGCCCCGTCCGGGAGCGTCCCCTCACGCGCCGTGACCGTGTGATCGGCACCGCTCGTGTTCTTCCAGACGACGGTGTCGCCGACGCGTACCTCGTACTCCTCGGGGACGAACGCGTTCCTGGTCATCCCGATGTCACACGCCTCTCCATCACAGCCCTCGTCCTCGAGGATTCCGAGAGCGGACGTACACCCCGCCAGCCCGCTCGTGGCGGCGGTGCCGACGGCCGCGAGATAGACGCGCCGGTTCATGCGAAATCGTTAGCAGAGGCGCAATATAACCGGCCCGGTTCGCGGAAGCAGCTCGATTTCGTGATCGCGCCAGCACACGCGTTACCGTTACCTGACTCGCGTTCCTCCCCTCGAGTCTCTCCCCCCCGAACCCCCTCCAGACACGGGCGAAACGAAAACACGTAAGGCACCCGCCCGCCGAATCCGCGAGTATGCTCCCGCGGTTCGTCGGCCGGTTGGGCGTCGCCGACGGGGTGACGGTCGCCAACGCCGCCCTGGGGTTCGTCGCGACCGTCATCGCCTTCGTCGACATCGATCTCGCGGCCCGGTTGATCCTGCTCGCTGCGGTCGCCGACGGGCTGGACGGCATTCTCGCGCGGCGCTACGGCGGCACCGAGGCCGGCCCCTATCTCGACTCGCTGGCCGACGTCGCCTCCTTCGCGGTCGCGCCCGCCGTCCTCGCGTTCGTCGTGGTGACCGACGGGTTCGGCATCGGCTTCGACGGCGGGGTCACCCTCGAGTTGGCGCTCGTAACCGCCGTCTGTGCGCTGTTCGTCGCGACGGCGGTCACCCGCCTGGGGATGTACACCGCCTACGACACGGCGGCCAACTACACGGAGGGGATCCAGACCACGCTGGCGGCGACGATCCTCGGGGCCGCCATCCTCGCGCGGGTCGCCGACGCCTGGCTCGTCCTCGCGATCACGGGCGCGTTCTGTTACCTGATGGTCTCGCGGATCACCTACCCGGATCTGCTGGCCCGCGACGCGGGGATCATGGGCGTCGTCCACGTCCTGGCCGTGGTCGTCCCCGAGTTCGCGGACCGGTCGTTCCCTTTCGCGTTGCTCCTGCTGGGACTTGCCTACATGACGCTGAGCCCCTGGTTCTACTGGCGTACCGATCCGCGCCCCGCCGAACTCGACGCGCATGGAAACGCTTAGGGCGATCCTGCCACGACCGTAGCGTATGGACTCTGTCACGCGTCGGCGTCGTCTCCCAGCGACGGTGGTACCATGAGCGAAGACGAGGGGAACGATGACGAGAACGGGACCGAGTCGGTCGACCGCGACCGCGACCGCGACCTCGAGGCGATCCGGGACCGCCTCGAGCGCTTCGAGAGCGACCTCGAGGACCTCGAGGCCGACCTCGAGGCCGCCGAGACCGAGGACGATCTGGACGTCGTCGAGGCCGACCTCGACGCGTTCCGCGAGGAACTCGAGGACGTCGAGATTCCCGACCCGCCGGAAACCGAAGAGGAAGACGAAGACGAGGACGAGGACGACGAACCCGCACCCGAGGAGGAACTGCAGGACCGCTACGACGACATCGAGAGCGACCTGGGCGACCTCGAGGACGACCTCGAGGACCAGCGCGGGCCCTACGCCGAGGACGTCGTCGGCGAGATCGACGGCGTCAGCGGGACGATCACGGGCACCCGCTGGACGGTCGAGGGCGACGAGGAACTGATCGAGGCGACCGACGCCTTCCTCGCCGAACTGAACGACCTGCTGGGCAGTTCGGTGTCGCTCCCCGAGGACCTAGAGCCCGCAAGCGGCGCGGAACTCGGGGAGAAGGGCGACGAGGAGAAGACCGTCCCCGACGACCTCGCTGCGACCCTCGAGGACGCCACGGACGCCGTCGAGGACGCCGACCTCGATCCGGACGAGGACGCCGAGACGATCGCCGGCCTGCTCGAGGCGACCGACGACTACGAGAGCGCGGTCGACGACGCGACCGAGTGGACCGACCTCGAGGTCCGCGAACAGCTCCGCCGCGAGGGGTTCTACGACGTCCTCGATCACGTCAAGGACTTCCCGCCGGAGTGGCACGCGCTCAAGGTCCACGAGAAACGCGGCAACGTCGACCAGATCCTGCTGGCCTACGACTCGCTGGGCTCCGAATTCATGGAGGAACACTGCCTCGAGGCTCTCGAGCGCATGGGCCCCGAGGAGGCGATCGAGCCGATGGTCCAGAAGGCCGGCCGCCGCGACCAGGCCGCGATCCGCATTCTCGGCAAGATCGGCGTCGCCGACGACCAGGTCGTCGATGCTCTGGTCGACTACGTCGACTCCAACCCCGACCTCCAGAAGCCGGCGTTCCGCGCGCTCGGTGAAATCGGTGCGGAGGAGGCCGTCCAGCCGCTGGCCGAACAGTTGGTCGCGGAGAACCCCGACGTTCGAAGCTGGGCCGCCCGCGCGCTCGGTCTGATCGGCGACACCCGCGCCATCGAGCCGCTAGCGGACGTCCTCGAGGACGACGAAGCGGACCGCGTCCGCGCCAGCGCGGCCTGGGCGCTCAACCGAATCGGTACGAAAGACGCCGTAGAGATCGTCGCCGAGTACGAGGACGACCGGGCGTACCTCGTCCAGGTCGAAGCCGAGAGCGTCGACCTCTCGGAGGAGCCCGCGGCCTGATACGGATCTCTGTGCCGATTTTCCCGGCGCAATCGTTACCTGGAGGGGTTGCGGCGGAACTGACGGACAGCTGAGTTGGACCGGGCCAACGGACCGTAATCGATCGATTCGCGCCCGTTCCCGTCCGTCGGGGAGACCGGTGGCTTGTTATATTTCGCGGCCCTGTTCGTCTGCAGAACGGAGAATGGCACCGGATCTCGACAGAGCTCACCTCGAAGCGTTCTTCAACCGCTCACCCGACGCGATCGTCATCGTCCGGGAGAACGGCGAGATCAGCCACGCGAACGATCGCGTCGAAGACCTCTTCGGGTACGCTCCCGAGGAACTGGTGGGCGAACCTGTCGAGCGACTCATCCCCGAGGAGGACCGCGAGGATCACCCTCCCTTGCGCGAGGCTTACATGTCGGACCCGGAAACGCGCTCGATGGGGGCCGGCCTCGATCTGCGCGGGAGGCGAACGGACGGGTCGACCGTCCCGGTCGACATCAGTCTGAGTTCGATCGAAACCGAAGCAGGCTCGGATCGCCTGGTCATGGCGTCGATCCGCGACATCAGCCGGCGCGAAACCCTCGAGCGAAAGTACCGGGCGGTCTTCGAGGTCGCCCCGGACGCCATGTTCATCGCCGACGCCGAAACCGGCGAACTGCTCGAGGTCAACCGGCGCGCGGCCGATCTGATCGGCGCTCCCAAAGACGATCTCGTGGGGCGACACCAGACGGAGTTGCACCCGCCGGACGAGCGCGACCGATACCGGGAACTGTTCGAGACTGCCACGGAGTCGGACGAACCGGTCCAGTTGCGCTCGTGTGAGGAAGACGACGAACTCCACATCGTCACCGACGACGACGAGCGCATCCCCGTCGAAATCAGCGCCCGGGTGCTCGAGTCCCGGGTCGAAAGTGAGGGGTCGATCGTCATCGGCGCCTTCCGGAACATCGCGCCCCAGAAAGAGTACGAGCAAAAGCTCCACCATCAGATCGATCGACTGGAACGGTTCGCACACCTCCTTTCCCACGACCTCCGGAACCCCCTGTCGGTCGCCAGCGGCTACCTCGAGCAGGCCCGCGAGACCGGCGATCCCGACTACCTCGATCGAGTCGAAGCCGAACACGAGCGCATCGAGGACATCGTCGACGACGTGCTGACGATGGTCCGGCACGGCTACGAGGTCGAGTCCGTCGATCCCCTCGACGTCGAGTCGGTCGTCACGGAGTGTTGGAACCGAGCAGGAGCCGACGTCGACCTCGAGATCGAGTCCGAGGGGCTCGTCTACGCCGACCCGGACCGGGTCAGGAACCTCTTCGAGAACCTCTTTCGCAACGCTGCCGAGCACGCCGGAACGGATGCGACCGTCAGAATCGGCCTGCTCGAGGACGGCGACGGCTTCTACGTGGAGGACAACGGTCCGGGTATCCCGCCGGCGGACCGCGACGACGTGTTCGAACCGGGCTGGACGACCGCCGCCGACGGCACGGGACTCGGCCTGAATATCGTCTCCGAGGTCGCTCGCGCCCACGACTGGACGGTCGAGATCGAAGACGGCCGCGACGGCGGCGCACGGTTCGTCTTTACCGGTGTCAGGACCGCCGTCGCGGACGGGTCTTTCGAGGGCGACGTCTGACGCGTCGCACACACGTTTAAATACGATCGCGGGGCCACCGTCGGTGATGGTTCGGGACCCGACCCCAGCTGTCCCCACGATCGTCCTCGCGGTCGCAATCACGTGTATCGTCGCTCTCGGAGGCGGGATCTCCGTCGCGGCGTCCGCTCCCGCGACCGACGGGGTCGTCGGCTGCCCCCACGAAGAAACCGTTCTCGAGCCGGGCGGAACCGAGCCCGAACCCGAACCCAAACCCGAACCCGTCTCGGAGCCACAGATTATCGAACTCTACCCCAACCCGACGACCCACGGAAACGTCGGCGAATACGTGCTCCTCGAGACGCCCCCCGACACGCCCGTCGGGAACTGGACGCTCACGGACGGCTACCGGACCGCGTCGTTCCCGAACGAAACCGTTTCGGGCAGGGTTGCGGCCAGCGTCGATCCCGACGCCACGGAACCGCTGACCGACGTCCCGATCGTCGAACTCGAGGGTGCGGTCAGACTCGCCGTCGACGGCGACGACCTCGAACTCCGGACCGAGGCCGACGGGGGAACCGAACGCCTCGACGCGGTGAGCTACGACCGGGCACCGACGGGGGACCGGTGGTACCGGGCGGACACCGAAGCCACTGCGGACGCCGCCACTCCCGCCAGCGGCTACTGGTGGCCCCGTGACGCGACGTGTCGCCCCGTCGTGACCGGCGACGCGGACGAAGCTACCGCGTTCGTCCTCCCCGACTCACCCGGAATTCCGCTCGAGACGATCCGGAGCGCCGACGAACGCCTCCTGCTGGCCGGCTACACTGTCACCTCCGAGGCGGTCGCGGACGAACTGATCGCGGCCGCCGAGCGGGGCGTCGACGTCGCCGTGCTCCTCGAGTCCGGTCCGGTCGGCGGCACACCGAAAGACACCGCACCGGTCCTCGAGCGCCTCGAGAACGCCGGCGTCGACGTGCGGGCAATCGGCGGCGAGGGCGCGCGATACCGGTACCACCACCCGAAGTACGCGGTCGCGGACGACCGACTCCTCGTCACCACCGAGAACTGGAAACAGTCCGGGGTCGGCGGCGAGTCGAACCGCGGCTGGGGGATCGTCCTCGAAGACGAAACCCTCGCCGCGGAGCTCGCGACGGTGTTCGAAACCGACTTCGAGGGACGGGACACCCGGAGTGGAGCCGAGTTCCGCCGCGAGACGTCGTTCGTCGCCGACGACGGGCCGCCGCCACGGGAGTTCCCCGCAGTCCACGATCCGACAGCGGTCGAACTCGAGTCGGCCGAACTGCTGATCGCGCCCGACAACGTCGAGCGACGGCTGGTCGAACTCATCGACGGGGCCGACGACGAACTCCTCGTCGTCCAGGGCAGCATCGACCCCGACGCGCGGGTACTCGAGGCGGCCGTCGACGCGGCCCGTCGCGGCGTCGACGTCCGGATCCTGCTCGACTCGACGTGGTACCGGGAGGACGAAAACGCCGCGCTCGCGACGGAACTGGAGCGGATCGCCGGAAACGAAGCGCTACCGCTCGAGGTACGACTCGTCGAGGACACCGATCGGTTCGAAAAGATCCACGCCAAGGGAGTGGTGATCGACCGCGAGGTCGCGGTCGTCGGCAGCGCCAACTGGAACGACAACGCCTTCCGGAACAACCGCGAGGTGCTCGTCGCCGCCCACGGGACCGAGGTCGCCGAGTTCTACGCCGCGGTCTTCGAGGACGACTGGAGCGGCGACGGCGGGTGGACACTTCCGCTCGAGTTCGGCGCGACTGCCGTTCTCGTCCTCGTCGCCGCAGCACTCGTCGGCCGCCGGTACCTGCGGTTTGGGGACGAGCAACCGCCCGGTGCGTGAGTTGGTCGGTGCGCTTCCCGGTTCGTCGATCCCAACGATATCCGACACGACGAGGAGCGTCCTGTCGGGAACGAGGCGAGGACGTCCCCGTGTCCCCGGGGCTCGATTCCGTCGCCGAACGCGACGTGTACCCGCTGACTACTAAAGCCGGACCGCGGCATCGGTCGACCCGTCTCCATGTCCGGCACCGGACCCGGTACCGACGCCGACTCGCCGACCTCGAGCGCGTACCTGATCGCAGTCGTCTGTCTCGTCGGGGCATCGATGGCCGCCGTGACGTGGCTACTGGTCCCCGAACTGACCGTCGACGAGGGCCCCGAAGCGGAGGTGACGGAGCCGCCCGAGTTCGAGGAGACGAACGACCTACCGACCGAACCCTCGAGCGGGGACGGTTACGGTTCCGGGAGCACAGCAGGCCAGGTCGACGAGGACGACGGGACGGAGACCGAAACGACGAATTTGGCCGCGAATAGCGCGTCGGAGACGGATTCCAGCGACGAGGACGATGGCGACGCAAACCCGGCCGATCGATCCGACGCCCCGCCGGGCGGAGGACTGGAGTCGGCACCCGACGAGCGAGGGTCGGATGCACAGGCGGCCGTCGGATCGGAGGGCGAGGTATCCGTCCCGCCGAACGAGCCCGGGCCGCTCGACGACGAACCGCCGGTCGACGACGGGTCCGCCGATGGTGCGGGACAGCCGAGCGATTCGGGGGAGTCAGACAACGATGGTCCCTCTACTGACGATGATCAACGGAGGAATTCGGGGCCGGCGGACGATCCTGGCCCACCGATTGACGCCGGACCGCCGGAGGATGGTGGACCGGCGGATGACGCCGGACCACCCGATAACGCTGGCCCCCCTGATAGCGCCGGACCACCCGATGACGCCGGACCGTCAAACGACGGAGGGCCGCCGGGACGAACCGGCCAATAGACAAACCAAACGGAAGGAGACGAACGAATCAGTCAGCGCAACCGCTCAACTCGGCCTCGAGTCGCTCACAGCAGTCCTTCTCGGGGTCGAAACAGTCGGGACACTCCTCCGGGCGGTCGATGATCGTATCAAGCCGCTCCGCGACCGTATCGTCGATGACGCTCTCCAGCGCGCGGGCCTCCTCCCGAAACTCCTCGACCTCGAGGACGTTCGCGAGGAACCGCTCGATGATACAGTACGTCTGGAGGGCGTCGTGAGCGCGCTCGAGTCCCTCGTCGGTCAGGCTGGCGCCCTTGTACTTCTCGTGGTCGACGAGGTCGCGGTCCTCGAGTTTCCCGATCATTTCGTTGACGCTTGCCGGACTCACCTCGAGCAGGTCGGCGAGCGTGCCGGTCGACGCGGGGCCGTCTTCGATTCGCTGGGCGAGGTAGATGGCCTTGAGGTACTGGTCTGCGGTGTTCATCGCATCCCTCCGTCGGTGACGTGCGCGTGCGCGTTCGCGTGCTGTCTCTCGCGGGCGGTCGATCCCGGACTCGTTCCCGTCGTCGCGGTCGCCCCGATCATGCTCTGTGCTCCATGATCTCGGTGACCTCTTCGACGCCCTCTTTCTCCTCCTCCCGAATGCCGTACAACGTATCGAGAAGCCTGTCCTCGTCCAGGCCGTAGTCGGCGTCGGAGGCCTCGATCGCGTCGATGAGGTCGTCGTAGAACTTGTAGGCAGTCTCTTCGTTGGCCAACTGGTCGTAGAGGACGCCGTCCGTGTCCTCGGGCGGCCCGTACTGGGCATCGACCAGGGCGTTTATTTCCTCGTAGGCGACCGTCTCGGCGTCGAGATCGTCGATCAGCGCCTCGAGTCGCTCGCGGTGTTCGGCCGACTCCTCGCTGGCCTCGACGAGCAACTCCCGCACCTCCTCGTGGACGTCCGCACGCTCTTCCGGCGAGAGCGAATCGAGGTGGTGGGCGGCGCGTGACTCGACGACCTCCTCCAGCACGACCCCGATCTGGAGCAACCGGGCGAGCTGGTGGTCGCTCGAGACGCGCTGTCCCAGACTCATATCCCCACAAGAGAGCCGGTGGCACTTAGTCGTCCCGGACCGTGGTTTCGGGGATCGAGAGATACTCGACAATGGAGAGACGAACGCCGGAGACGGTTCTCCGGGTCTGGGGTCTGGGGTCTGGGGTCTGGGGTCTGGGTCTGGGTCTGGGTCTGGGGTCTGGGATTCGGGGAGAGAAGCGAAACGAGGGAAACGGAACCGAGAGTTGAGAGGAGAGACGAGAACGGAGACGGGAGTCGAGTCGTTCCGTCAGTCCCGCTGGCGGAGACGAGCCGCGACCAGTTCCTCGAGGTCGTCACGAAGCTCGTCGACGTCGATCTCCTCGAGGACGGGCACGAAGAAGCCCTCGACGAGCATGTTGCGCGCGGAGCGCGGATCGAGGCCACGGGAGGTCATGTACAGCATGTCCTCCTGGTCGATCTGGCCGACCGTCGCGCTGTGGGACGCTTCGGTGTCGTGGTTGTTGATGATCAGCTTCGGCGAGGCGTCGGCCTCGCTCTCGTCGCTCAGCATCAGCGTGTTCTCGCGCTGGTAGGAGCTGGTGTCCCAGGCCTCGCTGCCGACGTCCTGGACGCCCTCGTAGACCGAGCGGGCGACGTCGTCGGTGACCCCGCGGGTGACGAGGTCGGCCGTCGTGTGCTCGGCGCGGTGCCAGACCTTCGTGTCGAGGTCGAAGTGCTGGTCGTTGTGGCCGTAGAAGGCCCCGACGATCTGGGTCTCGGAGGAGTCGCCGCTGAGCTCCGTCGAGACCTCGGTCTTCGTGAGCTGCGTGCCGAGGTTGGCCTCGATCCAGTCGATCGTCGCGTAGGTGTCGGCGTCACCGCGCTTGACGGTGAAGTTGTAGGCGTCTTCCGAGAGGTTCTGGAGGCTGCCGTACTGGACGCGGCTGTTCTCGCCGGCGACGACCTCGACGATCCCGCTGTAGTACTGCTCGTCCTGCTTCTCGCCGGTCGACTGCCGCTCGAGGATCGTGACCGAGGACGACTCCTCGGTGACGACGAGCGTGTAGTTGAACAGCGAGCGGGAGTTCTGCTCGGTGCGGATCGTGACGTCCTCGGCGTCGACGCCCTCGGGGACGTAGACGACGGTCCCGGTGCTGAAAAGCGCCGTCGACAGCGCCGTCAGATAGTTCTCCTGGGGATCGACGATGGAGCCGAACTGTTCCCGGATGAGGTCCTCGTGCTCGGCGACTGCCTCGGACCATGGCAGGACCTCGGCCTCGTCGGGACCGACCTGGTCCTTGTCCTCGGCCGCGTTCAGCGGATCCACGAGCGACTCGAAGTCCAGTTCGTGGAGGTTCGTCCAGTCTCGGCCCGGCGTCCGGATGACGTCGGGCATGTCCAGTTCCTCGAGGGCCTCGAGGGCCTCGAGGCGTCGCTCGAGGAGCCACTCGGGCTCGTCGAGTTCCTCGCTGATTTCGCGTACCTGTTCCTCCGTCAGATTGGCGTGTACCTGCGTCGTGCTCATATTATCCGAGGCTTCCCTCCATCTCGAGCTCGATGAGGCGGTTGAGTTCGACCGCGTACTCGATGGGCAGTTCCTCCGTGATCGGCTCGATGAAGCCGGCGACGATCATCTTCTTGGCGTCGTCGTCGTCCAGTCCGCGAGACTGTAGATAGAAGATGTCCTCGTCGCCGATCTTGCCGACGGTCGCCTCGTGGGCGACGTCGACCTTCGACTCCTCGATCTCCATGTACGGCATGGTGTCCGAGGTGGACTCGTTGTCGAACATCAGCGCGTCGCACTCCACCGCAGTGGAGGAGTTCTCGGCGCCGTCGGCGATGTGGACGAGGCCGCGGTAGTTGGTGCGGCCGCCGTCCTTGGAGATCGACTTGGACTCGATGGTCGAACTCGTGTCGGGCGCGTTGTGGTAGACCTTCGCGCCGGTGTCGATGTCCTGGCCCTCGCCCGCGAAGGCGATGGTGATGTGGGTGTCAGTCGCGCCGCGACCTTTGAGGATCGAGCTCGGGTAGAGCATGGTGGCCTTCGAGCCCATGGAGCCCGAGACCCACTCCATCGTTCCGTTCTCCTCGACGATGGCGCGCTTGGTGTTGAGGTTGTAGGTGTTCTTCGACCAGTTCTGCACCGTCGAGTACTGGACGTGAGCGTCCTCCTTGACGAACACTTCGACGCCGCCGGAGTGGAGGTTGTGGGTCCCGTACTTGGGTGCGGAACAGCCCTCGATGTAGTGGACCTCGCTACCGGGCTCGGCGATGATGAGCGTGTGCTCGAACTGGCCCATCCCCTCCGAGTTCATCCGGAAGTAGGCCTGGACGGGCATCTCGACGGTGACGTCCTCGGGGACGTAGACGAACGAGCCGCCGGACCAGACGGCCCCGTGCAGCGCGGCGAACTTGTTGTCGCTCGGCGGCACGCAGGTCGTCATGAAGTGCTCCTTGACGAGGTCGGGGTGCTCCTGGACGGCCTCGTCCATGTTCATGAAGACGACGCCTTTCTCCTCCCACTGCTCCTGCATGTTCTGGTAGACGACCTCGGACTCGTACTGCGCGCCGACGCCCGAGAGCGCCTTCTTCTCGGCTTCCGGGATGCCCAGCTTGTCGAAGGTGTCCTGGATCTCGTCCGGCAGTTCGTCCCAGTCGTCGACGCCTTCGCGCTTGTCGACGTCCGGGCGGATGTAGGGGACGATCTCCTCGATGTCGAGGCCGGAGAGGTCCGGCTGGCCGGGCCAGTCCGTCGGCATCGGCATGTTCTGGTACTGCTTGAGCGCGCGGAGACGACGCTCGAGCATCCAGTCGGGCTCGTCCTTGTCCTCGGAGATCATGCGGATGATCTCCTCGGTCAGCCCCTTCTCGGATTTCACCGCGGCGTTCTGGTCTTTCTTGAACTCGAACCGCGCTTCGGTGTCGGTTTCTTTGAGGTGGTCTTGTTCGGAACTCATAATTTGATTGTGTATGTGGTTACGGCTGTAGGGTTATTACCGTTGTTCTAGCCGAATCCGGTTACGCGGTGCCGTAGACCTCTTCGCGGACCCAGTCGTACCCCTTGTCCTCGAGCTGTTCGGCGAGCTCGGGACCGCCGCTCTTTGCGATCTGACCGTCGAGCATCACGTGGACGTGGTCGGGCTCGACGTAGTCGAGGATGCGCTGGTAGTGGGTGATCTGGAGAATGCCGGTGCCCTGCTCGTCGCGAAGGGCGTTGATGCCGTTCGAGACGTCCTGCAGTCGGTCGATGTCGAGCCCGGAGTCGATCTCGTCGAGGACGGCGATCGAGGGCTCGAGGATGGCAGCCTGCAGCACTTCGTTTTGCTTCTTCTCGCCGCCGGAGAAGCCGGCGTTGAGGTAGCGCTGGGCGAACTTCTCGTCCATGTCCAGTTGCTCCATCTTCTCCTGGAGGATCTCCTGGAACTCGGCGACGCCGACCTCGCCTTCGTCGACGTCCCCTTCCATCGGCGAGGACTCGAAGCCTTCCTCCTCGTCTTCGTCCGCTTCGCCTTCCTCTTCCTCGAAGAGCTCCTCGCGCTCCTCGATCTTGGCGTTCAGCGCCGTCCGCAGGAAGTTCGTCATCGTGACGCCCTCGATCTCGGCCGGGTACTGGAAGCCCAGGAAGATGCCGAGCGCCGCACGCTCGTTGGGCTCGAGGTCCAGCAGGTCCCAGGTGCGCTGGTCCTCGTCGATCTCGACGTCCTCGCCGAACTCCTCGTCCTCGAGGTGCAAGAGAACCTCACCTTCGGTGACCTCGTAGGCAGGGTGGCCCGCGATGACCTTCGCGGTCGTGGACTTCCCGGAGCCGTTCGGCCCCATCAGCGCGTGGATTTCGCCCGACTCGACCTCGAGATCGACGCCCTCGAGGATCTTCTCGTCGCCCTCTGCTACTTCAGCGTGCAGGTTGCTCAGTTCGAGACGTGCCATAGTACTCTGTCACCTGAAGAGTGGGTCGTATCACTGATAACGGTTTCGTATCCAATTGGATACGATATCCTATCCGCAAAATAATTTTTTGAATACGTAACTCCACTTTTATTCGTAGTACTTGTCGGACGGGATTCGAGAACCCGAACGGCCAACGATATAAAAACCGTTCGTACGTCGGTTTCGGTTTCGATCGCCGAATCGGTCGGGACTACAGCGGCGCAGGACGTCCTCTCGACTCGCTTCTCGTCGTCGAGTCCCTGATAAATCATGCGAAGACTTATCAAACGGAATGGAATATGGGGATCCATCCGATGGGTTGGCAATTTACCGCTCGCTTTCTCCCGCTTTTCGTCGCCGCGACCCTCGCTGTGATCCTTTGCGTGCTCGCGATCCGGAATCGACAACGGGACGAACGAGCGGTCCCGCTCGTCGTCGGCGTGTTGCTGGGTGCCGGGATCTGGGCAGGGGCCGACGCGCTACGGCTTGCGCGTACCGATCTCGCCGCGAAATTCCTCCTGCACAACGTCCGGTTCGTCGGGTCGACGTTGCTCGTCCTCTCCACGCTGCTCTTTACCCTCGAGTATACGAATCGCGACGAGCGGGTCACGACGCGCACGGCCGCGGCGCTGGGCGCGCCGTTTCTCGTGACGCTCGTCCTCGTCTGGACCGATCACACGGCGACTCACGATCTGATCAGGACGAGCGTGGAACTCGCCGTCGTCGACGGGTTAGCCGTCGCCGAGTTCGCGTTCGGCCCCGCCTTCTACCTCAACGCTGCTTACTCCTACACGCTACTCGCGACCGCGCTCGCGCTGTACCTGCTCGAAATGCTCAGGACGCAGGGCCGGGTGTATCGTCGCCAGTGTGCGACGCTCGTGACGGGGATGCTCGTCCCGTGGGTACTGAACGCGCTGTACCTTCGAGGAACGACGGTGGTGGATCTCACCGGCGTCGGCCTCGTCGTGACGGGGATCGCCTTCTACGCATCGCTGTTCTGGTTCCAGTTGCTCGACCTGGGACCGATCGCCAGGAGCACCGTCGTCGACGAGATCGAGCACGGCGTCGTCGTGGTCGACGCCGAAGGCCGCGTAGTCGACGTCAACGAGACTGCAGTGTCGGTATTCGGTCGCTCCCGGGTCGACCTCGTCGGGTCGGACGCCGGGTCGTTGCCGAACTCACCCCCTGACCTCGCCGAGCGCCTCGCACGGGAGGAACCGGTCCACGACGAGGTGACGGTATCGGTCGGGGACGGCGCGCGACACTTCACCGTCGACGTCTCGCCGATCGCGGTTCGGGACGGTCACCACGCCGGCCACGTCGTCCTCTTCCGTGACGTTACCGAGCAACGCCAACGGCAGCGCGAACTCGAGCGCCGCACCGAACAACTCGAGACCCAGACCGACCGACTCGAACGGCAGAACGAGCGGCTGGATCGGTTCGCGAGCATTCTCTCTCACGACCTCCGGAACCCACTTACCGTCGCCCGCGGGTACGTCGAGACCATGGACGAGGACCGACCGCCGGATCCGGAACGGCTGGCAGCGATCGAGGAGTCGCTCGACCGGATGGACGAGATCGTCGACGACGTGCGAACGCTCGTCCGCCAGGAAAGCGAGCCGACCGACCGCGAGCCCGTCGACCTGCGGGCCGTCGCCACCGACGCCTGGAACGGGACCGCGACGAAAGACGCCTCCCTCGTCGTCGAGACTGACCGGACGATCCGCGCTGACCGGAGTCGTCTCCGACAGCTGCTGGAGAACCTGTTCCGGAACGCGATCGATCACGGCCCGGACGACGTCACCGTCCACGTGAGCGACTTCGAGGACGGGGGATTCTACGTCGCGGACGACGGCCCCGGGATCCCCGAGTCCGAACGCGAGACGGTCTTCGAGGAGGGGTACACGACCAGCGAGGGCGGGACGGGCCTCGGACTGGCCATCGTCTCGAGCGTCGCGGATGCTCACGGCTGGTCGATCGAGCTACTCGAGAGCGACGGCGGCGGTGCCCGGTTCGAGGTCGTCACCGGGAACGAGGACGGCGATGCCGATGCCGACACCGAGAGCGCGAGCACCGAGCCCCCCGTGAACCGCCGGGACCGGGAACCGTTCGACGATCGAGGATCGTCCCAGGAGCCCCCGTCTCTCGTCGACTAAACCCGGCGTAGCCGACCCGGGCTCACATGAAACTATCCAGGCCGGTCTGTTCCTGGCCCGACTTCACTTCCTCCCAGGAAACGTCCAGCGCCTCGAGGATGCGCTCGATCGGTCCTTTCAGGGTCTTCTCGAGCATCTTGTCGTAGTCGACCTCGAACTCCTCGGGGATCTGGTCCTCGTACTCGAAGCAGATCACGTCGGGGTCGCGCTTGAACGCGCCGTAGAGCGGATCGCGCTGTGGATCGAATCCCTCCTCCGATTCCATCCGCCGGAAGAAGGCGGGATCGACCCGCTCGAGGTAGAGCCGCTTTGGCTTGCTCCCGCGCTGGAAGTTGGTGTCGAGCAGGAGGTTGGCGTACTTCGCGCCGCGGACCTGTGCGGTATCGGTATCGTAGTTGTCGAGTCGCTTGCCGATCCCGCCGGGGATGGCGATGTCCTCGAGGCTCACGTCGCCGGCCAGCACGTCCTCGATAACGCCGTTGACGTACTCCTTGGCCCCTTCGACGTCGCCTTCCTTGACTATCGTCTCGATGACCTCGTGTTGGACCTCCTTAGTGATCGGGGCGATGTCCGAGCGCTGGTACTCGAAGCCGACGATGTCTATCGTGTCGACGTCCTTGCCCTCCTTCCAGGTGATGTGACCGGCGTAACGTTTCTTCTTGCCCGCCTGGAAGAACCGCCGGTAGAGCTTCTCGAACTCGATCTGGAAGCGGTGGTCCTCGGCGTTCAGGTCCTCGCGCGCGAAGTCCTCGTAGCGTTCGTTGATGTACTCCTCGATCTCGAAGGACTGCTCGAGGGCCTCGTCCTTCGAGACGTCGGGACCGAGCTCGAGCATGACGCTGTCGGTGTCGCCGTACGCGACTTCGTAGTCGAGTTCGTTGGCGGCGGTTTCGGTGAACTCGATGACGTCGCGGCCGGTCGCGGTGATCGCCGATGCGGCCTCCTTGTCGTAGAGCCGGAACTGCTCCCAGCCGGAGACGCCGTACAGCGAGTTCATGATGACCTTCACCGCGCCCTGCTGACGGTCGTACTGCTCGTACTCGGGCGTGCCGGGCTCGTGTTCGTCGCGCAGCGACTTCTTCTCCTCGCGCTCGGCGAGCAGTTCCTCGATCATCTCCCGGTTGACGCCGTCGGGTTCCTTCCGGAAGTGGGTCCCCGTCGGCGCCTCGTAGGTCTCGCCGTCGTACGTCTCGGGGTCGACCTTCGTCTCCGGCGAGGCGTTGATCGTCACCATACACATCGGGTACAGCGACTTCAGGTCGAGCACGGTGACGTTCTCCTTGACCCCCGTGATCGGCTCGAAGACGGCGCCGCCCTCGTACTCCTCGCCGCCCTCCTGTTGGCCCTTCGATGGGAGCGCGAAGCGGCCGTACGCCTGGTGGAGGACGTACATGTCGACCGCGTCGCCCGGCGTCGGGGCGTCCTCGAGTTTACAGCCGACGAACGACCGCACCTCGTCCCAGAACGGGATGATCTCCTGCTGGCGGTCGAGTTCGACGCAGAGTTCGACGTCCCGGAGGTTGTACTCGAGCAACTGAGTGGGGTCGTCCTCCCAGAGGTCGCCGATGTCGCCGGCGTATCGCTCCTTGCCGACGCCGAGCTCCTCCTCGCCGACGGCGTCGAGCCGGTAGGAGTCGAGTTCGGAGAAGACCATCCGCTGGTAGCCATAGAGGAGGTCGAAGACGACCCGGCCCTTGATGTCGGGGCCGCCCCAGTTGCTGCGCCAGACCTCGTCGACCCGCGAGAGCCGATCGATCTCGAGATCGTAGTCGTGGGTCCCCTGGAGTTCCTCGAGGCGGTCGAGGAAGTACGGCGCGTCGAAATCCTCGAAGTTCCAGCCGGTGAGGACGTCGGGATCGGTCTCCTCGACGTAGTCGACGAACGCCTCGAGCATCGCCTCCTCCTCCTCGAAGGCCCGGACTTCGTGGTCGATCTCGCCCTCGATCGGGTCGTACTCCTCGATCTCGGCCGGGATCTCGCCGTCGCCGATCGGCGCCTCGTAGAGCCACATGACGTACTCGTCGCGGTAGGAATCGTGGCTCGTGAGACAGACGATCGGCTCCTCGCCGTCCTCGGGGAACCCCGAACGGTCGTCGACCTCGATGTCGAACGTACAGATCCGGGGATCGGCGTCGACGTCCGCCGGTTCGACCTCCTCGTGGGGGACCACGAGCGAGCCGTCCTCGGCGCGGCGCTCGGGTACCCGCAGCCCGCTCCGGATGTCCTTGTCGATCAGGAACCGGTTGGGGAACAGGATGTCGGCCTCGTAGTGTTCGAACTCGTCGCGGACCTTCCCGACGTCACGGGGAGTCTGACCGAAGATCCTGGTCAGTCGCTCCCCGCGGATGCTCTCGTAGGGCTCGCCGTCGTCGTCCGTCTCCTCGCTGCCCGTCAGCCGGTCGTACTCCTCCTCGGGCGGCCGCTCGAGGCTGTCCGTCGGCGCGTAGAAGTACGGCCGGAAGCCGACGACCTGGACGTGCTCCAGTTCGCCGTCGGGCGTCCGTCCGAAGACGTGCATGATCGGCCGTTCCTCGTCGCCGTAGCCCGCGACGGTGTAGTCGACCTGCATCACGGCGAGGTCGAGTTCGCCGTCGGATTCGGGCAGCGTTTCTTCGACGACGTCGATCACGTCGGCCGCGCCGCCGCCGTCCCCGGCGACGGCGACCGCCTCTTCCTCCGGTCGGTCCTCGGACTCGGGTGGGGACGAGAACTCCGCGAGTCCGGTCTGGCCCGCCTCAGTCATGATAGCTGGCTTTGCAGTCGCCGGATAAAAACCCCCGCAATCCGCGGACGCCGTCGTCCTCGCCGGCCGGTTCCGGCGTCGATGACTGTCCCGTACCGGTGAAAAATGATTGATTGGTCCGGTCGGAAAAGGCCGGAGTATGCCACACCTCGAGCGGCGTGTGACGAAGCGGTCGACCGATCGCATGGCCCTGCCCGCCGTCGGCGCGCTCGGACTCGAGTCGCTCCTGCTCGACGGCGTCGACCCGGGTTCGCGGCTGGGTGGTAGCCTTCCCGACTTCCTGGTGCGAACGGATCGCGATCCGGACGACAGACCGACCATGGCGGCGAGCGATCGTTCTTCCGGCCCCAACGAGGGCGGACAAAGGGCCAGCGAATCGAACCCAGCCTCGAGCGTGTCGACGGACGAAACCGAACTCGAGGGTGGTGACGAAGGCGGCTTCGAGGCGACCGATGAGGTCGAGACCGACGGCGTCGAGGTGACGGTCCACGACTGCGAGACCGTCCGGATCGAGGGATCGGTCGACGAGGTGATTCTTGCGGCGTTCTGGTGGGACGAATCCGGCCTCCTCGGGACGATCGCGGAGCCGATCGGCGGCGTCGACGGCGAACGAGTCATCAGCGTCTCCGACGCGTTCGGCTCGTTCGCTCACGGACCGATCCTGTCGGAGGTCCAGGGGTTCCGGGCCGGCACGCCGACTGTCCCCGGCAACGGCGACTGGACCGTCTCGAACCCCAGTCTCGAGCGGTGTATCGAGCGCGTTCGCGACCGCTACGACGGCCCCGGGGACCTCGAGGGGCCGTTCCCGGACTCCGAGGGCTCGGAGCGGAAGCGATAGCGGACCGCTGGGAACCGTCTTTAGCACGCCCATCGAATGATTCACCCACGATGTACGACGCTATCCTGGTCCCGACCGACGGGCGGGACAACACCGAGCGAGCGATCGAGGAAGCCGTCGGCCTCGCCGTCGCCCACGACGCTACCCTCCACGCGCTGTACGTCATCAACTCCGCACAGGTCGCGCCGGGGATCGACTTCGACGACCTCGAGCCGATCGGCGAGGAGGCCGTCGAACACGTCGCCACCCGGGCCGAAGCAGCGGGCGTCGAGGACGTCCGGACCACGGTCCAGCATGGCCTTCGCCACCGAGCCATCCTCGAGTACGCCGACGAGGCGGACGTCGACCTGATCGTCATGGGCCGGAACCGCGGCCTGGAACGGTTCCTCCGGAAGAGCGTCTCGGACCAGGTCGCCGAGTCAGCCTCGAGGCCGGTGTTGGTCGTCGAGTAGCGAGGGTGGGACCGCGACCCGTGGCATAGTGTATCGATTCGAAACCGGATCCGTCTGCCGGGTCGAGAAGGCCTTTTATCCGGTGTTGATTAGCCCGAGTCGATTCCCGTGGTTCGTACCGTTCCCAACCCGTTTCGGCTCGCGATCCTCTGGATCGGGCTCGGGCTCGCGAAGCTCGGCCTGATCGAGGCCGAGCGAGCGCGCCGAACCACGGACCTCGCCTGGCCGCGGATCGTCACCGGGCTCGCCCGGATGTCGAAAAACGCCGTCGACGTCGCGATGGTCGGCGTCGGCGTCGGATCGGCGGCCATCGCCGGCGTCGGGTTCGCCTCGCCGTTCTGGGGCCTGGCGTTTGCCTTCGGCGGCGGCGTCGCCGGCGGAACGATCGCGCTCGTTTCCCAGCGTTACGGCGCGGAGACGTACGATCAACTCGGACAAGCCGTCCGCTCGAGCGCCCTGCTGGTCGTGGTAATCACGGTCCCGATCACCGCGACCTTCTGGCTCGTCCCGACGAAACTGATCTCGCTTCTCAGTTCGGACGCCGAGGCGATCGAACTGGGGGCGACCTACCTGCGGATCGTCGGCCTCGGCGTCCCCTTCGCGGGGCTCAATCTGGTCGGGAGCAGGACCTTCGTCGGGATGGACGACGCCTGGACGCCGATGGTCGTCCGCGCGGGCGGTGCGGTCGCGAACATCGTCCTCAACGCCGTGTTGATCTTCGGTCTGGGGCTTGGCGTCACCGGTGCGGCGATCGGGACCGTGCTCGCGAACGTCGCGGTGACGGCGACGTTCGCCGTCGGACTGATCGCGGGCCGGCTGCCGGGAGCCGGGGAGTTCCCGATCAGCGTCGACCCGACGGGGAGCTACGTCCACGAGCCGACGGTCCGCGATCTGACGACCATCGGGCTCCCCGTGCTCGGGTCGAAACTCGTCTGGACGGCCGCCGAGTTCCCGCTGCTCGGCATCGTCGACCTGTTCGGCCAGCGGACCGTCTCGGCCTACGTCATCGCCCGCCGCATCCTGGGGCTGATGAACACGCCGGGCTGGGGGTTCGGACTCGCGGCCTCGAGCCTCGTCGGACAGGAACTCGGCGACGGCGACGAGCTACGCGCCGAACGGTTCGGCCGGGAGATCGTCCTGTTCTCGACGGCAGTCTACGCCGTCGGGGCGGCGATCGTCTTCGCCTTCGCGGAGCCGATCGTCCTCGCGTTCACGAACGAACCGGCCCAACTGGCCGTCGGCACCGCGGTGACGCTCGTCCAGGTCGCCTGCGTGGCAGTCGTCCTGAAGGGGGTCTCGACTGGCGCGGCCGGAGCCCTCAGGGCGAGCGGCGATACGCGGTGGCCCTTCTACAGCCAGTTGCTCGGGATGTTCGGGCTCGCGATCCCGCTAACGTATCTCGGGGCCGTCGGCCTCGAGATCCCGTCCTGGACCGTCCCGATCCCGGGGCTCGAGGCAACGACCCCCGCGGTTTCCCTGCCGGCGATCGGTCTGCTCGGGCTCTATCTGGCCTTCCTCGCCGAAACCGCCGTTCCCGCAGCCATCAACTACTACCGGTTCTGGACCGGCCGGTGGAAGGCGATCAGTCGCGACTATCGGCCGGACTCGGTGCCCAGCGACGACTGAGGGCCGTCATTTCGACTCCGACTCCGACTCCGAATTCGACTCCGACTCCGATTCTGCCGTCGCATCGGGCACGGGAACGACAACGACCGGCCGGGACGTTCCCTCGAGAACGCCGTCCACGACCGATCCCGCGCCGGTCGAACCGTCGCCGTTCGCTTCGGTTTCGCTGGAGGAGGTCGTCCGCCCCACGATCACTTCGTCGACTTCGTGCTCAGCGGCGACCTCGGCGAGGGCGGGGGCGAGGGCAGTGTCGCGATACTCCGTCCGAAGCGTGTCGACGAACGGCAGCCTGACACGAGCGACGTTTAGCGCCTCGCGGGCGTCGCGTTCACCCGGTTCCTCCCCGTCGCCGACCCTGTCGCCGACCCTGTCGCCGACCCTGTCTCCGACCCTGTCGCCGTCCTCGTCGCCGGACGCGGCGACGGCGATAACCTCGATTTCCTTGCCGTCACCGGCACCCCGTCGCTCGAGGTAATCACAGACCGCCGCGGTGGCGTGTACGGAGTCGGTGCCGACGAGATACACTTGCATACCCGCTCGAGCGGCCGATCGAAGAAGAACGTACGGGATCGATCGATTCTTGCCTCACTGCTCGCCGGCGGCGTTTTCCGACCCAGAAAACGCCCTCCCGACTCTATTAGTACCCCCAGTAAAGGAAAGGCTGGGGAGATCACAGGTCCGGTTCCCTCACACCACGTGATCCCCCGCTTCCCGACCGCCGGATCGAGCGACAGTCCGCACGCGGGAGCCCGCCACCTCTGCCCCGCCAGGTGACCTCGCGTCCGTCGTTCGGTCCCCTCGCCCCCTTTCGTCCGCCCTGTGGTCCGCTCCGCTTCGCTTCGGCCCGACCGAACCGGCGCAGTCGGCCCCGATACGCCTGCGTCTGGACCCGGTTTCTCTCACTGTCACGTCTCTGGCGAAATCGAACGTCGGAAGCCTCGAGATTCGGCGTCCGGGTCAATGCCGCCCGTACAGCGAATAGGTGATCGCCACGAGCCCGAGCAGTCGGCTCACGTTCTCGAAGAAGACGGTCGCGACCTGCTGTGCGTCGGTAAACGTGTTGATCGTCACGTTCACGAGGAACGGACAGAGGGTGAGCAACAGCAGGCCGATCGCGAGGTAGAACATCGACGGCGCATCGTTACGGCGGTACCCCCGATACGCCTGGTACGCGATGACCGTCCCGATCAAGGCGACGAGAAAGAGGCTCGCGACGGTCAGGAGTTCGAACATCGTCGCCTCGTCGATCCTGACGACGTCCGCGCTGGCTCCGGGGCCCGTTACGGCCTCCGGTTCGAACCCAGTACGGATACTGATTCCGTCCCCGATCATCGTATCCCCTCCCACATTCGGGTGAATCTGTCCGCGACGTCTTCCTCACGGTAGGATAGTTCGAGATCGAAGGCGCCGTCCTCCAGCGTCAACTCGAGTCGCTCGAGGTTCGCGCTGTAGACGCTGTAGTGGTTCCCGTCGGGGGCGAGCTCCGTCTCTTCGGTGACGAGCCGACACTCCTCGAGGCGATCGAGGCGGCGATAGATCGTCGGCAGGGACGCGTCACACCGTTCGCTCAGGGTGCTGGCAGACATGGGTTCGACGCTCGTATGGGTGAGGATCTCCCGGGCGTACTCGTCGTCGAGAACGGCGAGCACCGTCGACAGATCCGACTCCTCACTCACTGGTACCCGGTCGTTCCGGCAGTAGTATCAAAAACGGTCCGGTTTTTCTGACCGAGAAAACGCCCGACACAACCGGTCGTTCGTTCCGGTTTTCGCCTTCACACGTCCAGCCGGGCCAGCCAGTCGACCGTCGACTCGAGCAGTCGATCCTCGGCGACGCTCGAGAAGCGGTGTCCTTCGCCCGGAACCGCCCGGAGGAGGACGTCCGTCTCGAGCCGGCGGGCAGCCTCGAAACTGTCCTCGATCGCGACCGATCCGTCCTCGCGGCCGTGGACGATCAGGACCGGCACCGAAAGGGCGTTCACGACGTTCTCGAACGCGTACGAATCGAGATCCTCGAAAAACCGGCCGTCGATGGACCGGCCCTCGTCGAATCGGCATTCGCCCTCCCGGTGGACCGTGGCTCGATAGTTGTCGAACGCCCGCGCGTAGGTCACGGGCGCTCGGGCGACGATCGCCGCGACGTCCTCTCGGTCAAGTGCGGCGTGGAAGGCGACCTTGCCGCCGAAACTCGAGCCGAAGAGGACGGTCGACGGAGGATCGAAGTACTCGAGGACGGCCTCGAGGTCGGCGATGCGGTTGCCGAGCGTCGCGTCGGCGAAGGAACCGTCGGCGTCGCCACAGCCGCGGAAGTCGAACCGGACGGCCTCGTACCCCTCGGCGGCGGCGCGCCGACAGCGGCGCTCGTAGCTCCCGGACTTGTCGCTGAGGAAGCCGTGGCAGCAGACGAACCAGGCGTCGGTCGCGCCGTGATCGGTCCGGTCGCTCGCGGTCGCGCTCGAGTCGGGTCGGTGGTGGACCGCGACGACCGACTCGCCGTCGGCGACGGGAACGTCGTGGGTTTCGGGCATCGGGTGGGGGTACGGGCTCGAGTCGGGAGTACGCTCCTCTTCGTCGTGGCATCACACTCGAGGGGGCGACGGACAGGTCGAACACGGTCGCACCTCCCCCGCTCGGACGAAACCGCGGTAGGCGGGCCGTAACCCCCGCCCGAACGTGGCCGTCGGCCCGGTCCGGAAGTACGGCCTCATTTACTATCGTATCGATCGCGGAGAGTGTACGGACGAGATGACCGAACCGATTGCGAACAGGTACCGCCCGTCCCCGCCGCCGTGCAAAGGCGTCGTTCGGGCCGATTGCGGCCGATCGTCGACGAGGCGCCGCTCGGACTCGTTCGCGCGCGATGGCGTCGACATCCACGGCACCGGAACCGGAACCGATTCCGGAAACGGAAACGGAAACGGAAACAGAAACGGAACGGGGGGACGACCATGAGGACGGATCGCAGTCGTCGCCTCGAGGCCGACGCCCTCCCCGACGACGCCGAGTTCGCGCTCTGTCTCACCCACGACGTGGATCGCCCCTACAAGGGGCTCCGCGGGTTGTACTATGCGACCCAGGAACGGCCCGGTTACCACCTCCGGACGCTACTGCCGGGATCGAACCCCTACTGGCAGTTCGAGTCGATCATGGAACTCGAGGCCGACCTGGGGGTACGGTCGGCGTTTTACTTCCTCAACGAACAGCACCTGCTGGCCGAACGACCCGTCCGGGAGTGGTTCTCCCCGTCGAACTGGGTACAGCATCTCGGCCGGTACGACGTCACCGCCGACGAGGTAGTCGAGACGATCCGCGCGCTCGACGACGGCGGCTGGGAGGTCGGCCTGCACGGGTCGTACCACACCCGGGACGACCGAGACCGGCTTCGGGAGGAGAAGCAAACCCTCGAGCGCGTCCTCGGGAAACCGGTTGCGGGCGGCCGACAGCACCATCTCCGGCTGGCGGTGCCCGACACGTGGGACCACCACCGTTCGATCGGCCTCGAGTACGACGCGAGCCTCGGCTCGGCGGCGGAGTGTGGGTTCCACTACGGGTATCGCCCGATTCGGCCGTTCGAGGACAATGGGAGCGACTTCCTCGTGTTCCCGCTGACGATCATGGACCAGGCGCTGCCGGACCCCGGGACCGAGTTCGAGGCCGCGCGGCGCACTTGCGAACGCCTGTTGCTCGACGCCGCGAGAAACGACGCCGTGATGACCGTCCTCTGGCACCCGCGATATTTCAACGAGCGGGAGTTCCCCGGCCATCGACGCCTTTACCGGTGGCTCGTCGAGCGGGCGGCCGAAATGGGCGCGTGGATCGGCTCTCCGGGTGCGTTCTGCCAGCACCTCGAGGGGGAAATCGAAGTCGAAGCCGAAGCCGAATCCGACGCTGACGCCGAGTTGGATGCCCGGGACGACCCGGAGGTGACGCCGGTGACAGGGTCGAAAGCGGACTCGGACGGGAAAACCCGCCCCGCTCGAGAAACCGACCCCGGTGGAGTCACGGACGCTGCCGACCCGACCGAGTCGGAACCGGTCGGCACCGACTCGCCGACGGCGAGGGGTGAATCGTGACCCGATCGAACCCCGCGACGGTCGTCGCCGTCGTCGCGCTCGTCGTGTTCGGGACAGTCGGCGCGACCGGAATCGCGACGGCCCAGAGCGGATCGGGGGCAGGCGCGGGCGGCGCCGTGATCGGAACCGGCGCGTCGGCCCAGTTGTCTGCCGACTCCTACGTCGTGGAACAGGGCGACGCCTGCCGGCAGATCGAGCCGCTATCGACCGCCGAGTCAGTCGAGTCGTTCTACGACTACCGGAACCACGACACCCACCCCGAGGGGGTCGACCGGATGTACAGCTCCTACGGCACGGAACACCTCCAGGAGAACAACGCGAGCCTGCTCTTCCTCCACGAGGGGACCGACGGGATCAGTCTCGTCATGGTCCACGACCGCGTCGACGGCAACACGACGGGCGGCGTCGCGACGTTCGACATCGTGGGGCTTCCCCACGAGTCCGAGTGGGTCGTCAAGAACGATGACTACGATGGACCGACCAACATGGACGAGTTCGACCGCGGCGACGGCTGGGCGAGCGCTTCCTGGATCTGGATCGAGAGCCGGACCGCCGGCGGCGCGATCCAGGGCGGATTGAACGAACCGTTCGCCGCGACGATTCACCCGGCGTTCAACGAGGACGCGGAGTATTACGACAACGACGACCTCTCCGTCCCCGACTGGTACGACGGCGGCGAGATCGAGGAGTGGCACGTCCTCTCCGGCGACGCCGACGACCCCGAGCGCGCAGCCTTCTCCTCGCTCGAGGAGCCGGTGACGATTCGGACGGGAACCTGCGACGACCCGTCGGTGAGCTACGACCGCACCGACGACGGGATCGGCGCCACGATCGACGGCGCGTCGCCGGACGACGTCGTTCGCCTCCAGCCGACCAACGGAACGGGCGACGCCGTCAGGTTCGATCACGTCGACGTGACCGGCCTCGAGGGCGAGGAGACGGTCACCTTCGAGAGCCGTGAACCCGACGACCTCCCCGCCTCGCCGGCCGACCGCGAATCGCTGGGATCGCTCGACGGCTCCGCGAGCGGGAACGTGACGGCGACGGTCACCGTCAGCGTCCGGGCCGACGTGCTCGAGGAACGGGGTCTCGATCCCGACCGCGTGGCACTCTACGAGGCCGACGGGGACGACGGCTGGAGCGAGGCCGACACGTCACTAACTGACGAGACGGGAACGGCCTACTACTACACCGCGGAGGTCTCCTCGCTCGAGGCGCTGACGGTCGCGGAGACCGGAGAGGCCCCGGCCACGGACGGCGGCTATGCCTCGGCTATTCCGGGGTTCGAACTCGGTGCGGCCGCCGGCGTGATTGCGCTGCTGACCGTCGCGCTGGCGGTGAGATATCGGTCCCGATCGGGATCGGAGTAGATCCGGACCGGTCGGGCCACCCACGGGCCGTACGGCCACGTCTATCAGTTATCGAGAATTTTAACTCCCGGAGCGGACTCCCGGTGAGTAGATACCGTCGTGAGCAGCGAGTTACGCGAGGAGCCGAGAGGAGAAGAGCAGGACGGGGCGGATCCGGGAGCCGAGCCCGAGACCGAGACCGAGCCACGCACGGACGTTGCCCCCGACGAGCGCGAGGCCCTGCTGACGATCGCCCACGGCGCGGTCGTCACCTCCGGCGGCGTCTCCGTCCAGCGCGGGCTGGTCGCCGCGACGGAGTTCGTCCTCGCGCGGGGGCTCGGCCCCGTCGCGTACGGCGTGTACGCGCTCGCCTGGCGGATCGCACAGTTGCTCGTTCGGCTGGTCACGTTCGGGAGCGTACCGACCCTCCAGCGGTACGTGCCCGCGTTCGAGGACGATCCCGCGCGGCGGTCGCGGGTCGCAGGACTGGCCTACGCCACCACGACGGGCTTTGGCCTGGCCATCGCCGCGGCGGTGTGGGTCCTCGCGCCGCGGATCGACGCGGCCACGGTCGACCACCCATCGTTCCCGCCGGCGATGCGGCTGTTCGGCGTTCTCGTCCTGTTGCTCGGCGTCCTGATGATCTACGCCGCGCTCTTTCGCGCCGTCGGTTCGGCTCGCGGTGAGGTGATCTTCAACAAACTCCTCCGACCGGCGGTGCGGCTGGTCGGCGCGCTCGTCGCCCTCGCGCTCGGCTACTCCGTCGTCGGCGTCGCCGGCGCGTTCGTCGCGTGTGCCGCCGCCCTCGTCATCGTCGGGTTTCCGGCGACGACGAGCGCGACCGGCATTCGGCCGCGGCTCAGGGGCGCGCGGGCCGAAGTCCGCCGGTTCTACGATCACGCGGCGCCGGTAGCGATGAGCAGCCTCGGGAAGGTGTTCCAGAACCGCGTCGACATCCTGCTCGTCGGCGCGCTACTCTCGGCGACGGCTGCGGGGGTCTACAACGTCGTCCTCGTGTTGATCTCGATCGCGTGGATCCCCCTGCTCTCGTTCAATCAGCTGTTGCCCCCGGTCGCCTCCGAACTCCACTCGAGCGACAGGATGGAGACGCTCAACGCGGTCTACTCGTCGGTGACCCGTCTCATCGTCACCGCCGTCGTTCCGGTCCTGGCGGTCCAGGCGGTGTTCGGCAGGGAACTGCTGGCGCTGTTCGGGGCGACCTACGCCCGGGGATACCTCCCGCTGGTCGTCTACCTCGGCGGCGTGTTCGTCGGCAGCGCCGTCGGAGCGACTGGCTGGCTCCTGATGATGACGGACCACCAGTACGCCCGGATGGCCCTCGACTGGCTGCTCGCGGCGTTGAACGTCACGCTGACCTACGCGTTCGTTTCGGCGTTCGGACTCGTCGGCGCGGCGCTTGGCACCTCGCTCGCGATCGCCGTCCAGAACTCGTTGCAGGTCCTGTTGCTCCGTCGGTTCGAGGGGCTGTGGCCGTTCGACGCCACGTACCTCAAGCCGCTGGGGGGCGGCGTCGTCATGGCCGGAGCGATGCTCGGCGTGCGGTCGGCGGCGGACGGAGCGCCCGCCGTTGCAGTGGGGATGGTCGTCGGGCTCCTCGCCTACGTGGCGACGTTGCACCTGTTAGGGGTCGATCCCCGCGATCGGCTCGTCGTCAGCGAACTCGCCGTCCGTTACCGCGAGGACCTCGTCGGGATAATGTCACGGTACCGGGCGTAGCCGACACCCGGTCGACCGCGAACGGTGGCCAGGGGAAGGTATATCCCGCGCGGTCGAGTGTCGAACGCAACGTGAACGAACGGTTGCCGGAGGACTGGGTGGACGACGACGTCAGGGTAAACGGCGTCCGGATTCGCTACCTTCGGACCGGTGGGTCGAGCAGGCCGCTCGTCGTCGCACACGGCCTCTACGACGACGTGCCGAGCTGACTGCCGCTCGTCTCGGACCTCGACGCCGAGTACGACGTCGTCGCGTACGACGCCCGCGGTCACGGGCTGTCGGACGCGCCGCCGACGGGGTACTCGGTCGCGGACAGAATCGACGACCTCCTCGGGCTCCTCGAGGAACTCGGCCTCGAGTCGCCGGTCCTCCTGGGTCACTCGACCGGCGGGAACACGGTCATGGCGGCTGGGGCTCGCCGGCCCGAGCGACCGCACGCGATCGTGGCGATCGATCCCGCCGGCCTGCTCGATCTCGAGCCGGACCCGAAGGTGCGCGAGCGTCGCACTCGCGAGCGGATCGAGGAGTGGCACGAGCTGTCGGTCGAGGAGTTGCTTTCCGTCGAGGAGGGTCTCCAGGACCTCGTAGCGACGGGCAACGAACGACTCGCACGGCTGCTCACACGTGCCCGACAGCGCGTGCATCCCCGCGCCGCCGCGGTCACCCGTCACGGGTTCGCCGATCCCGAGGAAATCTATCCGGAGATCGCTGCCCCGACGCTGGTCCTCCGTGCGGACGGCGACGAACGACAGCGGGAGCGCGACCGAACCCGGTGTGCCCGCCTTCCGAACGGTCGTCTCTATCACGTCGACGGGGCGGGCCATACGGTCGTGCGTGACGCTCGCGAGGAAGCAACTCGAGCCGTCCTGGAGTTTCTCGACGAGGTACCGTAGCCGATTTCGAGGCTCGCGACGAACCGTTCCCCGGTCAGTCGCCGCCGATGCCGACCGACTGTGCCGGCTCCTGTTCCGGCCGCCGTCCGAACTGACGAACGGACTCCACCTCCTCGACTCGGCCGCGGACGTTCGCCACGTCGACGATGATCTCCGTGAGGTTCGCCGTCCCCGCGAGGAACTCGTCACGGCGGCGTTGCCAGGTATCCTCGACGGTGTCGTCGGCCAGCAACTCCTCGACGCGCTCGAGGATGGCGTCGGCCTCGGCGACGTTGTGGATCAGTCCCTGGTTCTCCAGCGCGACGAAGTTGCCCATGTCGTCGTCGCCCACGAAGGAGTTCGAGCGGATCGCGGGCGTCCCGAGCAGGGCTGCCTCGGTCACCATCGTCTGGGTGTCGGCCACGAGCAGGCTCGCCTCGGCGAGCGCGTCGTGCATCAGCGCCGGGTGGAGGTCGAACCGGCGAGCCGGCAGCCCCTCGAGGTCGGCCTTGCCGCTCTCGTCGGAGACCAGGACGGTGACGTCCTCGGCGAGGCGCTCGACGATCCGGCGGCGATCCGCGCCGGTCAGGCCGTGCTTGCCGACGTCGTGCTGGGAGCCGAAGGCGTTGAGCCGAAGGAGGGCGAACCGCTCGTCGGGCTCGAGTCCCAGTTCTGCCCGGACCTCGGGGGTAGGCTCGTACGTGTCGGGATGGAGGTACGCACACTCCTTGAATCCGGGGAAGACGTAGTGGTGTTCGCCGAGGTTCTTGCGGAAGGTGTTGGGCGTGAGGATCGCTCGGGCGAACGGCGTCGAGATCGTGTGGTCGAACGACGCCGGCTCGGAGTCGATGAGCAACACCGTCGGCGTCCGAACGACGGCCCCGGTGTGGGCGGCGTACCCGCCCATCCCGAAGATCAGGTCGGGGTCGTACCGCCTGGCGAGGCGGATCGCCCGGGCGTAGTGGGCCGGTAACCGACTCAACAGCGACCCCTTCGAGGTGTCACACGAGCCGTAGACCTCGTAGGGCAGGTCGTACCACTCGAGCAAGTCGACCGTACAGGTGTAATCCCGCGCGAGGACCAGGACGTCGTCCCCGCGAGCCGCGAGCCGCCCGATCGCGTGCTTGTACAGGTGGACGTGCGCCGGCGTATTCGTAAAGAACAGGTATCTCATGCTGACGGTATCGTCTCCTGACCGAACGGTGAGCGGCCGAGGGGGTTTGTTATCGGGCTCGTACCGACCGTAACGACCACCAGACGGCGGGACAGTCCCCTCCTGACCGTCGCGGCGCGAGGGCGGACCGGCGGTAGCGAGCGTATAATAATAGGAATACGTTGCCAGGTGTCCGTAGATGCAGTCTCAGGGTAGTAGCGACACGGACGGCGAGACGCGACCGGCGGGTATGTACCGACTCGAGGACGAGGGCGACGTCGACGTGGGCGGAGACCGACGCGAGCGATATCTTTCCGTACTCGATTCGACGCTCGCGTACGCTCGTCGCCGGGATTACGTCGGCCCGGACTACGGTGACGGGCTCAGTAGCCGGCTGTTGCAGGCGCTGCCGATCGACAACAGGTGGCTCAACCTGGCCGTCCAGGAGACGGTCAAACGCTCCCCGGTCGACGTCAGACCGATCTTCCGCGTCGAGGAACGGCGCAACTACAAGGGGGCCGCGCTGTTTACGATGGCGAACCTGAACTACTACGACCTGGTCGGTGACGGCACCGAGACGGATCCCTCGCTTGCCGCGTTCGACCCGCTGCTCGAGGCCGATCGGCTCGCGGACTGGCTGATCGAGGAACGCATCACCGACTACAGTGGCTTCTGTGGGGGCCACCGTCATCCGATCCAGCACCTCCACACGAAGGGGGTCCCGAGCGATCCCGACATCGTGTCGACGGCCTACGCGGTCCGGGCGCTGCTCGAGGTCGCGCGGTTCGCCGGGCGCGAGGACGTCGATCTCGACCCCGAGACCCGCGAAAAGTACGCCTCTCACGCGGAGCTCGCACGGACGGCGGTTGACTTTCTCGTCGAGGACCTGAACTACCGCGAGGTCGATGACGGGGCGAAGATCGACTACCACATGAACCACCCCGACGACTCCTACACGATCAACGCCGCGGCGCTCGGGGCATCCATGCTCGTCGATCTCTACGACTACTTCGGCGACGACGACCTCCGCGAGCGGGCGACGAAGATCCTCGACCACGTCGCGGCCTGCCAGACCGACCGCGGCGGCTGGCCCTACCGGCTCCCGGCCGACGCCTCCCACCTCTCGATGGACAACCATCACAACGGGTTCGTCGTCGAGTCGTTCCAGCGGTACCGCGACATCGTCGGCGACGACCGGTACGAGGAGACCCTCGAGGACGCACTCGAGTTCTACCGCGACGAACTGTTCGCACTCGACGGCGCGCCGAATTTCGACGAGGAAAACGACTATCCGCGAGACATTCACGCGAGCACTCAGGGGATGCTCGTCTTCGCCCGGGAGGGCGAGCTCGAACTCGCCGAGCGTATCCTCCGGTGGACCCTCGCTAACCTCCAGGTCGAGGGCGAGCAGGGCCGGTTCTACTACCGCAAGTACCGCCACCACACGAAGCGGGTCACGCTGATGCGGTGGTGTCAGGGCTGGATGTCGTACGCGACGTCGGAGTTCCTGCTGGCCTGTGCCCGGCGGGACCGAGACCCGGAACGTCCTCTCGATGCCGAACCAGCCGGAGGCGACCGAGAGATCGACCGACGGGAGGCCGCACCGACGCCCGAGACATGAGCCGCCCCGCCACGGAAGGTCCGGCCGACACACTCCCGGACGCGGGCTCGAGGCCGGACACGGAAGCGAACGACGCCTCGAGCGACGACCGCCCCGGCCGGACCCCGCCGGACCCGTTCGGCTCGGATCTCGCGGGTTCCGTCGACGACGCCGATCCGGCACCCGAGGAGGCGCGGGTCCTCGTCGTCTCCGGACTCGGTCACAAGAACGAGCGCCACTACGGCCCGCTTTCCGACGTCGCCGGGGAGACGACGCTCGTCTGCCTGAATCCGCGTCACGATGTAGAGTCTGCGAAATACCGCGAGGTGCCCGACGTCGGCCCGCGGCCGCTGCGGCTCGTCCTCCTGTTTTTCGTGGCGCTGCTCGAGGGGTACCGAACCGAGTACGACGCGGTCGCCTCGATCTCGCTGTTCCCCTACGGGCTCTACGCGCTCGCCCTGAAGGCGGTCTACGGCTATCCGGCCTCGTTGGGGATCATCGGGATCGACCTGGACCACCACGCTCGGCAGTGGTACGGCCCGCTGCCGCGGTGGGCGTTCAGACGCTTCGACGCCGTCTCCGTGCCGGGGCCCTCCCACGCCGCGGACCTCGAGGACTGTGGCGTCCCCCGCGAGCGGATCGAGATCCTGGCGAACGCGATCGACGTCGAGCGGTATCGGCCGGCCGATCGTGGGACTGGCGACGCCGAGGACGACCATGACTACGACTACGACTACGAGTTCATCTGGGTCGGCCGCTTCAGCGAGGAGAAAGCCCCCATGCGGTTCGTCGAGTCCCTCGTCGCGCTCGAGAAGCGGGACTCGACGGGCGAGTTCCGGGCCGTCATGGTCGGCGACGGCCCGCTCCGGGACGCCGTCGCCGCGACCCTCGAAGCCCACGGATTGGGCGACCGGGTCGATCTTCCCGGCTGGGTCGACGACCCCCGTCCCTACTACCGGCGGTCCGCGACTTTCGTCCTCACCTCCCGTCGCGACGCCCTGCCGCTCGTGATGCTCGAGGCGATGGCGTCGGGACTGCCGCCGGTGGTGCCGTCGGTCGGTTCGGTCCCCGACGTCGTCACGGACGGCGAGAACGGTATCGTCGTTCCGGATCGGGACCCCCGGAGTTTTGCGGCGGCGATGGATCGCTGTCTGGCCGATTCCGACGAACGCGACGGGTGGGCCGATCCGGGGACGAACGCGACCGCGGTACGATCCTCGTTCTCGTACGAGCAGGCTGGCGACGACTGGCGGCGGATCCTGGCGACGCTCGTCCGGTCCCGTCCCTGTCCCCGTCCCCGTTCCCGTTCCTGACCTCAGTCCCGGTCTCGGTCTCGATCTCGATCTCGAGCGACCGAGGCGTAACTGGATCTCCCCCACTTACTTTCGACCGACGAGGTGGAAGGCGGCGGGTTATCGCCGGTAGCGACGCGATAACAAAACGAACACTCCCAGTACGACGACCTACATGGACATCGAACGACTGGACCTCGAGCGGTGGGGCGACGCGCTTCCCAGGTCGGGGTTCGAAGTCTTCCACGATCCGGACGCGCTGGCCGTGCTCGACGCCCACACCGACGCCGAACTGCGGCTCTACGGCGCGTTCAAGGGTCAGCAAGCCGTCGGCCTCCTCCCCGTCTTCGTCGACGAAAACGCCGTCGGTCGAACCGTCTTCTCGCCGCCGGTTTCGATGGGTGTCCCCCGGCTCGGTCCGATCATCGACCCCAACAGCCCGAAGCGACGCAAGTGGGAGCGGATCAACGCCGAACTGGCGGCGGGCGTCCTCGAGGACGTCGAGGCCGACCGGCGATCGACGCTGTTCCGGATGACCTGTTCCGTCGGCTACGACGACCCGCGACCGTACGGCTGGAACGATCTTTCGGTCGAACCGCAGTTCACCTACGTCGTCGACCTCGAGGGCTGTAGCAACCTCGAGGACGCGATGGCCGGCTTCAGCAAGAGTCTGCGAAACGAGATGCGCCGCTACGACGACGTCGATCTGACGATCGAGACGGAGGGAATCGACGCCGCCCTGCGGATCTACGACGACGTCGTCGACCAGTACGCGGAGTACGACGACGAAGCGCCGATGACCCCGCAGTTCCTCCGTGACTTGCTCGTGACCCTCGACGACGACAGGTGGCGAACCTACGTCGCCCGGACGCCCGACGGGGAGTACAAGAGCGGCATCCTCACGCTGTTTTCCAACGACCTGGCCTACTACTGGCAGGGCGGAGTGACCGCATCCTACGAGCACGTCAGCGTCAACAACCTCCTGCACCGGCGGATCCTCGAGGACGTCGTTACCGATCCGGACCTCGAGTCGATCGAGGGGTACGACCTCGTCGGCGCGAACACGGAACGGCTCTGTGAGTACAAAGGGAAGTTCAACGGTGAGTTACGGCCCTACTACGTGGTTGAATCGTCGGGCCTCGAGATGCAACTGGCGAAGTCGGCCTACCAGCGGGTGAGTGGCTCGCTGAAATGAGCCGTTTGACCGCCGAGTGTCGGAACTGGCGTCCCGCTTACCGTTCGGGATCTGGTCTCGGTAGCGCCCGATGTGTCCGCGGCGGGACGAGATAACTCCCCCAGTGCCGGAGCCGGAGGTACCGGAGAATGCCGTTGCTTTGGCGTGGACCGAGCCCGTGCTGTCGGAATTCCTCGCCGACCATCGCTTCCCGTACGCGCCTGAACTCGGACATGGTCCGCTGGAGGGAGACGAAGTGGACACCGCAACGATTTCCGTCAGTCGTATTCACGTCCCGTCGTAGCAACACCGGCTGCCCGTTTTCGCGTTCCCGGGCGAGCTTTTGGGCGTGGCCGACGGTGTTGCGCTCGCGAGCGTGCTCGTGAACGTCGTCGACGACAGTGTCGATGCCGGTCGAACTCCCGAGTCGCTCACCGTACTCGCCGACTGCGTTTCGCTCGGCGTGCTTGGGGCTGAACAGTTGCGCCACGCGTTGCTCGTGGTCGCTCTCCTCGAACCACGCGCCGAGTTCGAGCTCGAGCGTCTCGAAATGCTGGATCGATCCGTCGGCGAACGGCCCCTCCTGGATCGTTACCCGGTCTTCGGTGGCCTGACTCTCGCGAAAGCCGGAGCGGAATCCCATGAAGAACGGGGCTTCCTCGGGAACCGGTTCGCTGTCAGGGATCCCCTCGAGGCCGCGCTGTCGTTCGGCCGGAAGGCCCCGTCCGACGAACCCCGTTCGGCGGTCAGTCCGCTCGAAAACGCTCTCGAGAGACGTCGACAGCGAGTGTCCGTTGAGTTCCGTTCGGTCCCCGAACAGCGCCTCCTCGACCGCGAGTACCACGGCAGGCTCGTCGCTCCCGAGGTGTAACAGCGCATCGGTCGTGTCCACCGTCACGTCGCTCTCGGCGGAGAGCGTGACGATCGGGTCCGGCGTCGGGAGATCGACGGCCTCGTCGAGGGTCGCGTCGAACCGGTCGAAATACGCCGGCGTGTACCCGAGCGTAAAGAGGAGTCCGGAACTGCTCCACTCGATGGCCCGTTCGACCCCCTGTAACGCGGCAGTGACGGTTTCCCGGGTGGCGGAATCCGGGTCGCTGGACAGCGAGAGGTTGAGGAACACGTGATGGGACGGCGGCTCGACGTTCCCGTCTCGATCCGTCTCCAGCACGTCGTTCCACGCGTGCTGTCGCTCGGGAAGCGAGAGCGGCTCGGCGACGCCGTCGGGGACCTCGAGTGCGGCGCCGTTCTCGAGACACGCCGCGAGAGCGACGGTTCCGCCGGTAGCGACCGCCGAGCGCAGAAACGCCCGGCGGGAACGCACCCGGGTTTCACTCGTCTCCGTCCGATCGTCCGTTGGTGGGGACATCGGTGTGCGATCAGTACCCGGACAGCGTTAGCCGCGCAGTCGTGACGAAGTTGGTCACTCCTGCCGGGTACGGCAGCTGGTTCGTCGACCCGAGCATAAGTAGCCAGACGATGAGCCGCTCCCCCTGGATCGGCTGTTCGTCGACGTACTGTGCCGGATGATACAGTTCGGAGACCGCGTCCTCGTCGTACAGGCGATGGGCCGGATACTCGCCCGGTCCAATCTCGTCACTATCCCGACGAACGACGACGAGTTCCAGCGTTTCGTCGAGCGGAACGTCGACGGTTTCCGTCCCGTCGGGGTTGCTGAATCTGGCGATCGTCCCCGGTTCGCCCTCGAGGTAAAACTCCGATTCGGGCGTCGTCCACTCGTCGCCGTCGAACAGTTCCACCGCCGTGCCGTCTTCCGTCCCGGGAGTGATGTCGATGGCCTGGGTGGAGATGTAGTGGGGAACGACCGGCTCCTCGTAGGTGCCGTTCTCGCCGTAGCTATCGGCGTTTTCCTCGAGCTTCTGCATGAAATGAGTCATAAATCCTGGGCCGGCCCGACGGAAGACCGGCGTCAGTACGCCGTCCTCGTAGAATTCGTAGGCGATGTCGTAATTGTAGGGGCCAAACCGGACGCCGGAGTGAAAGTCGATGCTCTCCCGTCCGATCGCGCTTGAGTGATAGTGGCTCTTCAACTGGAACCCGTTCGGGACGCCCTCGCGGGCCGGGAAGTCGAGTTTGCCGAGGAGTCCCGGGCCGCCGGTGACCGAGCTGTGGACGTCCCAGAAGAGGAGGTCGCCGCTGAAGACGGTATCGTCGTCCGGGAAGTACCACTCGCGAGTGTTCCGGCCCTCCCGTGGCGGCAGGTAGTAGCCCGTGTAGGTAATCGGGGAGTCCATCGCCTCGAAAACGGGGCTATCGTTGTAAGCAGCGGAAACGGTCGCGCCGTGAACTGCGGATTGCTCCCACTCGATGGTCCACCCGTCCTGCTCGAAGGACTCCGCCGGCGGTTCGATCCGGTGGTAGCCATCGTTGGCCGTATAGTAGGGTCGTTGTTCCGTCGGGACGTCGGGAAGGGCCGCCAGCATCGATTCCGAGCGCGGCTCGATCGTCTCGGCCAGCCGGTAGAGGGGATACTCTACCGCGTGATCGACGACGGCAACGTCGACGAGGTCGGGATTTCCCGGCTCCGAACCGTCGATGAGCGCGCTGATAACCCGGAGATCACCGTCGTCTTTCACGTGCATGACTGCAGTCGACCCCTCCCCGTGGCGGAGATCCGCCTGGCCGATTCCAGCGTACCCGCCCGCTGCACCCTTCCAGGACGGATACCACTCCCGGTCGGTCATATCCCCGAAGGCGTCCTGGACCGTCTCGGTTCGATGAATCAGCTGCCCGATCTCCATCTGGGCGGGATTCTGCGTTACCGTCCACGTCACGTCCTGGGGCTCGGTGATCTCGAGGGCGACGAGCTCGTCGCGATAGCGATCGACGAGTCCGTAGACGGTTCGGCGATTCTCCGCCGTCACCTCGAATTCGGCCTCGTCGCCGTCGGGGAACCCCTGTTCGTCGATACGCAGCGAGGTCGGCCCCTGAATACTGATCGTTTCCAGGTGATTCGTGAGAACCTCGTAGGCCTCGAAGCTGCCGATCCAGTCGGTAACGAGGTCGTTGACCTCCGGATCGGCGAGCAGCGTCTCGATGGCCCGTCGCTTTCGAGAGGCGTGTATACGCTCGTAGTTGCCGTTCTCGAACTGCCGAGCAGAGGCGAACCCGGCGGTCTCCAGGCGGAGTGCGGGGATCGAGGCTGCCCCGTCAGCGTCGGACTGAGGCCTATCTGCCGGCGCTTCACTCGGGTCGGAATCGCTACAGCCCGCAAGCGTCGCGACACCGCCACCGACCGCGGCTAATTTCAGCCACCTTCGTCTCGAAAACTCCCGGTTGACCATTATGCCAGCGGTACATCACTATGGCATAGGAAGCTTGTGCCGCGTTTCAAATTCCGGTACTGTCGCGACCGGTTTCCCGACCGGGTCACCGTACAAACCCAACAGCGATCTCCAACGACTGCCGGACGCTCGCTCGAGTAGCTGGCGCCGCTCGGACGGACTCACCCCATATATCCGAGGCCTTTCAGGCGTTCCTCGACGTCGTCGAAGTCCTCGTCTTCGCTCCCGTCTCCACCAGCACCGGTGGCCGCCTGCGTCCCCACGTTCCGGACCGTCGGATCCGTGTCGGTCTCGAGCAACTCGGTCCGCACGTCGCCGTCGACCCCGGCTGGGATCGGCTCGCCGATGCTGTGCAGCAGCGTCGGAGCCACGTCCGCAACCGAGAGGTCGGGGGGCCCCCCCGCCTCGCTCGAGCCGTCGATCGTCGGCCCGCGGGCGAAGAACACGCCCTCGCTGCGGTGGCTCGCGGCCTTCTTCCCGGCGGATTCGAAGACGTCGTCGGCGAGCCGCGTCTTCTCCTCGTAGCCGTCCTCGCCGACGAGGATCAGGTCCGGCGAGGCCTCGTCGTCGGGGAAGGCGTCGTCGCCGTCGTAAATCGACAGGACCTGCTCGCCGGTTTCGGGATCGGTGACCTCCTCGAAGGCGTCTCGAAGTTCGCGCTTGACCGAGTCCACGTTGGCGGGCGCGACGGTTCCCTCCGCGAACCGCTCGGTGTCGTTGACGTAGACGTAGCTCGGACCGTGTGCGAACGCGATCGTGTCGTCGAAGTCGACGTCGTACAGCCCGTGGTCGCCGGGTACCTGCTCGGCGACGCCGTCGACCAGTCCCTTGGGAAGCGACTGGATGAACCGTTTTTCGTCGATCCCGACCCGTTTCAGGGCGCCGAGGACGTTCGACTTCGTCACGCCGAGGCTGGCCAGCGAGCTGCCGGCCGCGCTGCGGTCCTTCCGCGAGAGGAACCCCTCCCGCTCGAGGACCGCGTTCAGGTTGACGAACGTCGAGATCGGGCCGAAACCGTGGTCGGAGGCCACGAAGAGGTTGGCGTCGTGTTCGTCGGCGTACTCGAGGACGTCCCCGAGGATGTCGTCGAGCAGTGTGTAGTGCTCGAGGATGACGTTCTCGTCCCAGATGAGATGCTGGAGGCGGTCGGGCGCGGTGAACACGAAGAAGAAGAGCCGCCAATCGTCGACGTCCATGAGGCGGTCCATGAGGGCACGACGCGCCGCGACCAGGGAGTTCAGGTCGTCACGGAACCGGGCTTCCTCGCCGGCGTAGTCGTACCAGTTGAGCCCGATCCGGTAGTCGGGAATCTCGTCGTCGATCTCGTCGGCGAGGCCGTCGGGGTGAGCGAACCGCTCGTTGGTCGCGGGGGACATCATCCCCGCGACCATCTTCCCGTCGATTTCGCTTGCGGGATAGGTCATCGGGACGTTGCCGACGACGGCCGGCGAGAGCAGGTCCCACAGCGCCGGTTGCTCCCGGTCGGCGCTCGTGTTCATCTGCTGGGTGTAGTCGCCCTCGACGCGCTGGAAGCCGTAGATGCCGTGGTTGTCCGGCCGTGCACCGGTCGCGATCGTCGGCCAGGCGGCGGGCGTCGTCGGCGGCGTCGTGCTCTCGAGCGGCGCGGCGACGCCCTCGTCTCGGAGGCGACGGAACGAGGGGAGTTCGCCGGCGTCGATCCAGTCCCGCAAGAGGTTCCAGGGGACGCCGTCGATGCCGAGGACGAAGGCGCGGTCCGTATCGCTGGCTCGAGTTCGCGCTCCAGTACCGTTTCCAGTTCCGTTTCCAGTTCCAGTTCGAGTCATAGAGGCGGGTTCGTTCGTCACCCCACCGGGAGCACTGATTGTTATGGCCGGGGTTACCGCTCACAGCAAGGGAGTAACGGGACGAACCCACCCGCTCCTCGCTCCTCGCTCCTCCGAGATCGGACTGACTACCGGTTCCGTAGCTCCGAGGCAACAGGCGCGTCGGCGTCGCTCTGCCCGCGATCGGAGCGAACCAGCGGCGCTTCGGGGTCCGGCTCCGGCTCCGGTTCCAGCTCGAACCCGCGTTCTCCGAGATCCCGTTCGGTCGCCGGTTCCGCCGGCGCGTCCAGTACGTTCCTCGCGACCTCGGCCATCGTCTCGACACGTAGGTCGGTCTCCCGGCGACGCTGGTCGAGGTACTCGAGGATTCGCCGGAGCCGCCGGACGTTACGGGGCGTCGTGAGGTCGTTGGGGTGGAGCCAGAGGTGACAGATCTCGTCGCCGTTTGCCGCGGCCGCCGCGTCGATCCCGCGTTTCGCTTTCCGGACGACGGGGTCCCCGGCGATCGGCTCGACGAGCGATCGGGCCATCCCCTCGAAGGAGAATAGACACAGCGAGCCGGGAACGTCGACGAGCCCGCCCTCGTCGACCGTCGGCTCGACCAGCGGGGGCGGCGTCCGGCCGACGGAGTAGCTGGCGAACTTGCCGACGGGGTACAGCCACGGCCGATCGTACCACCGCGAGGGACCCCGTCCGCGGTAGCAGGTGACGTCGTACTCTACGAGGACGTCACGGTGCCCGACGACGTTGCGCGGGAACACGAACGACTCGAGGTCGATCCCTCGATCCCGGGCGACCTCGCGACAGGCCTCGAGTTCGGCCGCGGCGACCGCACGGTCCGTCGTCTCGCCGTCGAACAGGACGTGCGAGAAGGAGTGACAACCGATCTCGTGGTCGACGTCGGCGTCCTCGATGCGGTCGATCAGGTCGGGGCCGAACCAGCGGTCGCAGTCCGCGCCGGTTCCGCCGGGATCCGGGGCGAACCAGCCATCGTCGGCCGCCGGGTGGGACGAGTGGTGCCCATCACAGTCCTCGAGGAAGAGGTGGCCGACCACGGCCCAGGTGGCCGGCACCTCGTAGGCGTCCAGCCACTCGACCAGCCGCCGCCACCCGAGTCGGGCGCGGTCGATCCGTCGCTGGGGTGGGTCCTCGAGGTCGTGGAACCCCCACGCGAGTTCGGCGTCGATGGAGAGGACGACACGCCCCATACTACGGTTCCCTCCGGCCGAAATCGGCCGGGCGTGTGACGGTTCCGGCTCCAGTGCCGGTTTCGCGACCGCTGCTCGGTTCGGTTCGGTTCGCGGCGACGGGAAAGAAGAAGCCCCGTCGCCGTCGGCCGCCGGTCATCGTCGCCGCCGTTCGATCGATGCGCGTCATAGTAGTTCGGTCTTCGGTACGGCGCTCGGATCGGTACCTCCTGTTACAGAGGTTGATTTGTTAAGTATGAATACAGTTACTCGGGCCGTTTCGTCTAGGCGGTTCCTACCGCGGACTCCAAAAACGCTCGTCCCAGCCCGATTTGCGGTCCGGACCGAGCGGCAGCCGGCGACGACGGGTTACTCCGTTGTTAACTAACGTTCAGAATCCGATATGACCTGTCATGATCGACGACGACGCGGGATCGCGCCGGCCTCGAGCGGATGGTTCGTCTCGGATGGGACCGCGAGTCGCCGGGGCGGCCTCCGTTCGGACGCAACACGGCACCGGAGTCGAAGGTGGTCTCGATGGCTAAAGCCGGCGAGGGAACGATCGACGCGGACGGCGAACCGATGGCCGTTGCGGACGACTGGGCCGACTCCTCGGTCGCGGTGCCCGCGATCACGGCTCCGAGCACCCTCGCGTGTTTCCGATCGCTCGGAGGGCGGGACGGCACCGACGTGCGAACGATCGCGCTGGCCGAACGCGACGGGATTCCTGCGACCCGCTCGAGGTACTGCGACGAGACGGTCCCGGTGCCGTCCCCCCACGAGAACCTGATCGCGTACAAGGACGCACTGCTGTCGGTCGCGATGCGGCCCGACGTGCGGACGATCATTCCGGTGCGGGACGTCGATGTCTACGTGCTGGCGAAGTACAAAGACGAGTTCGACGGCTACGTGAGCACACCGTGGCCCGACCTCGAGACGCTCGCGGCCGTCCAGGACCGGGTGCAGTTGTTCGACGCCGCGGAGACCGCCGGTGTCTCCGTCCCCGACACCGCGTTACTGGACTCGACTGACGACTGGGACTGGGACCGCGAGTGGATCGTCAAGGCACGGTACTCGATCCTCGTCGACGAGTACGTCGACCGCTGTACGCCGGCGGAGTACCTCGATCCGCCCAAGACCGAGTACCTCCCATCGGGCGTCGAACCTGACGTCGACCGCCTCCGGCAGGAGATGAACCACGTCCCCCTGCTCCAGGAGTACGTTCCCACGACCGAGGAGTACGGGTTCTTCGCGCTGTACGACCACGGGGAGCCGGTGGCGACCTTCCAGCACCGACAGCTCCGGGGCTACAGTTACGCCGGCGGTGCGAGTTCGTTCCGGGAGTCGGTCCGAATCCCGGCCCTCGAGGAAGCGGGCCGGGACCTGCTGGACCACCTCGAGTGGCACGGACTGGCGATGGTCGAGTTCCTGCGGGACGACGAGACGGGAGAGTTCAAACTCATGGAGATCAACCCGCGGTTCTGGTCGTCGCTCCCGTTCTCCGTCCAGGCGGGCGCGGATTTCCCCTACTACTACTGGCAGCTCGCGAACGGGAAACGAGAGGAGATCGACCACGAGTACGAGGCGGGGCTGGCCGGCCACCTGTTGCGTGGCGAACTCCTGTATCTACGGTCGATCCTCGTCGATGACGTCGAACTGGCCGAGAAACCGTCCTTCTGGTCGGCGGTCGGCGAGATCGCCCACTCGATCGTCGAACATCCCCGGTTCGACTGCGCGAGCGTCACGGACATGCGGCCGTTCGTCCGCGACATGCTCGACGCCTACGACGCGTACAAGTAGCCGATCGTTTCGTTTTTCGTACTCTCTACGTGTGGTCGACGAGTTCAGTCCAGATATCCAAGCGATTTCAGCCGCGCTTCGACATCGGCTTTCTCGACGGTGTCACCCGCGTCCGCGTCCGCGTCCGCGTTCACACCCTCGTCACCGCCGTCGATCGGCTCGTCGAGGCGAGCGAGGACCTCCTCGAGTGCATACGCGGCGTACTCGTCGACGGTGTCGAACTCGCTGTGGTCGAGTCGCGATTCGATGCCCTCTACGACCGTCGTCGGTAGTTCGACCGTCGTCGACGTGACGTACGATGACGTTCGGTCCGCGTCGTTTCGGCCCATCGTACTCCCCTCTATGAGTGTCAATCGAATTGTTATGTGTTCGCTTCTATCGGCCGACGGCCTGACAGCCGTCCTATAACTAAATCCGCTGTAACGAATTTCACAGCCCGATGACCGACAGCGAGGACGTGGTACTGATAACCGTCGACAGTCTCCGGGCCGACCACTGTGGCTTCATGGGGTACGACGAGGACGTTACGCCGACGCTCGACGATCTCGCCGAGGAGGGGCTCGTGTTCGAGAACGCCATCGCTCCCGCTCCTGAGACGAACAGCTCCGTGACGACCATGTTCACGGGGCACTACCCGAACCCGGACCGCGAGTGGGACGCCGACGAGGTCATGCCGGACATCCAGCGACATATGTGGACGCGACACACGCTCCCGGAGCGGTTCCGCGAACTGGGCTACGAGACGGCCGGCTTCACTGCCAACCCCTGGACGTCCCGGTACTTCGACTTCGATCGGGACTTCGATCACTTCGTCGATACGATGGACGAGAACGCTACGAGCGAGTTGATGGACGACCGCCGGAACGGCGGCGTCGCGAACCTGGTCGTCGCACCGATCCTCAACTGGTGGCAGGATCAGAACATGTTCATGTCGTGGGAGCGGCTCTACGAGGGGATCCTCGAGTGGGTCGAGGACGTCGAGTCCCCGTATTTCCTGTGGATCTTCCTCGTCGACGTCCACATGCCCTACCTCCCGCCGGACGAGTATCGGACTCACTCGCGGCTGTTGACGTATCCGGCGAACGGATCGCTGTTCCTCGAGAACCTCGATCTGCCGCTCCAGTCGCCGTTTCACGACGTCCTCGTCCGCACCTACGACGATTCGATCCGGTACACGGACGCGTTCCTCGAGCAGTTCGTCGACGACGTCGACGGCGACCCCCTGATCGCGGTCGTCGGCGATCACGGCGAGGAGTTCGGCGAGAACGGCGTCTACGGACACGGATCGAAGGTCTCGGAGACCGCCCTGCACGTCCCGTTCGTCGTCGCAAACGGCCCGTCGGCGAACGTCGAACGTCCCGTGTCGCTGCGGCGGATGCCGGAGTTGCTGACGGCGCTGGCGACCGATGGCTCCTACGAACACGTCCTCGAGCCGACGGTTCGGGGTCGGAACTACGATCCGGCCGTCGCCGTACGCGGAACCCGCTGGCGATACGAGTGGCGGGAGTCGGGAGAAAAGGTCGAAGTCAGGCACGACGACTCCTGGGAGGAACGGTCGATACCGGAACTCGAGCGGATCGGACGGGAACTCGTCGACGAACACCTCGAGTGGGAACGCGAGAGAACACGCATACACGAGGCTGCGGCGGACGTCAGCCGCATCGAAGCGCTGTAACTCCGTCGGTCAGTTCCCGCCCGGGTACCCGGGCCACAGGAATCGCCGGTACGGAACCGGGCTCGAGACGGCCGTTTTCGCGCCAGTGAACAGCCACGGGCACGGTGGCCCGTGGCTTCCCGTGGATTAGTCAGACACTCCCGCGACACCATCGGTCTGATAGCCTCGGACAGTGTCGTGGGTCACGGTCGGGGCGTCCACGGCCCCCGATGCCTGCCGTCGCACCTTCCGAACAGTGGGGAGGTTGTTGAGAGCAGGCACATTCCAATCCTGATGCTTCTCGATGCCTTTCACGGCGATGTTGACGCTTGCACCACGGTCACTGTGGTCTTGGTGGGAACACGATCGGCACTTGAACCGCTTCTTGTTCCGATTCGCACGCTCGGCGTGCCCGCACAGCGGACACCGTTGACTCGTCTTGTACGGGTCAATCCACCTAGTCGGGATTCCCTCGAACGCAGCCTTGTACGACGTATAGAACTGAAGGGCGCGGAACGGGAGGTGGTGCAAGCGCCGATTCATCCGCGTGCCGTAGTCGATACTGTCGCGCATCTCTTTGAGGTCTTCAAAGACAATGCACGGCTTCTCGAACCGCTGACCCCACTCCACGATGTGTCGAGACACCTTGTGGAGCCGGTCACGGACGAACCGTTCCTCACGCCCTTCGAGCGCGTCGTGGATACTCTCCTTCCCCGTGTTCTGCACGCGCTTCCGCATCGTGAAGTAGCGGTGACGCTCGAACTTGATTTCGGGAAAGTCGATAACCAATGATGTCATCGTAGATCGTGTAGTCGTCGGTACAGAGAATCACCGTCTCATCGCCTCGGTCGGCAATCTCCTCGTCGACATCTTCGAGATTCTCTCGAACCAGAAATTCAACTCGTCCGTCGCTCCGACGGACGAGTGTCACGACCGGCGGTTTGTCCGACTCGAAGCTTCCTCGCCCCTTTTTTTGAGTCCGCGCTTGCGCGGACTCTCCTCTTTCTTCTCAATCCCTTTCTCGCCTGCTGTCACGTAGATCTCATCAGCTTCACACACCTCTGAAAGCGTCAGGTCGTCCAGTTCACCGCACATCTCTTGGAGATCATGGCGGAAGTTCAACACCGCCTCGTAGTCCCGCTCCAAGTCCGATGCGATCTGTGTCGTCGGCACAGATCGCATCTCCTTGATCATGTAGAACATCTCCTCGATGGGGAACTTCCGATGCTCGAAGACCGAATTCGTGAGGTCGTTGAAATATGTCTCACACCCCTTGCAACGGTACTGTTGAGCGCCTTTCCCCGTCGTCCCCTTCTTGATGACTGGGTTGCTCTCCCCGCAGTAGACACACGACACCGTCGCGCCGAATCGGGCGCGACGGAGTCGCTCGTAGCAGTCGTCCGGATTGGGAAGGAACACTTCTACCGAGTCCCTGTCCATCAACAGCAACCAACGAACTCCTCGCTACTGGAAGTTACGACTGGTCGGGATGAGCGACCAATGAATCCTCCACTCCATCCGCTGAGAGCGCGGTGAGTGCTACGTTGTCCTCGTTCACGTCCATCCCGACAACCGTCCGTGAGTCCTGCTTGTCTCGGACGGTCTGCTCAGTGTTGATGACGTTGACGTGCAACTCGGGATTGTCGTCGTGGAACAGGGCTTCTGCCGTCCCAATCTTCCACTCATCACTCGTGAGTGCGGTCTTGAGAATGTCGAGGTGGGCGTCGTCTCCTTCGAGAACGCCCTTGACGTGCTTGTAGGGTTTCGCGCTGATTCGGAACGCCACGTCACCGTCGTCGGTGGTCGACAGGTTGTACCCTTCCTCGTAGTTTGCTCGGAGCGGGTACGCACCGTCCTTGGTGTGGCTCGGCTGGCCGAAGTCGTCGTACTCGTGGTAGTTTTCCATCGCCCCGAGTGCTTTGGCGACGACACGCTGAGTCGTGTTCTTCACGAGACTTGCGTCGTCAGCCACGCGGTCGGGGATTGCATCCCAGTCCACGCCTTCTTTGGCGAGGCGAATGGTTTCGTTGTACGCTGACCGCGCTTCGAGGCAGGCGTCGTACAGCAGGCTCTCGTTGTCACTCTGGATGTCGAGCTGGAAGTCAAGCGTCTTGACGAGAGCCTGTACGTCGGTCATTCTTCGTCTTGTTCGGTCGGTTCTGAGGTGCGGACGACTTTCACGTCTGCGCCACGCCAGCGTTTCGGGACGGTGACGTGGGCGCTGTTCCCGAACGGCTTGACCTCACCGTCCAGAACTTCCTCGCCGTCGATTTCAAAGCGATTCGACATACCTACGTATATCCTTTGGATATACTTAAACGTGGTGGTTAGTCGGGGATAGTGTCGGGCTTCACCCCCACGCACGGTGGCGCGGGGCACTCGCCCTTGCTAACAAATGTAGACGAACGTGATGAACGAGACGAACGCGGGGCCGTCAGGTGAGATTACGTCAGGTCAGTTCAGGTTCGAGTCGTTCGGTACGGGAGGAATCACTCGTCTCGAGCGTCGTACTCGAGGTGAACCTGTGCGTCACCGAGCAGGCGGAAGTCCGTGATGTCACCTTCGAACCAGTACGCGTCGAGCCAGTTGCCGACGGCACCGCGAACCGTCCCGTCCTCGATCTCGTCCTCGTCGTCGATCGAGGCACCCATCCGTTCGGCTTTCGTGACCGATCCGTCGACCGTGAACGAGTACGTGCTCGGTTCGGACGCTTCGCGGCCGTCGATCACGAGGGCGTGGGGGAGACGGTCGGGGTCGTCGCTTCCCTCGGTGTCATCGCCCTCGTCGTCCTCGCTCCCGTCGGTTTCGTCCTCGTCCCACGAGCCGACACCCTCCAGCGCGCTCAGATCGAACTCCTGGCCGTTGACGACGGCGGTAACGGTCGCGTCCGATTCGACGGCGGTGATCGCCCCGTCGACGTGGAAGTCGTCGACGTAGCCGCCGAGATAGCCCGCGATCTCGAATTCGTCGCCGTCGGACGTGATACCGTCCCGGTACGGATCGTCGGGGTTCGTGTTCGCGTACTCGCCCGTTTCGGCGCTACCGAGCCCGGAAATGCGGTACTCGACGGCCTGGCTTCCCGAACCGGCCTCGAGCTCGAGGTGGTTGGCGGCGTCGTCGCGCCAGACGTCGTCGATGGACCGGTCCTCGTCGTCGGGCTCTTCGGGCGGCGACGGGTCGGGGGTAGAGCCCGAGCCCGAGGCGGCGTCCTCCGCACTGAGCGGAACGCCCGCGACGTCCGATGGCTCGAAGCGCTGTGGCGAGCCGACGGATTCGCCGTGGATCGCGTTGAGCGACGATTTGCGCACGCGAGCATCGTCGAACCGGCAGTTTTCGACGGTCACTTCCGCACCCGTCTCCCAGCCCGCGCCGGCCTGGATGTCGCGTCCGGCCCGCGCACCGGAGAGGTCGCAGTCGATCAGCGTCGGGTTGTTGTAGAAGCCCCAGAAGCCGCGGTCGCCGCCGACGGCGACGCAGTTCTTCAGGGTCGAGCCGTCGGTGCCGAGCCGGAAGTTCGAGGCCTGACAGTCGGCGGCGAAGGAGTTGCTGATGTGGACGTCACCGTTACCCCCAGGGATCGAGTGGTGATCGGGGTTCCCCGGTGCGCTGGCGTAGATCGCGTTGTCGGGACAGTTCTGAATGTTGACCCGATCGATGTGCAGCGTGCCGCGGTGGCGCGGAGAGACGAAGATACCGGTGATCCCGGGGTACGTGTTGTCGTTCTCGTTGCCCATGAAATAGAAGTTCTCGATGTGTCCCTCGGCATCGGGGCTGTTGACTCGGCAGGCGATCACCTGGTTCTTCTCGAAACTGTCCCAGTTCCCGCGGAGACCGACGTTTCGGATCGTCCAGTCGTCGGCCATCGCGTTGATGTTGAACGACGCGTTGTCAGCCGTGATGTCGATCAGGACGTTCTCGAACGTTTCACCGTCGCTCAGCGTTTTCGTTCGCGTCTCACCTGGCCCGAGTTCGATCACGTCGTACTCCTCGTTGCCGCCAGCTGCGGCCGCGTTGCCAGCAGCGACCGACGCTGCCGCAACGCCCCCGGCCACCTTCATGTACGATCGACGACCGAGTAATGAGCTATTACTGCCTTTTCCGCCGTCTGTAGGCGCTCTATCGGACGCTTTGCCGTCATCCAGTTCCGCAAAGTCGCGTGCCATGCGTCCGGTTAACTGAATCATAACGATATAAGTTTTATCTTCCAGTAGGTCACATTCGATTAAGTATTCATCAATTCATGAGGATACATTCATGGAATAATGAATAAAGTGCCATATTGTTAAATATTCCATGAGGTGTCTGCGCCGGGACCGGGGGAGACCACGAGTCACGACCGGATACGAACCGTTTCAGCAGCGCACTCGAGAGGAGTCAACCAGCCCGTTCGGTAACAGGACCCACGTCGCTTTCGCCGAGAGCAAGGACTGTGGGCGGAACGGCCCCGAATAAATACCGGATTACTCCCCGGAACGAGCTAGTTCGGGGAACTCGCGTCGGAGATCGCCTCGTCGCTCTCCCCGTTGGGGAGCCACCGTCGGACGAACGGAAGCGAGACGCCGACCGTGTCCTCGAGGACGTCGACGACGACCGCGTCGTTGGCCTCGAGGCCGCCGGCGACGGCGACGACGCACAACGACGTGAGGCCGGCGACGACCAGGAACGGACCGATCGTCAGCACGGAGATCGAGATCGCCGGTGCCAGCACGTACGCGACCGGGAGCAAGACCGCGGGAAGCGAGAGATACGTCCGGTTCGCGGCGGGTGAAAACGGCGTAATCCCGTACTGGACCGCAAGGACCGTACAGATCACGAGATGCAGCGAGATCAGCGATGTGACCGAGGCGAACCCAGCGCCGAGGAATCCGTAGCGCGGGATGACGATCAGGTTGATCAAGACGTTAAGCGCCAGTGCGGCGACGTTGCCGACGGCGATCCAGGAGGTCGCGCCGAGTGCCGACAGCGTCTCCCGGTCGCGTCCGGCAGCGGCGCTGAAGAAGAAGCCAGCCGCGAGAACGGGCAGGACGGTCGCCGCGTCCGCGTATTCGGGCCCGAAGAACAACCCGATGACGTCCTCCGGAAACACGACGAACAGCAGGAACGCCGGGAAGGTAACGACGTAAACCCATTTCGTCGTCGTCGCGTAGATGTCGTCGACGGCCTCGCGGTCGCCTTCCGCGTCGAGTCGCGAGGCGATCGGGAGATAGAGGAACCCGAAGGCCGAGAGGACGACGAGTAACCCGCCCGCGATCGGGTAGGCCGCGTCGTACATGCCGACCTCGTAGGAACTGCGGAAGTAGCCGAGCATCAGGGTGTCCGTCCGGGTAAGGAGGATGCTCACGACGGTCGAGACCACGAGCGGCGCGGAGAACCGGACGAGTTCGGGCACGTGCGTCCTCACGTCCCCGACCAGCGGCATGAGCCGTCCGAGCAGAACGTGGGCGACGACCAGCGCGATGACGGACGCGAGGAGATAGGCGACGCCCGCGGCTGCGATTCCGAAGCCGGCCAGCAACAGTGCGGCGATCAGCCCGATCCGCAGGCCGGGATCGAGCACGTCGCGGACGACGGTCCGATAGACCGTGTTCTCGTGGCCACGAATCCCCGCGACCGCGATCCGAAAGCCCGCGACGAACGGGAGCGAGACCGCGAGCAGGCGGACGAACGTCACCGCCTCTCCGGTTTCGAACAGTCGATCCGCGAGCGTCTCCGCGAAGAGGAACATTGCGGTCCCGAACGCGACCGACAGCGGAATCGCAACGAGCAGTCCGCTCACCCAGACGCCGCGCTTGTCGGACGTCGAGTCGTACCGCGGAATGAACCGGGAAACGCCCTGGGTACAGCCCGCCAGTGCGATCGTCACGGAGACGGTCAACAGCGCGAGTCCGACGCTGACCTCGCCGTAGGCATCCGGCGAGAGCAAGCGACCGATGACGATCCGTTCGGCCAACTTGGCGGCCGAGCCCATGATGCCGCCGACCATCACGATCGCCGCACTCGAGAGCAACGCGGAGAGTTCGCGCGCCTGGTCGGCCATCAGAGGTACCCGAGGTCCTCGAGTCGTTCGGTCACTTCGCCGTCGTCGGCGGTCGGCTCGACGGTCGTCCGCCCGTAGGGGATGTCGCCGTAGTCACTTCGGCGGACGTCTGCCGAGAGGACGCCGGGCGGTACCGACCCCGTCATCCGTTCGGGGACCGGACGGTCGAGTAGCGCCATCGCGATCGGGGCGACGTCGGTGAGCGAGAACCGATCCGGTCCGGAAGCTGAGAAGGCGGGTCCGGCACCGATGAACACGCCGTCGCGCTTGTGGTTGTACGTGTCGACGCTCACGAACCGCCGCCCGTAGAGGGTACTCGAGACGAGGTGGTTCATGTCGGTCGGGAGGAAGCAGACGTCCGGCGCCCGGTCGACGTAGGGGCCGTCGTAGAGCTCCTCGCGCCGGCAGACGTACTCGAAGACCGGCTCGCCGTCGGGCGTCTCGAGGTCGCCAAGTATCTCGATGATCTCGTCCCTGGTCGACTCGTAGGCCGACTGTGGGACGACGCCCTGGGAGTCCCGGCCGGCGACGTTGATCCGGACGCCCATCCGGGTGCCGTCCGCGCAGTACGCCCGGGAGTTGCGCCAGTCGACGCTCTCGGTGGCGGCCGATTTGACGTCGTCGGGGGCCAACCGGAGCAGGGTCGACTCGAGGCCGACGCGCTCGGCGGCGGCGTAGACGTCGGCCGGTTCGACGCCGACGCGTGAGGCGAGGCGTTGGCCGGCACGGACGGTCCCCTCGAGGAGGGGCGAGGACCCGTTGCCGCCGTTCCGTGCCGTTTCGGCTCTATCGTCGGCCGGCCCCGGACCCTGGCTCGGGCCCGGACCGCCGGAGCCGTTACCCTCGACCAGCGATGCCTTCTCCGTCCCGATGGTCGGTCGATCCGTCTCGTCGGTCGTCTCGACGAAGCCGTGATCCCGGAGGACTTCGTTGACGTGAACGTTGTAGCCGGTGACGGGACCGATCCCGTGATCCGAGCAGACGACGACGTTGACCGCGTCGTCGTCGACCGCCTCGAGCACGTCGCCGACCAGCCGGTCCGCGGCCGCGTAGATCCGTCGAAACGCCTCGTCTCGCTCGAAGTTGTGGAAGACGGCGTCGGTCTTCTGAACCTGTAGGACGGCGAGTTCCCACTCCTCGCGCTCGACCAGTTCGACCGCCGCGCGTCGACGTTGTTCGATCAGGTCGAGGTAGCCCTCGAACTTCTCGTCTTTGTCGTCGCTGACTTCCGCTCGTGAGTAGATGGTGTACTCCTCGCCGATCGCTGCCGACAGCTCGTCGCGGATCCCCTCCGGATGGCCCGGGTCGTCCTCGACGGCGAGGTAACCGGGCACGAGCGCGCCCTCGATCGGCTCGGCGGGATGGGTCACGGGGACGTTCATGACGATCGATCGACCGCCGTCCCGGGAGTGAGAGAGGTAATCCCAGAGCGCGGGTCGGCGAACGTCGCTGCGGGAGACGAGTTGCGCCTCGTCGGGGTAGCCGTCGTAGGCGAAGAACCCGTAGACCCCGTGGTGGCTCGGATCCGTGCCGGTGTACATCGAGGGCCAGGCGCTGCCCGTCCACGGCGGGTGGGTCGACTCGAGGCGCGCCTCGAGGCCGCGTTCCCGGAGCCGCTGGAGGTTGGGGGTGGCGTCGGCGAACCGGTCCACGTAGCGGAAATCGAGCGCATCGAGTCCGATGACGACCGTCTTCATCGTTCCCGCCCCCTCCACGAGGTTGCAGAGACGATCGGAGCGTGACTCGGGGCCGGGTCGATACCGTCACCGTCGTGGTCGACACGTCGCTTTCGAGTCGGGTCGTTCGGCCGATTCATTACTCGAACGGACCGTCGTCGCGTGCTTTGTTATCGCGCGGTTTCGGGACAGTAGTAGCTCCAAAACCCGGCCGCCCCGCGGTGTGGCGAGCCGATCAGGCGGGACTGTCGCCGCCGTCGATCCAGTAGAGGTGGAACTCGCCGTTCGACCGGAGTCGATCGACCCCCGGCTGAGAGTCGACCGCATCGAGTTCGCTCTCCGTGTGCCGGAGTTCCCGGTAGGCGACTGTCTCCCGCTCGTAGTCGGACCTGGTGAGGACGAGGTACCGATTCTCGTCGTACTGCTCCGCGAGATTCGAGCCGAGTCCGCCCTCGGGAGGCCCCTCGTGAAGCCGCATCCGATCCTCGTTTCCGTTGATCGCGTCGTCGTATCGGTTCGGACCGTTCCGGAGCCCGACGAACGGCACGTCCTCGACGCTCTCGTCGAACGCAGCCTCGTAGCCGCCCATCTCCGCCTCGCTGACGTGTGGCGACGCGTTGTACGTGTACGGCGAGGGGAAGACGGCCGCAAGCGAGAGCACGAGCAACAGCGCGAACCCGACCGCGAACAGCGGTCGACCACCCGGCAGCCGCACGCTCATCCTCGAGCGGGGCCCTCTCGAGTCGGTCGCCCACGCGTAGAGCCCGAACAGCGCGATCGAGCCCAGAACCGTGACGAAGACCATCATCAGTCCGAACACGCGGAAGTGCATCGTCGAGTCGGGGGCGACGAAGTAGATCAGGAACAGCGGTCCCAGCCCGAGCAGGGCGACGGTGAAGTACGTCGTCTCCGGTCGGACCCGCCGCAGCAGCGAGGACCGCGAGATCACGATCCCCGTCACCAGCGCGGCGGCCAGCAGCGTGAACACGAGCTGTGCGAGAAACAGCTTGACGAACACCTCCGTCAGGCTCCCGCCGATCGCGGACAGCGACGCGCCCTGTGCCGCGACGGTGTCGGCACCGCCACGGCCCTCGAGGAGGAACTCGACGGCAGCGCCGAGGTAGTGCCCGGCCATCCCGCTGAAGAAACCGTGGTTCGACGTCCAGACGAGAAAGAGCGCGATCAACAGGAGCGTGTGGCCGTAGACGGTCGACTGGCCGGCGACGCGCCCGTCGCTCGCGACGCGGCGTGCGAGGAACTGAACGAGGGCGATCCCCGCCAGGGCGACGATCAGGTGGGCCACCAGCTGTGGGTGGTAGACGACGGTCGCGACCGCGGCCAGTGCAAGGAGCGTGCCGGTCGCCGAGACCGTCGCGGTCGTCCGGTCGGCACGGACGTACCGGATCAACAGGTAGAAAAACAGCGCCGAGAACATGACCGCCTGCGACATCGCGTGGGCGGACATGTACATCGAGATGGTCGTCACCGGCAGGAGGAGGAAACCGGCGAACGTCGCGATCGTGACCGCTCGCCGGTCCTCGACGATCGTGCCGACGCACAGCGGGACGAACGTACAGAACACGAGCACCGCGAGCAACACCACGTAGAGCATCGAGCGTGCCAGCGGCGTCCCGAGGACGGAACTGGTGAGCACGGTCACGGTGTGAATCCCGGGGTAGTAGAGGTCGAACGGAACGATCGTCCCTTCGCTGATGGCCCGGGCCCAGCCGAGGTGGGTCAGGGAATCGTGACGGCCGAAGAAGCGGTAGCCGCGGACGATCGGCAAGCCGGCAAAGAGGGCCATCGAGAGCCCGCCGAGCAGCAGGGCGACGGGTCTGGTCCTCGTTCTCGTTCTCGTTCCCGTTCCGGTTCGGCCCCTCGAGTCGTCGGTCCGGTTCTCGCTTCCGCCCGGCGGGACGAACGCGACGGTCAGGGCGATCGCCGCCGCCAGCAGGAGGCCGGCCCAGACCAGCGGCGGGGTCGAGGTGAAGATCGACAGTTCGTACCCCGTCGCCGGGGCAGAACGAGCCAGGAAGGCGCTGCCGGCGAGGGCCAGAAACCCGATCGCGAGGGCGAGTTTCCTGAACGGTTCCGCGTTGGCGACTGTGTGGGGAGACATTCGAATTGCTCCGTCGTTGTCCCGTCGTAGCCCTTGTTATTCTCCGCATTCCGGACGTGTGATGGAGGCTACCGCCCGAACCTCGATCGGACCAGCAGGACCGTCGAGCGCCCGTCGAATGGGCGGGAGACCGGTCCGCGGTCGCTGGTCTCCGGGCGGGCCCGTAACGGAGCATAGCCGCTCGAGCGGGACCGAACGATCGGCCTCTCTCCGATCGGAGACTGCGACGGGAAACCGACGACGGACATGCGGAGGAAGGAGGGAGGCACCTGCGAAAACGAACGCTTCGAAGAAAGGTGACCTCGAGCGTCGGGTCGCCGATCGTCGCTCGTTACTCGACCTCGGGATCGTCCTCGATCTCGACCCAGAAGTGGGCGTGCCGGTAGGCGTCGTCGGTCGTCGGGTCCTCCGGCACGTCGCCGGCGAACAGCATGACGGCGATCCGGACCTCGCCCGCCTCGGCTTCGGGCGTCACCTCGCGGTCGCCGCGGGCAGTCGCGCCGTCGGCCACGCTGTAGTCGACCCGGCGGAGCTCGTTGCGCTCGAGAACGGTGCCGTCCCCATCGACCCACTGTTCCTGGACAACGACGGTGTACTCCATCGATTCGCCTTCCTGGTTCTCGACGGCGATCGTGACCGGGATCGACTCGCCGGGTTCGACGCTATCGGCGTGATCGCCGACCACGTACTCGCCGGACTCGTCCTCGGTGAGCAGGCGGAGATCGGTGTATCGCTCCCCGTCCTGTGGCGCTGCGAGTCCGTACCCGACGGACGTGAGCGCGAGGAGTACGCTGACGACCAGGACGAGGTTGATCGCGGTCGCAGTCAGCGATCGACTCCCGAAGATCGCCGCGCGGAGCCGTCGGAGCTTGCCATCGAGTCCGAGGCAGTACCGGTCCCGCGGGGAGACGCGAATCCGACGGATGGCGGCGAACGCGGTCGTGACCAGGACGAATCCAGTGACGGTGCCGACGATCGTCGTCGTCTCGAACCGCCAGGAGAGGGCGGCGATTCCCAGGCCGAGCAGCGGCAGCACCGCGAAACTCAGCCCGAACGCGAGCGCGGCGCGTTCGGCGTCAGTCGGGGACTCGGTCTGGCCGATTAGCGAGCCGTCGCCGCCGTCGGTGTCGGTCCCGGTGTCGACTCCAGCCCCTCGAGCACGGGGGAACAGGGTCGAGACGACGGCGTACCCCGGTGCGAGAAAGAGCAGCGGGGCTCCGACCGCGGCGCGGAGGACCGGCGACGAGACGTCGACGACCGCAAGGAGCGTGGCCGCTGCGAGGGCGAATCCGGTCAGCCCGACCAGGTCGGTCGGGACTCCCGCGAACGGCCTGCGGCCGACGCCGAGCGGTCGTACCGTTCGAATCAGACGTTCCTTCATCCATCGACGCGTCGACCGGTTCGGGCATTGTTACTGGTCGCATAACCGACTGTCAGGGATCGACGACCGTTCGGCGCTCCGAACGATGGTCGGACACACCCCCGCGTTAGCGTTGTGGAACCGCGAAACTGTCGTCCCGTCGCCCGTCCACACGCAGCGGAGCGACCGCTCCCCGGACGACGGCGGAAATCGGGCGCTTACAAAGTGCCCTCGTCTCGAGGTCGTCTCTATGAACCAGCATCGACGAGCGGGCGGTACGGAACTCCGATCGCACGCGGTCCAACGCGGGCGCGAGACGGCGGTCGACCGGGGAGGGAACGAATGAGCGTCAACGTCCGCCTCGCGACCGAGGAGGACCGGGATCGCTGGAACGGCTACGTCGAGCGCTCCCCGCAGGGCCGGTTCTGGCACGAACTCGAGGCCCTCGAGATCCAGGCCGAGTACGCGGGCGCAACCGTACACCCGCTGATCGGGTTCAAGGGACAGGAACCCGTCGGCCTCTTTCCGGTCTTCGAGATCGACAAGAAGGTCGTCACGACGGCGTTCTCCCCGCCGCCACACCTCCGGGTTCCCTATCTCGGCCCCGCGTTCCTGAACATGGGGAAACTGAAACAGCGCAAGCGCGAGAGTCGGAGACAGGCGTTCGTCGACGACTGCGCGGAGTGGATCCGGTCGGAACTCGCGCCGAAGTACAGTCACGTCCGGACGGCGACGGCGTTCGAGGACGCTCGCCCGCTCGAGTGGAACGAGTACGAGGCGTCGCCGGAGTACACCTACGTCGTCGACCTCGAGCGCGACCGCGACGACCTCCTCGGGTCGTTCAGCAGCGATGCGCGGAGCAACGTCCGCAACGCGGACGAGGACGCCTACGAGATCACGGTCGGCGGGCGCGAGGAAATCGAACTGATCGTGGACCAGGTCCGGAACCGCTACGAGTCCCAGGGAATCGACTTCCGCGTGCCGGCGGCGTTCGTCCTGGATCTCCACGAGCGGGTCGAGGGCGGCGAGATCCGCCCCTACACGCTGCGGGTAAACGACGAGTTCGTCGGCGGCATCCTCGCGGTCGAATACGGCGACACCACGGGGCGATGGCTCGGCGGCGTCCGTACGGACGCCGACGTCGACCTCCCGACGAACGACCTGCTCGACTGGGCCATCATGGAGGACGGCATAGAGCGCGGCCTCGCCGGCTACGACCTCGTCGGCGCGGACAACCGCCGGATCAACCGGTACAAGGCGAAGTTCAACCCCGATCTGCGGACCTACTACAGCCTCGAGTACGGGACCTGGGGGATGCGACGGATCGCGTCGCTGTACGATTCGGTGAAGTAGCGGCTGGGTCGTTTTCACGGACTCTCGTTCGATCGGTCGATGGCTGGTCGGTGGCTGACCGACGGCTGGTTGGCGGCTGATCGATAGCTGGTCGACGAATGGTCGACGCTCGAGCGATTCGTTTCGAGTGATCGTCATGGTATCGAGTCGATCATCGAGCCGTCGGTTCTCCTCGCCCGAACGACGGGGCCGATCGCGACCACGGTATCGGAGCCGGGAACCGATCGAAAGGGGCCCCGCGAGCGCCGACGAACCGCCGAAAGCGACGGATTCGGCGCGTAACCGCATCCATAACCAAGGCGGATCCTCGCGGACGTTCCCTCGATGGACGACCGATCCTCGCTCCGGACGCTGCTGGTCGGTATCGACGCGGCCTGCGAACGGGTGCTCGAGCCGCTCGTCGCCGACGGCGAGGTGCCGACCCTCGAGTCGCTGATCGACGATCCCGACGTAGCGAGCGGCCCGCTCGAGTCACAGATCCCGCCGTGGACGGCCAGCGCCTGGCCGTCGCTGTACACCGGGAAAAACCCCGGAAAACACGGCGTCTACGGCTTCCTCTCCTTCGATGGCTACGACTGGGACGTAGTCAACGCGACCGACGTCCGCGAACGGGCGCTGTGGGAACTGCTCTCCGATCGTGGACTCACGAGCGTCGTCGTCAACGTCCCCGTCACGCATCCACCCCGCGAGTTCGACGGGGCGCTGATCCCGGGGTACACCGCGCCGGAAGACCCGGGCTGTCACCCCGAGGGGTTGCTCGACGACGTTCGCGAGGGGATCGGCGAGTACCGCGTCTACCCCGACGAGGACGGCGACCGCGCCGAAACCTACAGCGACTGCGCTCGAATGCGCGGCGAGGCGTTTCGCTACCTCGCCGACCGGTACGAGCCGGAGTTCGGCTTCCTCGAGTTCCAGGTCACGGACTCGATCTTCCACAAGGAACCCGACAACGACGCGGCGATCCGCGAGATCTACCGGGAGGTCGACCGCCAGGTGGAAGCGATCCTCGAGGAACACGACCCGGACAACGTGATCCTCACAAGCGACCACGGAATGGGACCCTACGACGGCCAGGAGTTCCGTATCAACGAGTTCCTCCGCGACGAGGGGCTCGTCGAGACCGAGCGCGGCGGCTCGGGGATGCCCACCTGGGCGACCGTTCGCGACGACTCGCTCAAGCAGGGCGAGGATCGAACCGACCGAGATCCCGGGCTCGGCGAGCGCGCCATGGCGTCGGCCGCCCGGCTGGGACTGACGAGCCAGCGCATCGGGGCCGTTCTCCGCCGGTTCGGGCTCGGGGAGGTGGTGGCGAGCTACGCGCCGACCGGGCTCGTCAATGCCGGCGCGACCCAGGTCGACTTCGAATCCTCGCGCGCGTACGTTCGTTCCCGAATCGAACTCGGCGTCCGCATCAACCTCGAGGGGCGGGAGCCCGACGGCGTCGTCCCGCCCGCGGAGTACGAGGCAGTCCGGACGCGGGTCATCGACGCCTTGCGGTCGGTGCGGACCCCCGAGGGCGAGCGGGTGTTCGAGACGGTCGCACCCAGGGAGGAGTTCTTCCACGGCCCCGAGACGGACGATGCCGTCGACGTCGTGGCCGTTCCCGCCGAGTTCGATCACTTCCTCTCGGCGACGCTGCGCGGCGACTGGTTCGGTCCGCCCGCCGAGCCCTGGAACCACAAACTCGAGGGGATCGTCGCCGCGAGGGGTGCGGACGTAGACGAGGCGGCCGGGATCGGGGACGCCCACCTGTTCGACGTCGCGCCGACCGTGCTGGCGACGCTCGACGTGCCGATCGACGACCGGATGGACGGCACGCCGCTGCCCTGCGTCGACCCGTCGGGCTACCGCAGTTACCCCCGGCTCGACGACGACCGCTCGGTCGCGACGGCCGACGACGCGGTCGAGGATCGGCTGGCGGACCTGGGCTACCTCGAGTAAGCGTCGGGAGAGGTCGGCGGGATCGAGGGGTGGACGTGGACGACGGCCACGGAAAAGGCGAGGGCGAAACACAGATTTACGGCAGTGACCGAGTAAGAACTGTACGATGATCCGTCGCGTCGACTCCGGTGTTCGACCCCGGACAGGGGCTCCAGCAACGTCGGACTCGAGCGACAACCCGGGGGTGATCCCGGCGTGACCGACGCCCTGCCCTCGGACTCGGGCGCCGCGGAGGACTGCGACCGCGACCGCGTCGCCGTCGCCGACGCGGTCGACGCCTACCTCCAGCGCAAGTCGGTCGGCGACCCCGACGGCTCCGGGGCCGGTGCGTACGCGGCCAAGGCCGGATCGATCCTGCACCGGTTCGCCGACTGGCTCGAGCGGGAACACGACGTAGTCGCGATCCGAGCGCTCGAGGCCGATCACATGCGCTCGTACGCCCGCGAACTCCGGGAGCGAGCCGACGGTGGGACGTACACGGCCTCGACTGCCCACACCTACTACGCCGTCGTCCGGGCGTTCCTCTCGTGGTGCGTTCGCGGGGGAATCGTCCCGGAGAACCCGGCGACCGACAGGGACGCCGAAGCGGCGCTCCCCGACGCCTCGAGCGCCTCTGCCGACGACGACCGCTGGAGCGCCGACTCCCGGCGACGCCTCGAGCGCTACGTCCGCGAGCGCGCACTCGAGGCCGACCGGGAGAATCCCGACGAGCGACGGACCTGCCTTCGCGAGTACGCGATGGTCGCCCTGCTCGCACACTCCGCGGTCCGGGGATCGGAGCTGTTCCGCGTCCCCGAAGACGACCGCCGGGCGGGCGCGACGTGGGACGACGTCGACTTCTACGACGGGACGATCCGCGTGCTCGGCAAGTCCCAGCGACAGGAGGACGTCACGCTGCTCGCCCCGGCCCGGACGCCGCTGCGCCGGTACGGCGTCGTCCTCGACCCGCCGTCGAACGACTGGCCGCTGTTTCCGACGCGTCACGCCCCCTCGATCGCTCGTCGGGTACGCGAACGGCTCCGGGAGCGCGGGCACGACGACGACGAGATAGCGGCGATTCTCGAGGACCGGACGGCGACCGAGGTGGCACGCGAACGCGCCATCGCGCCGCCCGCGATCACGACCGAGGGAGCCCGGTCGGTGCTCAAACGCCTCTGTGCGGACGCGGGGATCGAGGTCGACGGCGATTACCTGACGCCGCGAGGTGTCAGCGGCAACACCGGCAACGACGCGGACGGCAGAACGGCGGCCGAAGGGGAGCACGGCGGCACGCGCGACCGGCGCGAGGCGACGCGGTCGAAGCCCGCGCTTCGGACCTCGAGCGAGGAACGAGCGATCGCCGTTCCAGAGCGGCGGCCGTCGTCCGTCGCGGAGTCGACGGACGCGGAGTGAGTCGGGAGGTCGTCTCCCCGGATCCCCGCTTCTCCTCGGGGCCCGGTGTGTTCTCTGTTCTCCTCGAGCATCGAACGTCCGTTCGGGACGCCCCGTGACTCGAGTCGAAAACCGGTACCGACTGCCAGGGCCGCTCAGCTAACGAGCAGCCACAGGACCACCGTCAACACGATCGTTAGCAGGAGCACCGTCGTCCCGATCGTCGTCCGGAGGTGGATCGTCGATGGCTGTCCGCCGTCGGCCGGCCGGCGCTCGTCGACGTCGACCATCGGGATCCGGCGTGCGGCCTCCTCGACGGCCAGTACCGGGTTGTTCCCGATCCAGTAACACCGCGTGACGAACCCGACGACGGCGGCGTCGACCGCCGCGTACGTCTCGGTCACCGCGAGCATCGACCAGCGCCCGAGGTAGTACCCCGCCGGGAAGACGACCCGGGCCGGATCGGAGAGGTCGAGTTTCGAGAGCGGTTTGCGGACGACGACGAAGGTGACGGCCGCGACGCCCGTCAGGATCCCCGCCGTCTCGAGGTGGCTCGCACTGTAGGGGTGCAGGTGACTCTCGCCGCCGTAGTACTCGAAGGCGTGGGTACCCTCCTCGATCAGCGGCGCGAGGTCGGCAAGCCCCTGCCACCAGACGCCGAAGAGGAGACAGGCGCCACCGAGGCCAAACATCGCGACCGTCTGCCCGGGTTTGGCGTCGGGCACCGAGATGTCACTCTCACCGTGGAAGAAGACGTAGTAGCCGAGTTTGATGAACGAGAGCAGGGTCCCGATCGCGCCGAGCCACAGGAGATAGTACAGCGCCTGGTACTCGGGTTGGCCGTAGTAGCCCGGATCGGCCGCGTCGAAAATCATCCCCTTGCTGACGTAGCCGTTGAAGCCGGGGATGGCGGTGATCGACAGGGCACCGAGGCCGAACCCGACCGCAGTCAGCGGCATTTCCCGCCAGAGGCCGCCGAGCTTGTACAGGTCCTCTTCGCCGGTGCGATAGATGACGACGCCGACGGCCATGAACAGGAGGCTCTTGAACAGGATGTTGTTGAACAGGTGACTCATCGCGCCGGCGGTTGCGAGATGCGAGCCGATCCCGATCCCCGCGACGATGTAGCCGATCTGGGCCTGGATGTGGTACGACAGCAGCGCCCGCATGTCGTGCTGGAGGAGCGCGAAGGTCGCCCCGTAGACGGACATCACGCCGCCCATGTACGCGACGTAGATCGTCAGATCGCTTTCGGCGCCGACCGGGAACGCCCGGTAGAGGACGAACGCGCTCGTCTTCGTCGTGAACACCGAGAGGAACACCGACGCAGCGATGTGGGGCCGTGGGTACGTGTCGGGTAGCCAGACGTGTAGGCCGACGAAACCGACGTTGACGCCCATTCCGATCACGGCGAGCAGCGCCGGGAAGCCGGCTGCAATCCCGGAGCCGTCGTAGACGAACGTGCCGGCTTCCACGTAGTGAGCGGCGACCGCGAGAAGGACGATCACGCCCCCGGTGCCGTGGAACAGCGCGTACCGGAAGCCGGCCCGGACGGCCTCGCCGCCGTAGTGCCAGACGACGAGCGTACTCGTCAGGGCCATCAGCTCCCACATGAACACCAGGACGAGCCAGTCGCCGGCGAAGGCCGCCCCGAGCGACGATGAGACGTAGGCGAGCGCGATGGCCGTCAGCTCCCGGCTGGCCTCGCTCGAGTAGGCGTAGATAACCGAACAGACCCCGAGGAACCCGAGGCCGATCCCGACGAGCCGGGAGAAGTCGTCGACGTAGTAGGGGACGACCTCGAAGTGGCCGAGGAAGGTGCCCGCGAGGTGCTGTCCCTCCGGGGCGGTCAGCGAGATCGCCAGGACGGCCGCGAGGCTGAGCGCGCCGACGGCGTAGCCGGCGATCCGCGGCAGGACGAGCACGAGCAGCGCCGCCGCGAACACCAGAAGGGGCGGGTACGCGACGGAGAGGAGTTCGAGTTCGGTGCCGATCATTCGGCGATCACCTCCAGTGCTTCGGAAAGCGACAGGCCCTGTAACTCACCGAACGATTCGACGTCGAAGACCCCCTCGACGATGGTCGTCGCCACCTCGAGGAAGACGGCGGTGTCGGGGACGATTCCGAGGACGACCGCGCCGGTCGCGATGACCGCGATCGGCGCGATCATGAGCCAGGTGCTCTCCGCGAACGGGGAGCGCCGTTCCCACCCCTCGGCCGGCGGACCGCCGGTGAGGTGGTCCTCGTGGTCGCCGTGGTGGTCGACGGTACCGACGCGTTCACCCCCGCTGTCGGTCTCCCCGGGGACGGTGTGGTCGCTCGGGTACTCGTCGACGGCGTACTCGTAGTCGTCTTCCGTCTCGGTTCCGGCTTCGGTTTCGGTCGCTTCCGCCGCATCTTCGGCCCCGCCGCCGTCGGTCGCCACGCGGTCCTCGGCGAAGTACGACTCGAAGACGCCGCCCCGCGAGAACTCGAGGACGGGTTTCGCGTCGTGGTGGTCCTCGCTCTCGAAGAAGGCCGTGTAGACCACCGGCCAGAGGTACGCGATGTTGAGCACGCCCGAGAGGAGCAACGTGCCCGCGAACAGCCAGTACTCGCCGCCGACGTAGCCGGCACCGAGCAGCATGTAGAACTTGCTGACGAAGCCGGCGATCAGGGGCATGCCGGCCATCCCCGCCGCGCCGATCGCGAACGCCGACATCGTCAGCGGCATTCGCTTGCCGATGCCGGCCATCTCGCTGACGTAGTCGGTGTGGGTCTCGACGTGGATCGCCCCCGCACAGAAGAACAGGGTGAGCTTCGCGAACGCGTGGGCGGGGATGTGAAAGAGCGCGCCGACGACGGCGTAGGGATGCAACATCGAGAGCCCGAGCACGATGTAGGACAACTGGGCCGTCGTCGAGAACGCGAGTCGCCGCTTGAGGTGGTCCTTGCGCATCGCGATAATGCTCGCGGCGGTCAGCGTAAACGCCGCGACGATCGCGACCGGGACGTTCAGCCCGACTTCACCGATCCCCGGCACGGAGAGCGGTAGGTCGTGGATGAGCCCTGGACCGTAGACCTCGAGGATGACCCGTGCGACGCCGAACGCGCCGGACTTGACGACCGCGACGGCGTGGAGCAGCCCGGAAACGGGCGTCGGCGCGACCATCGCGTCCGCCAGCCAGGAGTGCAAGGGCATGACCGCGGCCTTGACGCCGAAGCCGGCGATCAGCAGGAAGAACGCAGCCTGGGCGTAGCCGGGTTCGGCGGCCGCTGCCTCGGCCAGCAGTTCCATCCCGCCGGCCTCGAAGGCCGTCGTCGCCGTCCCGACGGTGCTCGTGAGCCAGTAGACCATGACGGTCCCGGCGAGCAGGAAGACCCCGCCGCCGAAGAACGTGTACGTGAGGTACTTGCGGCCGGCGACGCGGGCCTCGTGGTCCTCGTTGTGTGCGACCAGTGGATAGGTCACGAGCGACAGCAGTTCGTAGAAGACGAAGATCGTCACCAGGTTCGCCGCGAAGGCGATCCCCACAGCGGTCGAGAGGCTGGCCGCGAACGCCGCGAAGAAGCGGGTCTGGGAGTGTTCGTCCAGTCCCCGCATGTAGCCCGCGGCGTAGAACGACGTGAAGATCCAGAGGAAACTGGCGAGCATGGCAAACAGCATGCCGAGCGGATCGGCCCGCAGCGCGAAGTCGACGCCGGCGAGGAACTCCACGCCCAGCGAGTCCGCGAGGCTCCACTCGTAGACGGTCCCCGACAGGACGCCGGGGAGCATGCTGGCGACGATTGCGAACTTCGAGACGGCGGCCAGCACGGACCACCCCTCGCGCACGTTCGGCCGACGATACGACGCGACGATCAGAACGACCGCGATCGCCGACACCAGGACGGCGGCCAGCGGTCGAACGCTTTCGACGGTCACCATCAGTTAAACACCTCCGAGACGAACGGATCCAGCAGTTCGAAGAACGCGCCGCCGGCGAAGCCGAGCGCGATCGCGCCGACCGCGGCGACGACGACCAGCGCGACCATCCCGACGGAGACCGCGCCCGGCACACCCCTGTCGAGCGGCGAGGAGCCGTCGCCGTCCCCGCCGTCCGCCGCGACGGGCTCGGAGGGGTGGGCCGCCTCGAGCGGACTCGCCGGCGTGAAGTACATCTTCTCGATCAGTCTGGCGGTGTAGGCAAGCGTCAACATCGTGCTGAGGAAGATGACGGCTGCGACGGGCCACTGTTCGGCCCGGACGGCCCCGAGGCCGATGTACCACTTGCCGACGAAGCCGACCGCTGGCGGGACGCCGACGAGCGCGATCAGCAGGGCGGCCGTCCCCCCGGCGGCGACGGGTCGGTTGTTCGCCAGGCCCGCGTACTCGTCGACGGTCCGGGCGCCATAACTGACCGAGACGAGGCCGACCGCGGCGAACAGGCCGGCCTTCATCAGCCCGTGGCCGACGAGGTGGATGGTCGCACCGACGAAGGCGGTCTCGTTGACGAGGCCGTAAGCGGCCACGATCAGCCCGAACTGCGAGACGGAAGAGAACGCGAGCATCCGCTTGACGTCCCGCTGGATCACCGCGAGGGTGCTGCCGGCCAGGATCGACACCGTCCCGACGGTGACGACGATCTCTGTGAGATAGGGTGTCGACGTGAGGAAGTCGGGACCGAACACGGTGTACATCACGCGCCCGAGCGCGTACGCCGAGGCGGTCGATACGAGCGCGGCGACCAGCGGCGTCACGCCGTCGGGTGCGTGCTGGTAGGCGCTGGGCTGCCAGGTGTGTAACGGCCACTGGGCGACCTTCAGCGCGAAGCCGACGAAGATGAACGCGAACGCGGCCCGAACCAGCACCTGCGCTTCTGCTTCGGGGATCGCCAGTGCGAGTTCGGCCATGTTCAGCGTCCCTGTCGCCATGAAGAGAAAGGCGACGCCGGTCAGGTAGATCGAGGCCCCGATCGTCCCCAGGATGAGGTACTTCAGGGCCGCGACTGCCGACTCCGGGCCGTCCCCGCTGGCGATCAGGGCGTAGGTCGCGAGACTCGAGATCTCGAGGAAGACGAACAGGTTGAACACGTCGCCGGTCAGCGAGATACCGAGCAGGCCGCCGGTCAACAGCAGGTAGGCGCTGTAGAAGGTGTTCCCGCGCGGGCCGCCGCGGCGGGTGTACGCGAGCACGCCCGCCGAAATCGTCGCGACGAGGACGACGATGGCCGTGGAGAACTCGTCGGCGACGAGTTCGATCCCGTAGGTCCGCGGATAGCCGCCGAGGTTGTGGATCACCGCGCCGCGCGTGTAGACCTCGGCCGCGAGCGCGAGGGCGCCGGCGACCAGTCCGACGGCGGTAATCGCGGCGACTGTCCAGCCGGTCCGGTCGAACCGCAGACCGAGCGCGACCGGAGCGGCGGCCATGAGGATCGGCGTGACGATCAGCAGGACCGGAACGAGGTCGACGATCCCGGAGAGAACGTCCGGGAGCAGTTCGACGCTACTCATCGGCGCGCACCTCCCTGAGCGTGTCTTCGCGGAGCGTTCCGTACTCCGAGTAGATGCGGATGACGAGCGCCAGGCCGACCGCCGTCATGGCGATGCCGACGACGATGGCGGTCAGCACGATGACCTGCGGCAGCGGACTGGCGACCGGCCCGTCGGCGGGCACGATCGGTGCCGACCCGCCCTCGACGTAGGCCATGGCGATGAAAAACAGGAAGATCGCCGACTGGAAGAGACTGACGCCGATCAGCTTCTTGACGAGGTTCTCGTTTGCGATAACCATGTAGATCCCGATTCCGAACAGGACGAACAGCAGGACGTAGGCGTACTGCGTCGCGAGTAGATCAATCATCGTCGCTCACCTCCGTATCCGAACTGCCAGCGCCGCGTCCGCGTCCGCGACCGCGTCGCTCGGCCGGCGTTTCGGCACCCGTTTCGGTTCTCGCTCCGTTCTGCCGGTCCGGGGTAAATCCGGCCGCCATCGCGAAGAACAGCGTGATGATGACCGACGAGACGATCAGCGAGATGCCGCCGATCTCGATCGCCTCGAGGCCCCACTTCTGCTTGATCCCGAGTTCGTAGTACAGCCGGTCGTACTCGAGGAAGTTCCCGCCGAGCGCGATCATCCCGAGGCCGACGGCGGTAAAGATCGCGACACCGCCGGTGGCGAGCCCTACGAGCACCCCGTCCCGTAGCCAGCGGCGGGTTGGGTCGATACCGAAGGCGAACGCTAGCATCAACACGGTGACGCCGACGATCGTCCCGCCCTGGAAGCTCCCGCCCGGCGTGTTGGCCCCGTGAAAGACCAGAAAGAGGCCGTACGTGAGGGTGAAAGGAGCGATGATCTTGACGGAAGTCATGATTACCTGGCTCTCGGTGTAGGTGTCGTCGTAGGAATCGGTTCGAGAGTTAGCGTCGGACATTTAGGCGAACACCTCCCGGTTCAGCGCGAGCAGCGTCGAGATGCCCGCGGCGAAGACGACGACCGCCTCGCCGAAGGTGTCGAACCCACGGTAGGCGGCGAGCACCGCCGAGACGGCGTTGTGGATACCGGTCTGTTCGTACGTGTTCTCGATGTAGTGCTGGGTCACGTCCTCGTTCGACCAGACCGGAGTCGTAGTGCTCCCGAGTTCGTACATCTCGGGCAGTACGGTGGCCGTGAGGACGACGACGAGCGCGCCGACCGCGACGACCGCCGGCACGTCGACCCGCTCGAACAGGTGGTCCGTCGACGGTCTGGCCGTCCGCGCGATGGTCAGCAACAGCAACAGCGTCGTCACGCCGGCGCCGATCGCGGCCTCGGTCATCGCGACGTCCGGGGCTAGCAGGAACGTATAGAGGATCGCCATCCCCAGGCTGTACGCGCCGAAGACGATGATCGTCGAGAGCACGTCACGGAACAGGGCCGTGGCGACCGCCGACGCCAGGATGAACACCGCAAGCGCGTAGGCGAACGCGCTCATCGCTTCTCACCCCCGTCGGCGACGGTCTCGGCATCGGTCTCCTCGCCTTCGTTCGCCAGCAGCGGTTCGACCCCCGTCTCCGCCGCGGAGCGGGCGATCGCGTGGGCTGCGGTCGGGTTCGTGACGAACACGAAAAACAGCAACAGGACGGTGTAGACCGTCACGTGGCGCCAGCCGAAGGCCAGGGCGACCCCGGCGAGAGCGAACCCGGCCCCGAGCGTGTCCGTCTGCGAGGCGGTGTGTGCCCGCGAATAGATGTCCGGCAGCCGGAGGATGCCAACCGTCGAGACGAACGTGAAGAACACGCCGAGTCCGAGCAGGACGACGGCCGCCCAGAACCGCAGCGTTTCGATCACAGGACACCACCTCGTTCGACGGTGAACTTCGAGATGGCGACCGACATCAGGAAGTTCAGCAGGGCGTAGATCAGCGCCACGTCGAGGAACCACGGCTGGTCGAGTGCGACGGCCAGCAGCGCCAGAATGACGACCGTGTTGGTGCCGAGCACGTTCACGGCGAGCAGTCGATCCTGGGTCGTCGGCCCGACGACCGCGCGGTAGAACATCGCGATCGCGAGCACGACGAACAGGCCGGCTGCGACGAGGAACGCCTCCTCGAGGGCGAACGGTTCGGGGATCACAGTTCGTCACCTCCGACGACGTCCGCGTCGTCGCGCTCCCGCGGTGAGGCGATCGCGCCCGCCGCTTCCCGACCGTAGAAGACGAACCGGATCGCCTTCTCGAGGCCGCCATCGAAGAGGTCCTCGCGAGCGGACGGGATCAGCGTGTGGACCAGCAGTCGCTGATCGTCGGCGCGGACGGTCAGCGTCCCCGGCGTGAGCGTGATGCTGTTTGCCAGCGCAGTCAGTGGGAGTCCGCTGCGGACGCGGGCGTTGACCCGCGTCAGCGTCGGCTCTATCGGCATCGACGGACGGAGGATCACGGCCGACACCGCGATGTTCGCCCTGACGATCTCCCAGAGCAAGTACGGGATGTACAGAATGAACCGACCGACACGGATCGGCGACCGCACGCGGTCCAGCGGGAACGAGAACGTGACCTGTGCGAGTGTCGCCGAGACGATCCCAGCGACCGCGACGCCGGTCACGATGTCGAACCAGTAGAACGGATCCCCCAATACGAGATAGAAGCCAAAGGAGATCCAGAACGTCGCGAACAGCTGGTCGAACCGCTGTCCGCCCGTGACCAGTCGCCCGTGTCGTGCCGGTCGGTCGACCGGTGCTTCGTCGTACGAGACCCCCCGGCGGTCGAGTTCGCGCTCGAGTGGCTGGAGTATCCGTGCGGTAACCCCGGGCTGGTATTCCGGATCGAGCACGATCCTGTCGATTTCGCGGTCCCTGGCGTAAGACGCGAAGATCTCCGCGTAGTCCCGCGGTCCGAAGAGGTATTCGTCGGTGCCAAGCGCCGCCGTTTCGATCCGTACCTCGGCGTCGCCGGCGTCTTCCTCGGCCCAGTTGCGAGCCCGGGAGAGCAGTTCCTCGGCCTCGTCGGCCTGGGTGCGCCCCTCGGGCATCTCCTCGTCGTACGGGAGCGCGACCACCAGATGACACTCGAGTTCGTCGGCGTCCTCGAGGCCGGACCGGATGGCGTAGTCGACCGTCTGCCGAACAGTCACCGTGTCCGACAGCGGTACGAGCACTCGGTTAGCCGCCACGGCCCATCCCCTCGGGTGGCCGTCGTTTGCTACTCATGGCTCTTTTCGTTAGTCGATGCAAGCGTTAGCCGGAGGAAAACGGTTTCGTTATTCCCGCTCCCGGATTCGACCCGCAACTGGGAGCGACGGGGCCGAGAGCAGCCAGTGTCCGGATTCGCCCGTTCGTTTCGGGAGTGGATGAGCGACGACACGACCGGCGATCCGCCGAGGGCTGTAAGTCCGTAAACGTTCATTTTCCCTGACGTTGTACAGCCGGTCATGGCACGGAACGCCGACGCTGACGCCGATACCGACGTCGTGCTGGTCGACGGCGCACGCACGCCCCACGGAACGTTGCTGGGATCGCTGGCGGACGTGGACGCCGTCGAACTCGCCCGCACGGCGATCGACGGACTCCTCGAGCGTGCCCCGGTCGACGGCGGCGACGTCGACTGGGTGGGCCTTGGCAACGCCATCCAGGCGGGAATCGGCCAGGTACCCGGTCGACAGGCCGTCGTCGAGTCCGGACTGCCGAACGCGACCCAGACCACGACGGTCAACGAGGCTTCCGGCTCCGGGCTCCGGGCGATCACGCTCGCGGCGGACCGGATCGACGCCGGTCGGGCGGACCTCGCGGTCGCCGGCGGCTTCGAGTCGATGACCAACGCCCCCTGGATCCTCCCCGACTACCGGAAAGGGCGACGTCACGGCGACGTTCGGATCAAGGACTCGATGATCCTCGACTCGCTGTGGGACCGAAACCTCGACGTCCACATGGGAGAGATCACCGAGCGACTGGTCGATCGCGAGGGTATCTCCCGCGAGGCCCAGGACGAGTACGCCCTCGAGAGCCATCGACTCGCGGCCGAAGCGATCGAGTCCGGCACGTTCGACGAGGAGATCGTGCCCGTCGAGACGGGGGACGAGCACGTCGGGCAGGACGAAGGGCCGCGTCCGGACTCGACGCTCGAGGACCTCGCCGAGTTGCCGACCTCGTTCCGCGAGGAGGGAACGATCACTCCGGGGAACGCCTCGAAGCTCAGCGACGGTGCGGGGACCGTGTTGCTCGCCGACGCCGAAACAGCGGACGAACGCGGCCTCGAGCCGATGGCACGGCTGGTCGACTACGACCTGGTCTACCGGGACCCCGACGAGTTCAACGAGGCCGTCGGGGACGTCGTCGCGGGACTGCTCGAGCGCAACGACCTCGCTGTCGCGGACGTCGACGCCTACTGGATCAACGAGGCCTTCGCCGCGCAGTCGGTGTACGTCATGGAACGGCTCGGGATCCCCCGCGAGCGGATGAACCCCCTGGGCGGCGCGGTCGCCTTCGGTCATCCGATCGGCGGCTCCGGTGGCATGCTCGCGACGAGCCTCGCGTACCAGTTCCAGCGCGAGGACGCCGAACGCGGCATGGTCGGCATGAGCGTCGGCGGCGGCGGGGCGATCATGGCGCTGCTCGAGGAGCCGTCGCTGTAGCGGTCGGCGGGGTCGAAGTCGACGTCCACGTCCACGTCCACGTCGACGCCCGCTCGCGTCACCACAGTCCGGGACGTTTACCATCCGGCCGCACCATCTCCCGGCAATGACGCTGTACTCGCGGGTTCGTCCACTCGCGTTCAAACTGCCGGCCGAGACCGCCCACGATCTCGGCAAGCGGACGCTCCGGGCGGCCCAGTCCACGCGACCGACCAGAGCGGCGCTGTCGTACGCCTACGGCTACGACCACCCCGCCCTCGAGGTCGACCTGTTCGGCGAGACGTTCCCGAACCCAGTCGGCGTGGCCGCCGGGTTCGACAAGAACGCCGAAATGACCCACGCGCTGGCCGCGCTGGGCTTTGGCTTCGTCGAGATCGGGACCGTCACGCCGTACCCCCAGGAGGGAAACGATCGCCCCCGACTGTTCCGCCTGCGGGAGGACCGCGGGATGATAAACCGGATGGGCTTCAACGGCCAGGGGATGGAGCGCGTTAAGGAACGCCTCGAGGAAGACGGCACGCCCGGCGTCCCGCTCGGGGTCAACGTCGGGAAAATGAACTCCTCGACGGCCGACGAGGCCATCGAGGACTACCGGCGCGTCTTCGATCGCCTCTCGCCCTTTGCCGACTACGTCGTCGTCAACGTCTCCTGTCCCAACACCCCAGAGGAGTTCGACGAATCCTCGCCCGAACACCTCGAGCGGATCTTCGAGACGCTCGCGGCCGAAAACGACGCGGACGTGCCGATCCTCGTGAAGATCGGTCCCGACTCGCCCGAGGAGTCGATCCTCGAACTCGTCGACATCGTGCGCGAGTTGGGTGTCGACGGCATCGTCGCCACGAATACCTCGACGACCCGCGAGGGCCTCGAGTCGCCCGAGCGTGAGGAGTGGGGTGGACTGAGTGGGAAGCCGATCGCGGACCGGTCGACCGCCGTGATCCGGGCGATCGCCGAGCATACCGACGGCGAGTTGCCGATCGTCGGCGTCGGCGGGGTCGACTCCGCCGAGAGCGCCTACGAGAAGATCCGGGCGGGCGCGTCGCTCGTCCAACTGTATACCGGGTTCATCTACGGCGGCCCGTCGACGGCGAAACGTATCAACCGAGGACTGGCGGCGCTGCTCCAGCGAGACGGGTTCTCCTCGGTCGAGGACGCGGTCGGGGCGGATCTCGAGCTCGAGTAACGGACGCAGCGCGACAAGGAGCCTTACGACGGGGCGTTCGACGGATCCGGGTCGTCGATGGCATCGTCGAGGCCGTGCAGTTCCGCGGGACCGACCGCCTCCTCGGCACGTTCCTCGCGCAACTCCCGGGTCGTTGCCTCCTCGCGTTGGGTTTCGACCGTCGGCTCGGCCTCGCCGTCGGTCACGGAGAGGTACACCGACCGGAGTCGTTCCGTTCTATCCGTCTCGGAGTCGCCTTCGACGTCAGCGTCGGTCGCAGTCATGGATCGATCCCTCACCCGGTGGAAGGCCCGTGAGGTGAATATAAAGTGTGTGTTACTCTCACTTACTGGGAACATTCGAGCGCTCGAGAACGTCCCGAGCGCCGGCGGATCCGGGAACGAAAACTGCACGAGGGAAGCCCCGCACGGCAGGGGCTATTCTCGAGCGGGCGCATCGAAACCCGCGCGGATTAAATCCGGCCTATCGGTTCCTCACCCGGCTCAAACCACTCGTTTGGGCCGTGATGACTTCCCCTTCCGCTCATAACCGTCCCTCGCTGACGTGATGAGCCAGTTGTGATGGGGAGAAGACAGTATTCGATCAGGTCGCTGAATCGTCGTCTACCTCGACTCGAGTCCCGTACCCACTCTCACCGACCACGTCGCCGTCCTCGTACACCACCTCACCACGAACCACCGTCGCAACGGCCTTGCCGGTGAACGACTCCCCGACGAACGGCGTCACGCAGTTCTTCGAGTGCAACGCCGAACTATCCTCGAGCGTCCACTCCTCGTCGGGGTCCACGATCGTGAAGTCGGCGTCGGTCCCGACCTGCAGCGATCCCTTCTGCGGGTACATGCCCCAGACCTGAGCGGGCCGCATCGAGTGGCGGCGGACCCACTCCTCGAGGGTGAACCGGCCCTCGTTTACGAACGACAGCATCACCGGAACTTCGGTCTCGAGACCGACGAAGCCCGAGGTCGCGTCCCAGGTGTTCCCGAAGGGATCGTCGACCTTCTTCTCCTCGGGGGTGTGGGGTGCGTGATCGGTCGCGAAGCAGTCGATCGCACCCCCCTCGATCCCGACCTCCCAGAGCCGCTCCCGTTCGTCGGCGTCCCGGATCGGCGGCTGGATCCGCGCCGGATTCCCTTTTTCGCGCATGACGTCCTCGGTGAACCAGAGGTAGTGAGGCGTCGTCTCGGCGGTCACGTCCACGCCGCGGTCCTTCCCGCGGGCGACGGCCTCGGCCGCCGACCCCGAGGAGACGTGGAACATGTGGATCTTCGCGCCGGTCTCCTCGGCGAAGGTGATCATCCGCTCGACGGCCTCCTGCTCGGCGATCACGGGCCGGGAGTGGGAGTGATCGATAGGATCGTTCCGGCTCTCTTCCTTGAACTTCTCCGTATAGTAATCGATGATCTCGCCGTTTTCCTCGTGGAAGCCGAGTCGCTTCCCCGTCTCCCGGATGCGCTCCATCGCCTCGAGGATCTCCCCGTCGCTCGGCGGCGGCACGTCCCCGACCGTCGAGCCGAGGAAGACCTTGTAGCCGAGGACGCCGGCGTCGGAAAGCGCCGGGATCTCGTCGAGGTTCTCCGAGGTGACGACCGCGTAGCTCTGAAAGTCGACGTGGGCAGCGGCCTCGCCGCGGTCGTACTTCAGTTCGAGGCGGTCGGCGCTGTCGATGACGGGGTCGGTGTTGGGCATCCCGACGACGGTCGTCAGGCCGCCGGCCGCTGCGGCGCGGGTGGCCGACTCCCAGTCCTCCTTGTACTCGAGGCCCGGCTCGCGGTTGTGGATGTGACAGTCGACGATACCGGGGACGAGTACACGGCCCTCGCCATCGACGACGCGATCGGCGTCGGGCAACCGGTCGCTTCGGCCGACGGCAACGATGGTGCCGTCCTCGACGGCGACGCCCGCGTCCGGCGTTCGGCCTGCGGGGGTGACCACGGTACAGTTCCGCACGACGAGATCGACGGTCATTGGCCAGCGGTTGTCGAGGCGGGCGCATATAGCTTCGGTTGCCCGGTCGACGAACCCCTGCCTCGAGGCGTCGATCGATGCGGCGACCGCGATCAGATCCCCAGCGCGTCGCCGATCGCCTCGCGGACCGGAACGAGGGCTTCGTCGGTTCGATCGCGCGCTCGAGCGACGTCGACGTCGATCTACCGCTCGACGGAGCCGGGCTGGTCGTCGAGGACGACCACGTGGTCCGCGAGGGAGGTCGTTTCTTCGACGTCGTGGGTGGCGAGCACGGTCGTCTGCTCGAGTCGCTCGCGAACCTCGAGCAGGTCCCGGTCAACGTCCCGGATTCCCGTCGAGAAGTTGAGGTACACCGGCAAAAACGCCCCGAGCGCGATGAGGGTCACCTTCACGTCCTCGCCGATGCCGAACCACAGGAGGAACAGCGGCACCCACGCCAGTGACGGGATGTTTTTCATGTTTCGGCCGGCGGATCGGTCGGTACCGGCGTTCGACGGGCAGTAGGGGCACAAGGGACCCGAACGCTCGGTTTCCGGGACCGTCGAGAGTCGATTTCCGGACGTGGTAGGTATCGGTACCATTTACGCGAACCCACGACGCTGCGTCAGCGCTTCGAGAGAGCCAGTTCGGCCCCGATCTCCGCGTAGAGACCATCTACGGAGCCATAGGCGAGGGATACTAAACGGCGTGCACGACGTCGGTCCGGCGATGGCTACGCCACCGATCCGTGACCGGACGATACTCGTCACCGGCGGTGCCGGGTTCATTGGGAGCCACCTCGTGGACGCGCTCGCTCCGGACAACGACGTACGCGTGCTCGACGACTTCTCGAGCGGCCGTCGGGGAAACCTGCCCGACGACGATGACGGCGACGTCGACATCGACGTCTACGACGGCGACGTCGGTGATCCCGACCTGCTCCGGCGGGCCGCCAGCGGAGCCGATCTGATCTTCCACCAGGCCGCAATCGTCTCCGTCACGCAAAGCGTCGACGAGCCCTGGGAGAGCAACCGGACGAACCTCGACGCCGGCCTGCTCGTGCTCGAACAGGCCCGGCGGGAGGACGCACGGGTCGTCCTCGCCTCGAGTGCGGCGATCTATGGCCACCCCGACGAGCTTCCGGTCTCCGAGACGGCGACGACCGAACCGACTTCCCCTTACGGAATCCAGAAACTCGCCCTCGACGGGTACGCCCGTCGCTACGAGGAGTTGTACGATCTGCCGACCGTCGCCCTGCGGTACTTCAACGTCTACGGGCCACGCCAGCAGGGCCCCTACAGCGGCGTCATCTCGACGTTTCTGGAGCAAGCAAGCGCCGGCGAGCCGATCACGATCCAGGGGGACGGCGAGCAGACGCGCGACTTCGTCCACGTCACGGACGTCGTCAGGGCGAACCTCGCCGCGGCGACGACCGACGCCGTCGGCGAGGCCTACAACGTCGGGACCGGGGATCGAACCTCGATCCGGGAACTCGCCGAGATAATAAGAGAGGTGACCGATTCGGCCTCGCCGATCGTCCATACGGAGCCGCGACCGGGCGACGTTCGCCACAGCGGAGCCGACGTATCGAAAGCCCGGCGCGACCTCGGGTTCGAGTCACGGGTTGATCTCCGGGCCGGTATCCACTCGCTCGTCGACGGTGGGCGCCGTGGAACCGAACCGGGTTCCGGGGAATTCGTCCTCTCGGACGGGGGAAACACCGATCTTACCGACTGAAAGGCGACGGTATCGTGAGGACCGGCACCTGTTCCGTTCGATCACGGTCGCCACCGCGGTCGCCCACCCTGTTGGCGTGATCGTTCCCCAAATACGATGAATGACGTATTGTTTACGCTTCCGTGCGGTTAACGTGCGATCCAGTCCGTGTACGTGAGAGATAACTAACGGTACGGAGGGATTCACCGCCGAATATGATCGATAGCCTCATCGTATTCGGCGTCAGCCTGCTGATCGGCGCCCTCGGGATTTTCATGGGCGCGAAAGTAATCGTGGATGCGGAGAACTACACGTACGCGATCGGCACCGCGTTGATCGGTGCCATCGTCTGGGCCGTCGTCGGCTTTTTCTTCGGGTGGATTCCGCTTCTCGGACCGTTGCTCGTATTCGTCTCCTACCTGGCGGTGATCAACTCCCGATACCCCGGTGGCTGGGTCGACGCGGCGGCGATCACGATCGTCGCGTGGGTCTCGGTACTGGTCGTCCTCTACGCCCTCGCAGTGCTCGGCGTTACCGGATTCGATGCTGTCGGCGTCCCGGGTGTCTGAGTTCCCACCCGCGCGTCGTCGACTCGAGGCGACGAAAAGCAGTATTACTCGCTGAACCCGGATCGAATCCGACCTAATCGTCCCGAACGTCCGACCGAGTTTATTCGAGGCCTTCGCAAACGGCCTTCTGCGCCCCGGTATGGAACGCGAACTCGTCGTGGCGGTGGCGCTTGCGCTCGTGGTCGTCGTCGCCCTCGCAGGGTGTGGCGGTCCGGGCGATGCGCCGGAAGAGGACGACGATGATCCGGACGAACAGCCGCCGGACGAGACGGACCAGACGGACCAGACGGACGAGACGACCGACGACACGCCGGACGAGGCTCCCGGCGGTCATCTCTCCATCGGCGATCGGGTCCACGTACCGTGGTCGTCGCCCGGCTAACCGGGACCGCCGCTCGAGTTCGCCATCGTATCGGGGGTGGACCGACACGGCACTGGGGCGAACCGATCGATAGTCACACCTGTCATTCCCTGTGAGATACAGAACAATAAATAACAATAAATGAATTATAAAAAACACTTTGTAGAGCGGTCACGACGGTACAGAGACGAGTGAGCGACCACCACCCAACTTACATGCCATGAGACGCCATTTCCGACATTCGGGTAGTATCGTCGCTCTCACTCTCTCGTCGAGCGAATTCTCCGTCGGGATCGAGTTCGGTTCCTACGGGCCGGTATCGTACGGCCGGGAACCGATCCTCCAGCTCGGCGGGGGGCCACACGTCGCCGCGGCTGTCGGGATCATCGGGCTCGCCTTGCTCGGGGGGTTTCTCGCGATCCGCAATCGGCTCGAAAAGGGGGAGTCCATCGGGAACGACCGGGAACCGGATCAAGAGGAGTTCATAACCGATCGGGAACGGGTTCGGCAACTGATCAACGAGAACGGCGGCCGCATGAAGCAATCACGGATCGTCGACTCCGTCGACTGGTCGAAGGCGAAAGTCAGCCGTTTACTGGCCGAACTCGAGGAGGAAGGCAAGGTCACGAAGCTTCGGCTGGGCAGGGAGAATCTCGTCTGTTTACCGGACCACGAACCCACTGCCTCGAAGTCCCGCGAACAGCCGCAAAACGAATAGTTAGGACCCGAGTCGGCGACAAAACACCGGGTTTCCGAATCGAACGGACGCGGTGGGAGCCCGCGAACGTCAGCTTGGTCGGCCTAGTCCGGTGTTTCCACCCGAAAGCGTTGTAGCGGTTTATGCAGCGATACGACGACCTTCGCATGCCTTTACGGCAGTTAACATGAACGCACGCAACCAGGCGCTCGTAGTACTCACCGCGTTGATGATGGTGTGCTCGAGCGGGGCGATGGTCGCCGCAGCCGGTGCCGGCGCACCGGCAGCAGTCGACGAGCACGATACCGACGTCGACGCAGGAGAAGAGGCTGTACAAACACAAGACGAAGACGAAGAGGAAAACGATGACGACGATGAGGAGGAGGTAGAACTCGAACCGGACGAACCTGAAGACGACGGCCAACAAGGCGCGTACGTAACCTTCGAGGATCAGGCTACTGACGGCGACACGGTCGTCGTCGACGAAGTGACGATGGCGAACGGCGGCTTCGTGGTGATCCACGACAGTCGCCTCCTGCTCGACGACCCCGACGCGCCGTTCGACAGCGTCATCGGCGTGTCGGAGTACCTCGAGGCGGGGACCCACGAGAACATCGAGATCACGCTCGACGAACCGCTCGAGGAGTCCGAGACGCTGTTCGCGATGCCGCACCGTGACACGAACGACAACCAGCAGTACGACTTCCTCGGAAACGAGGATCTGGAGCCGGGTGAAGCGGACATCCCGTACCTGACGCCGGATGGTGAGGCGGTGACTGACGACGGTGACGTTACCGTCGAAGCCGTCGACGAAGCGCCCGACGAAGACCTCGACGATGAAGACGAACTAGACGAGGAACCCGAAGACGAACTCGATGACGAACCGGTCGACGAACCGGATGAGGACATCGACGAGGAGCCTGAAGAGGACGTCGACGAGATTCCCGAAGAGATCGCGATCGACGTCGTCATCGAACAGGCGACGATATTCACGTACGTCGACCACGGCGACGGGATGCCGGTCGACGACGTAAACGACATCGACGCCGACGACGGACTCGACGACGCCGACGACGGCGACCTCGAGGACGATACCGACGGTGTCGATGATAACGATGGTCTCGACGACGAGGACGAGAGCGACGATGATGACGAACTCAACGATGACGACGAGTTGGATGACGACGAGATGCACGACGACGAGTTGGATGACGACGAACTCGACACGAACGACGAGTCGAATGACGACGGAATGAACGGCGCAGTCGAGGACGAACTCGAGGACGAGACCGGACTCGAGGTTACCGAGGGCGGACTCGACGTATCGATCGAACAGGCTACCGTGACGGCGCTCAACGGCGATATCGATGGCCTAGATGACGTCCAGGACGACGAGTCGGACCAAATCGACGAAGAAGAGCCCGAAGACGCCGAGGATGACGAATCGGACGGGATCGAAGACGATGAATCGGATGAGCTCGAAGACGACGAACCCGACGAAATCGACGAAGAAGAACCCGAAGACGTCGAGGACGACACTGACACCGAAGTAACTGTCAGCGACGCCACCGTCTTCGCGGTGCTCGAAGGTGCCGAACTACTCGAGGACGGCGACGGAACCGCCGCTCAGCAGGACGATAGCGTCGGGGTGTCCGTCGATAGCGCGACGATCTTCATCGTCGTCGACGCCGAGGATATCGACGACGAAGGAGCGACTGAGGAGCCAGTCGACGAGGAAGACGGACTCGACGATGAAGACGACGGCCTCGATGACGAGGACGACATGAACGAGGACGACGGCCTCGACGATGAAGACGACAGCCTCGATGACGACGAACTGAACGACGAGGACGGCGAGGAATTCGAGGAAACCGACGGCCTCGAGGACGAACAACTCGACGTCATCTTCGAACAGGCGACGATCTTCGTGTACGTCGAAGAACCCGACGCCGTTGGCGAGCCGGTCAACGGGGAAGACGGCCTCGAGGATGAGGATGGGCTCGACGACGATGATGGCCTCGATGACGAAGACGACATGAACGAGGACGACGGCCTCGAGGAAGACGACGAACACGATACCGACGAGCAGATCAGCATCGTGGTCGAACAGGCGGACATCTATCTCTTCGTCGAGGACGGTGACGACCTCGACGAGGACGAAGCAGTAACCGAACCGGGAGCCGCGATCGGCGCTCTCGCCGGCTGATCGGTCCGTTCTTTTTTATTCAGGCACTCGCACCGATCCGGTGAGCGGATCGGACGTCGGTCGCTACTGACACGGATTGCTGTCCCGATGTACCGACGCAACTGCGACCCGCGCGGCGGTTGCGCCGGAACTGGCGTCCAGTAACCCGTATGACAGGGTCGATAAAAACCGACGGATCCGCGAGTCACGCCAGACGTCACGGGAAACGATCCGAGTCGGAGCGACGGGCAGCACGACGCTGCTACTGTTCGGTGGACCGATAAACCAAATCGGCACTCACTCGAGCAAGCGGTACAGACTGCTCGCACCGATCGCAAGCAGTACTACGACGCTCCAGAGTACGGGATCCAGGCTCGAGAGCATCGGCAGTTCCAGCCCCGAGAGCGCGATGATACCCAGGCCGACGACGCAGGCGACGACGTGGAGCTGGAGGACGCGGGAGGGATCGTCGTCGTGGCCGTCGACGTACGTGAGCACGTCGTCGAAGTTCGGCCCGGGGTGGATCGTCTTGGTGTCCGAATCGTATTCGATCACTGCGTCCTCCTCGAGTTGCGGCAGATGTGTCTGCTGGAGCGAGACGTAGACGCTCTTGTAGAGGTTGTTCGGAACCGGAGTCGTGTCCGACTCCGTGGCGGCGATCTCGTTGGCGACGTCGGAAACGTCGATCTGTCCCGACTCCTGGGCGAGCAGTTGAACGATTGCGCGCCGTCGGTCATTACCGAGGATGTGGAAGACCTCGCTTTCCGCCAGCGGACCGGAGCGACTCGTCTGGACGGACATTATGAGGAAGAGATTCCCCGATTGCCTTCGGCGAGCAGTCCATCACCGACCATCGTACACGTCTGCCCTATTTGCGAACCACCGACTTTAACCTGCTGTATTTTTTACAGAATAAGATGTTTGAAATGATTGGACTATCGGGAACGAAAACGAGCCGTTACGGCCATCTCGAGCGAATCGCTTCGATCCTCAGCCGGTCTCCTCCTGTGGGAGGTGGCCGCCGGACTGCATTTCCCGGTACGTCGTACAGCCAGGACAGCCGTGGACGATATCCCCGTTGTCACCGAAGACGCGTGCGAACTGCTGGGTGACGTGGGTGCCGCAGTTTCGACAGCGAGCCCCTGCCGTCGACGATTCCATCGGTCGCCAGTTTTGACGTTGTGGTGTCATAGGTGATGGGTGATGGGTATTGGGTGTTGGGTGTTGGATGTTCCGAGCGTGGAGATCGCGAACGGCGACGAGAGCACCGTCCGCCCGATTGGTTCGATTGGGTCGGTCAGTCCGATCGAGCTACGAGCGTCCGTATCGCCCGCGGTGTGTCGTACACAGTACACCCAGGGGAGCAGATGCGAATAAAGGACGGAGACCGTTCAGCCACGGAACGACCGCGAGCGCCGAGAAACACGGTGTTTGAGCGCCGAGATCGGATTTGAGCGAGCCACTGCGGGGCAGTTCGGGCCGATCCGCGACGCGCTCTTGTCAACGTGAATTCAGACGGGTTGGTCCGGGTTCGGTTTCCGGAGCCGCGGTTCGCCGTCGATTAAGCGCGTCGAAATCCGATATTTCCGATCGGAAACTCGATGTTTCGGCTTCGAATGATGGTCTTTCCCCGAATAAGGTGGATCGTTATAAAATACTCCGATCGCTTACCGGTCGTAGCGCTGGATAGTAATGGTGGTATGCGCGACGACGATCCACGGCATCCCCGGAGCCCCCGTATCGACACCTCTCCCGATCGAGAGCGAACGGACCCGCCGAACTGAACTGACCGACAACGACACCGACGATGTCTACGCAAGCGAGTAACACCCGAACCGAACCGTCCCCGGACTCCGCCGCACAGCTCGACGTCCTCGGCGACGAGTGCGCACGAACTATCCTCGTCGCGACCAGCGAAGGGCCGAAAACGGCCAAGGAATTGACCGATCGGACGGATAGCTCCTCCGCTACGGTGTATCGACGCATCAACAACCTGCTCGAGACCGACTTCCTGGCGGAGTGTGTCAGGTTCGAGGAGGACGGTTCACACACCACCGCCTACGAGGCCACGATCGATCGACTCAGTATCGACGTCGGCCCCGGCGGAATCGACGTTTCCCTCTCGGCGGCGGAGGAATGACGGCCCGTCTCGTCTCTCGGAACCGACAGCTCGACGCGGCAGGCATCGGTTACGCGATTTAGGTATTCCCGTTCTCTCGGGCCGGAATCGGGCTCGGTCCCAGCGGATTCGTGAAGTCACGAAACGGCGGTCGCGACCGTGAGCCGAACGACAACCCCGAGACTGCTGACGATCACGGAACCGTTTCGTTCATCGGAACGAACATTTAGTTCCCGGAGGAAAATATGAAAGAAGCACTAACAGGCCTGTATGATACGGATAACAAATATCTACTCAGTGGAACGGTCACTGTGATTGAGCAATGCACGATCTGACCGGCTTCCAGCGAGATCTGCTGTACGTGATCGCAGGGGCGGATCGACCGTCGGGCCAGACCGTCAAAGACGAAGTCGAGAAGTATTACAGCTCCGAGATCAATCACGGTCGACTGTACCCGAACCTCGATACGCTCGTGAACAAGGAGCTCGTCGAGAAAGGCCAACTCGACAGACGGACGAACTACTACGCGATCACGGAAGCCGGTCGCCAGCGCATCGCCGAGCGCCGCGAGTGGGAAGAGCAGTACGTCGACTTCTGACGGCCTCGAGCCCCGGCCCCCAGTTTCCGTTGCTGATCACACTCCCTTCTGACGGGACCTGTATCCCCATCCAAACGGCCCCCGATTTCGATTCGAGCGGCCGACAGACGCCCTCGAGCGGCGTATTTCGGTTCGAATCGGTCGATTTCGTTCGACGTTCTCCAGTCGCGTGCGTTTCGAGGCCGTCGACCGGCTGGGCCGGCCGAGAACCGAACAATAGTACGGTCATAACAAAACGGTTGAACCTCTTTCCCCACATTCGAAATGACACGACCGTCCGAAGACGAGTCACGTGCGAGTCGAGGAGAACGGGGGGATCGTCGATGAGCTTTCGAACGGCGACGCGGACACGGCTCGGGTCCATCCGGAAGTACCCGACCGACCTCGCGGTCGTCTCAATTGCGGCCGTCGTGGCGTACCTCGTCGTGACGTCGGTTCCCCCCGGTACCGAGATCCGGCTGTTCGTCACGTTCGGTCTCGCGCTGTTCTTTCCGGGGTACGGGCTCGTTTCGGTGCTGTTCCCGGCCGAAGCGCGCAACGCCCGCGAGGCGGCCGCGACCGAGGCGGAGACTCGCCCTCGAGGGATCGACGTGGTCGAGCGACTCGGGCTCTCGTTTGCGCTATCGATCGCGGTCGTTCCCCCGATCGTGTTGCTCCTGGGGGTCACTGAGTGGGGGGTCACGCCCGAACCCGCTGCAGCGGCGCTCGGGGTCGTTACCGTAGCGTTCGCCCAACTCGGGGCAGTGCGACGGCTTCGAACTCCCGAAGCCGATCGGTTTACCTTCTCGCTCGCGTCGCGGATCGCTCGAGTCCGCCGGGTCGGCTCCGGTCTGCAGGTTAGCTCGGTGCTGCTCGTGATCGCGATCGGGGTTGCCGTCGGTGCGCTCCTCGTTGGCTTTCTCGCACCGGCAGCGACCGGCGGTTTCGCCGAACTGGCGCTCTACTCCGAGAACGAGGACGGCGACCTCGTGGCCGGGGACCTCCCGGACGAGGTCGCGCCCGGTGAGTCGGTGCCGATCACGGTCGCGATCGAGAACCACGAGGACGAGCAAACGGAGTACACGGCCGTCGTCCAGCAACAGACCCTCGAGAACGGCGAGGTCGTCGAGCGGACGGAGCTCGGACAACTCGAGAGCAGCGTCTCCCCGGGAGACACCGCGACGAGGGAGTACGAGGCGACGCCGACGGCGGCACCGGGTGAAACGGTCCGGATCAGCGTCCTCCTCTACGAGGGCGAACCCCCGGTGGAGCCGACGAACGACAACGCCGTCGAGGACACCTACTTCTGGGTGACGGTAACTGAGGACGCCGCGGACGGAACTGGCGACACGTAGCGGCCTTCGGTTCCGATACGGCTTCGGTGGTATTGCTTTTCCGTCGGTGGACACGTCGTTCGCGTCCCCTGGCTCGGCGATATATCGGGCTACCCCGCTCGAGCGACCCGCGAGCGTGACTTACGTGTAACTCGAGTGGTCGGTGGTCGTCTGAACGCAGGCGGGAGTCGACATCGGAACGCACTGTCGACTGTGGGGTCGAAACCGTGGGGTCGAACCGGTGAGAAGTGTGGAGGGCGACCACCGACCCGCAGGTGTCTGAACGACTGTCTCGTTATCGACTCGCGGGTCCGAACGGTAACTGCACCTCGGGCCGTCGCGAGACGTGCTGTGCGATCGAGATCGCGAGGACGGCGACACACAGGACCAGGACGACGAGCGGCGCGGCGGCCGCGGTCGCCGGGCCCAGGGAGAGCCAGGCTCCGACGAACGCCGCCGCGCCAACGGCGGTCACGACCGCGTAGTAGCGGTGCCACGGACGTTCGGCGCCGACGTGTCGGTCGAGGTACGGCTCGAACACCTCCTCGTCGGGGAGGAGTTCGATCCTGTGGCCGTCGGGATCCCAGTCGACGATCCCGTGATCCTCGAGCATCGGCAGGTGCGTCTGGTACAGGGAGATGTACACGCGACGCCGCTGTGTCCGCGTTACGTCGTCCGGTTCGGTGTCGTTCTCCCAGGCAGCGACCTGTTCGACCAGCGGCGCGAGATCGCAACTGCCGCCGCGTCGTTTCAGGTACTGGACCGTTCGACGCCTGCGAGCGTTACTGAACACGTCGAACAGTTCCGCCTGTGTGAGTTCGCGTTCAGACATGGGTGCCCTCGCGGTCCCGAATCGACTGTCGATCGGGGGTGTTCGGATACCTCACACCACCGAGTGCCATACGGGTTCCCTTTACTATCGCTCGGCTACCCGATCGAAATCGAATTGTACCCGTTAGAGCTCGTGACAGACGCCTAATCCGACGATTCAGCGATCGGAACCTTTCGAACCGCCGGTGTCGGGGGCGAGCGACGCTCGCTCGCGGGGTCGAGCAGACGCGGGTTACGAGCCCTGTAGTTCGTGGCTACGGACCCGTCAGGTCGGGGATAACAAAACCTCGTTACCCGCTGTATCAGGACGATTCCCACCCGGGTATCGAGTAACCAATGACACAGCGCCAACTACGACGACGATTACGAGTTCAGGGACGGACGACGGGACCGCCGCGCCCGCGCCCGACCCGGCCCGCGAGTCGACCGATCAGTAGCGGACGAACGGAGGTGAGCGGATGAGCAGCCAGCGACCCGTCGTGCGCGGCGACGACTGTACGATCGCGGACGACGCGACGGTAGGCCACGGCGAGTTCGACGAGCCGACGCGGATCGGCGACGGAGCCACGATCCGGTCCGGGTCGATCGTCTACGGCAACGTGACGATCGGTGACGAATTCACGACCGGCCACGACGTCCTCGTCCGGGAGGCGACCACCATCGGCGACGACGTCCTCGTCGGCACCAAGACGGTCATCGACGGCCGGACGACGATCGGCTCCCACGTTAGCCTCCAGACGAACGTCTACGTCCCGACCCAGACGACCATCCGGGACAACGTCTTCGTCGGTCCAGGGGCGGTCCTGACGAACGACCAGTATCCGATCCGGGTCGACACCGACCTCGAGGGGCCGACCCTCGAGACGGGGGTGTCGGTCGGGGCGAACGCGACGCTGCTGCCGGGCGTGACGATCGGCGAGAACTCGTTCGTAGCTGCCGGCTCCGTCGTGACGGAGGACGTGCCCCCGGATAGCCTCGCGGTCGGCTCGCCGGCGACCACCCGACCGCTGCCCGAACCGCTGAGCGGGACGAATCAGATCGCATGACCGACACGAATTACGATACCGATACCGATACCGATACGCAGCAGGAGGCCGAATCGGACGCGAATCCCGGAGGGAGGTCGGAACCGCAGGTCGAGGTGACCGTAGACGTCGAGGGGATGGATGCAGACGCCGACTCGGACGGCGTTTCGATCGCGGATCCCGACGTCAGCCCGGCCGCCGTCGAACGCGTCGCCTCGCTCCTCGAGGACGGCACACTCGCGGACGGCCCGGAAGTCAGGGCCTTCGAGGAGGAGTTCGCCGCCTACTGCGGGACCGAGGACGCCGTCGCGACGTCGAACGGGACGACGGCGCTGCACGCCGCGCTCGAGGCGCTCGGCGTCGAGGGCGGCGACGCTGTCGTTACCTCCCCGTTCTCGTTCGTCGCGAGCGCGAACGCGATCCGACTCGCCGGCGGCAAACCCGTCTTCGCTGATATCGATCCCGAGACGTACACGCTCGATCCGGAAGCCGTCGAGCAGGTCGTCCGTGACCGGTCGGACGTCGTCGGGATCCTTCCGGTCCACCTCTACGGGCTGCCCGCGGACGTGCCGGCGCTGGTCGACGTCGCGGACGATCACGACCTGTTCGTCCTCGAGGACGCGTGCCAGGCCCACGGGGCCGAGATCGACGGCGAGCGGGCCGGCGAACTCGGCGACGCGGCCTGCTTCTCGTTCTACCCGACGAAGAACATGACGACGGGTGAGGGCGGCGCGGTCGCGACCGACCGGGAGGACGTCGCCGAGCGGGTGACCCGGTACGTCAACCACGGCCGGGCCGAGAGCGGTACCGGCGGTTACGACCACGTCGAACTCGGGCACAACTACCGGCTGACCAGCCCCGCGGCGGCGATCGGCCGCCACCAGCTCGAGCGCCTGCCCGAGTTCACCGAGGCACGGCGGGAAAACGCGGCCTACTACGACGAGGAATTCGCCGACCTGCCGGTCGAGACGCCGACGGTACCGGCCGGCTACCGGCACGTCTACCACCAGTACACGATCCGGACCGACGACCGGGACGCCCTCGCGGAGACGCTCGAGGACCGCGGGGTCGATACCGCGGTTTACTACGGGACGCCGATCCACCGCCAGCCGGCCTACGAGACCGTCAGCACGGCCGCGGCGCGGTTCCCCGAGGCCGAACGGGCGGCCGACGAGGTCCTCTCCCTGCCCGTCCACCCGGGCGTCTCCGAATCGGATCGCCGAACGGTCGTCGACGCAGTTTACGAACACTACGAATGAGCGAACACAAACTCTCCACGTCCACGCCGATGTCGCGGGCTGTCCGCGCGGGCGTCGTCGGCGTCGGTGCGATGGGCGAGAACCACGCGCGCGTCTACAGCGAACTCCCCGGCGTCACGCTCGCGGGGATCTCGGATCACGACGCCGACGTCGCCGAACGCGTCGCCGAGGAGTACGGCACCGACTCGGTCCCCCTCGAGACGCTGCTCGAGCGCTGTGACGTGGTCACCGTCGCGGTGCCGACGCCCGCCCACCACGAGGTCGTCTCGCGCTGTCTCGAGGCGGACGTCCACGTCCTGGTCGAGAAACCGATCGCCCAGACGGTCGAACAGGGCCGGGAACTGGCCCGCACGGCTCACGAGCGCGGACTCGTCCTCCAGGTGGGCCACATCGAGCGGTTCAATCCGGCGGTACGGACGATGGCCGACCTGATCGACGACCTCGAGGTGATCAGCCTCGAGGCCGAACGGCTCGGGCCGCCGATCGATCGCACCGCGCCCGGTAACGTCGTCTTCGACCTGATGGTTCACGACGTCGATATCGTCGGCTCGCTGCTCGGGGCCTCGCCGGACTCGGTGGCTGCGATGGGCACCCCGGACGGCCGGTACGCGACGGCGACGATGGAGTACGACGACGTCGTCGCCACGCTGACCGCGAGCCGCGTCACCCAGAAGAAAGTACGGAAGCTCTCGGTAACCGCCCGGGAGTGTTTCGTCGAGGTGGACTTCCTCGAGCAGTCCGTGCTGATCCACCGCGACTCCTACCCCGAGTACGTCAACGACGAGGGGCAGAACCGCTACCGACACGAGAGCGTCGTCGAGCGCCCGCGGATCGACAACGGCGAGCCGCTGCGCCACGAACTCGAGTCGTTCGTCGAGTCCGTCCGGTCGGGTACGGAGCCCGAGGTCACCCCCGAGGACGGAATCGAGGCGCTCGAGACGGTGTTGGCGATCGACTCGCTGGTCGACGCCGACCGGTCGAGTCAGGACCACGAACGAGCGCAGGATCCGAGCCAGGACCGGGAGGTGGAGATCTGATGGCCGCGGATACCGACGAGGACGCCACGGAGAGCGCGCCCGTCCCGCTGTACGACTCCTCGCTCGCCGAGTCCCGACAGCGCGAGCACCTGCTCGAGGGCGACGTGCCGGTCGCCGTCTACGGCCTCGGCAAAATGGGCCTGCCGCTGGCGGCCGTCTACGCCGAGACGACCGGCGACGTCACCGGCGTCGACGTCGATCCCGACGTCGTCGAGACGATCAACGAGGGCGAGAGCCACGTCGTCGGCGAACCCGGGCTGGCCGACCTCGTCGCGGAACAGGTCGAGCAGGATCGACTCGAGGCGACAACGGACGGCCCTGCCGCGGCCGACTGCGCTCGCGTCCACGTGATCATCGTGCCGACGCTACTGGACGAGGAGAACGAGCCGAACCTCGCGACCGTCGAGTCCGTCGCCGAGGACATCGCCGCGGGACTGTCGCCGGGCGATCTGGTGATCGCCGAGTCGACGCTGCCCCCGGGCACCTGCCGGGACGTCCTCGAGCCCCACCTGGCGAGCGAGAGCGGCCTCGATCCGGACGAGTTCGGGCTGGCGTTCTGTCCAGAACGGACGTCCTCCGGCACCGCCCTGCGGGACATCCGCGGGGAGTACCCGAAGGTCGTCGGCGGGATCGACGCGGAGAGCACCCGCGCCGCGAGCCTGCTGTACGACGAGATCACGGACAACGAGATCCACCCCGTCTCCGACGCGACGACCGCGGAGGCCGTCAAGGTCTCCGAGGGGATCTACCGGGACGTCAACATCGCCCTGGCCAACGAACTGGGGCGTCTCGCCGACGAACTCGGGATCTCCGTCCGGGAGGCGATCGGGACGGCCAACGACCTGCCGATGTGTCAGCTCCACGACCCCGGCCCCGGCGTCGGCGGCCACTGTATTCCGTACTACCCGCACTTCCTGCTGTCGAAGGCCCGAGAGCCGATGGACCTGACACGGACCGCCCGGCGCGTCAACGACACCATGCCGACCGTCGTCGTCGACCGCCTCGAGCGGGAACTCGCGGCCGAGGGAACCGACCTCGCGGACGCGTCGGTGGTCGTGCTCGGGATCACCTACCGTCCGGGCGTCGAGGAGACCCGCGCGTCGCCCGCGCTCGGCGTGATCGACGAACTGCACGACAGGCGCGCGGACGTGGCCGGCGTCGATCCCCTGGTGGATCCCGCAGACTACTGCGCCCGTCCCGTCGGGATCGACGACCTCGAGTCGGAGTCGTTCGACGCCGCCGTGCTCGTGACCCCACACGAGGAGTTCGACCGCATTGAGTGGGCAGACCTCGAGCCGATGGTGGTCGTCGACGGCCGGGACGCCGTCGACCTCGACGGGACGGAACACCGCGAGTACACGCTCGCGGGGTCCGCGTCGGGACGCGCGCCGCGGCCGGACACGGCCGTGGAAGCCGACGACGCCCCTCGAGAGCCACCGGAAACGAGCGCGGACCCGACCGAAGTCAGCAGAACCGATGGAGGAAACGATGTACAAGGGTAAATCGATCGCCGTCGTGGTCACGGCCTATCAGGAAGCGTCGTTCGTCGGACGGGTCATCGAGACCGTCCCCGAGTACGTCGACCGGATCTACGCGGTCGACGACGCCTCGCCGGACGATAGCTGGGAGGTGATCACCCGGGTCGCCGAGCGGATCAACGAGTCGACCGAGCCCGGTCACGAACTGGCGGTCGCAGACGGCGGCGACGGGCGACGCGTCGTCCCCATCCGGCACGACGAGAACCGCGGCTACGGTGCAGCGGTCAAGACCGGCTACCGGCGGGCCGCGGCCGACGGCATCGACGTCGTCGCCGTGATGAACGGGGACGGCCAGATGGACCCCGAGATTTTGGACCGGATCATCGACCCCGTCGTCACCGGCGAGGCCGACTACGCGAAGGGGAACCGGTTGCTCTACCCCGAGGACCGCGAGGGGATGTCGACGTTCCGGTTCGTCGGCAACGCCATGCTGACCGGGCTCTCGAAGTTCGCCTCCGGCTACTGGACGATCGGCGACCCGCAGAACGGCTACACCGCCATCTCGCGGGAGGCGATCGAGGAACTCGACCTCGAGGAGATCACGGACGAGTACGGCTTCCTCAATCACATCCTCACGCACCTGAACGTCGAGGGACTACGGGTGGCGGACGTCGCCATGTCGGCCGTCTACGGCGACGAGGAGAGCAGCATCGAGTACACGTCGTTCGTCCGGTACGTCTCCCTCCTCCTGCTGCAAAGCTTCTTGTGGCGGCTCAAGCGCCGCTACGTCGTCGAAGGATTCCATCCCGCCGTGGTCTTCTACGGCACCGGGACGGCCGGGATGGCCGGTGGCGCGGCCGGACTGGCAGGTTCGATGAGGCGACTGCTCCGCGGCGAGGACGCCCTCGCCGAGTCGGTCGCCTCCTTCGCGACCCTGCTACTCGGGGTCTGCTCGCTGGCCACCGCGATCCGGATGGACGCCGAGGAGAGCGAGCACCTCGAGGTGACCCGCTACGAGTACGAGGCGGAGACCGACGCGAACTCCGTGACTCGCTCGGGGTCGACGTCGCCGCCGGCAGTCGAGACCGACTCGAGCCGGGAACTCGAGGGATCGGCGGCGACCGGGCGAGCCGAACGGAATCGACCCCTCGACTGATTCTCGATCGCCCGGGAGGGGTGAGGGCGGTGCGTTCCGCGGGGAGAGCCGAGAGCGAGTAGTAGTCGGTCCCGGCCGTCGAGCGACGGGCGGCAAGCGGCGTCCGCAACTCGAATGCCGGTCGGCGCTCTCGCGGTCCCTTGCGGAGGGCGCAGTGCTCAAGAGGTCCCTTCCCGTACCTGCGGGCAGTGATCCGGGAGTTCGTCGCAGTCGCGTTCGGAGACCCGTTCGCCGTCATGAACACGGTCGGCCTGATCGCGTTCGCGCTCGTGGGCTCCTCGAAGGCGATCCGCGAGGAGTTCGATCTGTTCGGGATCGCCGTCGTCGGGCTGGCGATGGCCTTCGCCGGCGGAGCGACCCGTGATCTCCTCGTGAGCCGGGTGCCGCTGGCGCTGCAGTCACCGATCGAGATCGCGCTGGGGCTGATCGGCGTCGGCCTGGCGATCGGCCTGAGCGCCGTCCTGTCGTCGCCCGACACCCACCCCATCACGCTCGTCTCCGACGCCGTCGGACTCGCGGCCTTCGCCACGACCGGCGCGATCGTCGCGACCGAAGCGAACGTCTCGGCGTTCGGCGTCGTCGCGATCGCCACGATCAACGCGGTCGGCGGCGGCGCAGTCGCCGACGTCCTCCTCGATCGTGCGCCCTTCATCCTCTTCGACGACTTCTACGCGAGCTGTGCGGTCCTGGGCGGGAGCGCGTACTGGGCGGCGGTCACTGTGGGCGCGGCGGGTACCACCGCCGCGGCGCTCTGTGCGACCGTGACCGTCGGGACGCGGCTGGCGGCGGTGACGTACGGCTGGCACCTCCCGACGATGCAGACGCTCGGGTTGATCGGCAATCGAGCGACCGACGAATAGCGGGCGCGAACGTTCTCCGAGCGACGGACTACGGACGCCCCGACGCCGTGGCCGACGCCGGCCGCAGCACCGCCCTCGAGGACCGCTCGAGTTCCTCGAGGTCGCCCGCCGCTTCCGCCACGTCGACCAGCAGGTCGGTCAGGTTCACGAGGTCCCCGACGTAGGTCCGGCGCCGCCGTCGCCAGCGGGCGTCGGCCCCGTCGTCTGCGAGCAACTCTATTGCACGGTCCCGGACCCCGGCGTAGCCGTCGAACTGTTCGGCGAGGCCGACCCGCTCGAGTTCCCGGAACTCGCCGTACTCGTGGTCGTCGGTGCCCCGATATCGCAGTGCCGGCGTCCCGAGCAGGCCCGCCTCGGTGACCATCGTCCCCGTGTCGGCGATCAGCAGCGACGCCTCGGCCATCGCGTCGTGGATCAGTGCGGGATGGAGATCGTACGGTCGGGCGGGCAGGTTCCGCAGGTCCATCTCGCCGCCCTCGTCCGAGACGAAGACGGTCGCACGCTCGCTCAGCCGATCGATCAGGTCCCGCCGCTGTTGCCGGGTGAACCCCTCGAGGCCCGCGTCGTGGAGCGCGTCGAGGGCGTTGAACCGGACCAGCGCGTACGGCTCGTCCTCGTCGACGCCGAGGTACTCGCGGACCGCGCCGTCGGCCTCGAAGACCTCCGGGTGGAGATACGCACACTCCTTGAAGCCGTCGAAGGTGTAGTGGGAATCGCCGAGATCCCGACGCGTCACCCGCGGCGAGAGGATACAGTCGGCGAACGGTCGCGAAACGGTGTGGTTGAAATCGCCCGGTTCGTCGTCGAGCACGAGCACGGTCGGCGCTCGAGCGACCGTTCCCGCGAGGGAAGCGTAGGGGCCCCGCCCGAAGACGACGTCCGGCTCGAACCGCAGCGCCTCGCGGACGATCGAGACTATCTGATCGCCGAGTTCCCGAGCGATCGAAAGCGTGGAGGAGGCAGCCACGTCGTGTTCGCCGTAGCGTCGGTAGGGGAGGCCGTAGAACTCGAGTAGGTCGGTCGTACAGGCGTACTCACGGGTCAGGACGAGGACCTCGTGGCCCGCGTCCGAGAGTCGATCGACGGCGTGACGGTACAGGTGGACGTGTGCAGGCGTGTTCGCGAAGACCAGAATCCGCATCGGGTTCCTCAAGGGCCGCTCCGGGCTTTGTAATAGGAACCGTACAGGCGCTCTCGGGGCCGTTACAGGGGATTAGTCCATGAATTCCTCTCGGTACCACTCGAGGGTCTCGGGGAGGTGAGCTTCCAGCGGCCGGTACTCGTAGCCGAGCTCCTCGCTCGCCTTCTGCGAGGTGTAGAACAGGCGCTCGGTCGCCAGCCGGGCCATGTCACGGTTGAACGGGAAGACCTGCCGGTTCGTGACCGCCCCGACCGTCTCCGCGACTGGGCCGGCCGCACGGATCGCTGTCGCGGGGACGCGGACCCGTGCCGGCATCGCTGACCCGTTGGCCGCGTCGGCGATCCGCCGGACCGCGCGATCGTACGTGAGGTTCTCGCCGCCGAGGATGTAGTGGTCGCCGGTCTCGCCGCGCTCGTAGGCCCGCACGATGCCGTCGACGACGTCGTCGACGCCGACGATGCTCAACCCGCCGGGGAGGTGGGCCGGCATCGTCGGCTCGAGGCCCATCGCCAGTAGTTGCGGCGTAAACGACTCGTCGCCGGGTCCGAAGACCGAGGTCGGGTGGACGGTGACCGCGTCGCCGCCGTCGTCGCCGTCCGCGTAGCGATCGACCAGCCGCTCGGCGGCCGCCTTCCCCTCCTGGTAGGCACCGATCGGGTCCGCGACGTCTTCCTCGTCCGCGAACGCGTCGCCGTTGCCTGGTCGGCGGGTGCCCGCCGTGCTGGTGAACACGAGGCGGCCGACGTCGTCAGAGTCCCGGCAGGCCTCGAGTACGTTCGCCGTGCCGTCCCGGTTGACGCGAACGACGGTGTCCGGATCGGCGCTCCAGAGGCCGACGCCGGCAAGGTGAAAGACCGCGTCCGCGCCGTCGACGAGCGAGCGCAGCGTCGGCCCGTCGAAGAGGTCGCCGACGTACCACTCGACCTCCGAGTCGGCGAGGCGACCGCGGTCCGAACTCGGCCGGCTCAGCCCGCGCACCGCCCAGCCGTCCGCGAGCAGCCGTTCGCAGAGGTGCGTACCGAGGAAGCCGGTGGCGCCGGTGACTGCAGCCGTTCGTCCAGTCATCGTCTCGCCTCGAGTTGCGGCGGCACGGCGTCGTTGCCCACGGCGGCGTAGAGCCGGTAGGCCACCGAGACGGCCGGGTGCGTGTCGTCGGCGGGCGGCAACTCGCCGTCGGGCATCCGTTCCCGGAGCGTCTCGAGGTCCGGCACGTCGCCGATCGGGGAGACGGTGATCGACGCGTCGTCCCCCTCGAGGGCGGCCGACAGCGCGTCGTCCGACGGGAGGTCCCGGTCGAGCAACACCGCGCCGAGGGCGTCGACGGCGGTCGTGCCCCCCGCCGTAGGTCGTCGCGGCGTCTACTACCGTCCAGGCGGGATCGATCGTTCGCACCGCACCGACGACGGCCGCCGGGTCTTCGTCGGATCCCGCCACAGTGGAGCCGCCGGAGCCGACGACTCGAGCGATCGCCCGCATCCCGCCCGCCACGGTCCCGGCCTCGGTCGGCCGCAGCGTCGGCACGGGGACGACGCCCCCCTCCACGAGCCGTTCCGGGATCCGGAGGTCGACCGCTCGATCCCCGTCGGAGACGGTCCTGAGCGACCGGCGCCCATCCGCGAGGTCGACGAGGTCCGCGTCCGCGTCGGCCCGCTCGAGCGCCTCGCGATACCCCAGATAGGCGGCCGTGCGATCGAAGTCGATTCGGTCGTCGCTCGCGCCAGCGACGGCTACGTCCACGTCAGGGTGATCGTGGCGGATCGCCGCCGCGACCGCGCCGACCACGGCCGGATCCGTCACCATCCCGGAGGAGGGGTGAAACGGGTAGTGTGCGTCCGGGAGGATCGTCACACGATCGACGTCGGCCGCGATTTCGACGCCTTCGAGCAAGTCCGCCACCGCGGGTCGGAAGCGGTCGAGTCGCCGCTCGAGGTTCGGTGTAAAGCCGGTTCGGGCGTCGCCGTCGGCGCGTATCACGCGCACCGTCGGATCGCCGGACACAGTCATGGTTACAGGGTCACCTCCGCTTCGTCCTGGTCTCGGTCACCGTCTCGGTCGCTGTCGCGAGCGTCCGCCTCCGATTCCAACGGATCCTCGTCGCGCTTCCGGGCGTCCTCGGCAGCCAGTTCGTACGCCCGCTCGGCCAGCGCGAGCGTCCGCCTGCCGTCCTCGCCGTCGATCGGCGGCGACTCGCCCGCGCGAACCGCGTCGCAGAAGTCCTCGAGCGCCCGGTAGTGGGCCTGCAGGTAGAAGGTCGGACCGAACACCGTCGGCTCGTCGTCGGTGACGCGGCTCGCGACGTTCTTCAGGGCTTCCCTCGCCGCGTCGACGTAGATGTTGTCGGGCAGGTGGTCCTCGTTGCTGATCGTCCCCGTGACGCCCTCGAGCCGTAGTCGGGTGTTCACCTCGGGGAGTTCCTCCCACTGGTAGGAGCCACAGTGCAGCGTGATCGTCGTCCCGGTCTCGGGGGCCTCGAGGAGCACCGTCGCCGCGTCCTCGACGGGAATCTCCAGGGTCGTACCGAGCGACGCGCTCCGCACCTCGAGTTCACCGAACAGGTGCTCGAGGACGTCGAAACAGTGGATGCCGAGCTCGAGCAGGGAGCCGCCGCCGGCCGCCTCGGGGTCTAACGGCCACGACGCGGGGGCGGAGTCGGCCGGAGGCCGACCGAGCGGGCCGTCGTTGAGCCGCGTCATCGAGGCGTAGGGGACGTGTCCGACTGCACCGTCCGCGTATTCCTCGGCGACGCCGACGATATCGGGCTGGTATCGCAGCGTGTGGTCGACGCCGACCGCGATGGCCCCGTCCGCCGCGGCCTCGAGGAGTCGATCCGCCTCGTCGGTCGAGCGAGCGAGGGGTTTTTCGACGAAGACGTCGACACCGGCTTCGGCGGCCCGTTCGACCGCCTCGCGGTGGAGGACGGGCGGCAACGCGACGACCGCGACATCGAGGGCTTCGGCCTCGAGCAGCGCCGCGTAGTCGTCGTAGGTCCGGGCCACGCCGGCGCGTTCGGCGCGCCTGCGGTTCTCCGGAACGGCGTCGGCGGCGGCGACGACCTCGACGTCGGCCATCGCCCGTGCCGACTTCAGATGTACCATGCCGATATTTCCGACCCCGAGTACCCCCAGTCGGAGCGTACTCGAGTCGGTCCGCCGGCTGAACGGTGACGAAAGCGAGAGCATCTGGCAGAGAGGGAGCGGTCTGCGGGCTTTGTTATCTGCGACGTACAGCCTCGGGGGAGTGAGTAGCCGTTCCCGTGGCTGGTGGTGATCGATCGGCCTACCGAATTAGGCGTCAGCAACGGTCGAACGGTCCCAACCGCCTCGGTACCGTTTCATACGGATCCTGTCCCGATGGACCGGCGCACCCGCTGCCGGGTCGCGGGTGTGCCGGAACTGACGGACAGTACCCCGTATCAGGCGTCGGCTGCAGGGTCGAATCGAACCACTCCGCCCGATTCGATGCTACAGTCTTGACTGGACCGCCACTAGTCGTCGTCGGCCGTCTTCGTCTCCGATCCGCCGTCGGCCGCGACGGTCCCGCCGTCGACCCCGCGGGTGACGGCGAGCCGTTCGGCGACGTCGCCCATCGTCTCGACGGCGAGGTCGGTCTCGGACCGGCGACGATCGAGATAGGAGAGGATCGCCCGCATACGCCGGTCATCCCGCTCGCGAGTGAGGTTGTTCGGGTGGAGCCACATGTGGAACAGGCCGTCGTTTCGTACCGCCTGATCGATCCCCCGTCGAGCCTGGACGACCATCGGATCCTCCCAGATCGACTCCGCAACGGTACGTACCGGCCCCTCGAACCCGAACAGGAACAGCGAGGCCGGCACGTCGATCAGGCCGTACTCGTCGACCGTCGGCTGGACGAGCATCGACCGCGACCGGACCGTCGAGTCGACCAGCCCCCGGACCCCGTCGTAGGTCGGCGATCGCCCTCTGTACGCGGAGATCCCGTGTTCGGCGAGCACGTCGCGATGTCCGACGTCGTTACGCGGGTAGACGAACGAGTTGACCGACTCACCCCACTCGTCGGCGATCTCGAGACTGCGCTCGAGTTCGGCCTGTGCGATCTCACGGTCAGTCTCCGGCCGTCCGAAGAGGACGTGGGAGAACGAGTGGCTGGCGAACTCGTGATCGACGTCGGAGTCGACGACGCCCCGGACGAGATCGGGGGCGAAGCGCAGGTCCTCGCGGTCCGTCCACTCGCCGCGTTCGCGGTCGAACCAGCCGTCTGGCGCGGGGTGGTCGGCGTGGACGCCGTCACAGGACTCGAGCATCAGGTGTCCGACGACGGCCCAGGTCGCGGGCACGTCGAACTCGGCGCAGAGATCGAGCATTCGACGCCAGCCGCGGCGGCCGGATTCGAGCCGCTCGAGCGGCGGTCGTTCGAGGTCGTGAAAGCCCCAGCCGAGTTCGGCGTCGAGCGATATCACGACGCTACCCACGGAACCCACCACCGGTGTTCATGCTCGTCAGTCTGTGGACCGAACGGTTTTGTTATTGATCGCCTTTCGATAGCAAGGCGGCCCGAGACGATCGTTTCTGAGTCGCTACGGCGTGGAGTGACGAACGGTCCGCCGGTTACGAGGACGATGAGCGATGCTCGACTATCGATCCACGAACCGAACCGATTCGACGCCCAACAGTTCCTCCGTCGGAGAACGTCGTCGCCGCGAACAGTAGGCCGAGCCAACAGCTGCGGTCGCCCGGGGCGGCCGAGGTAAGGTCATCGAACGACGACAGACAGGGCGACCGACACGCCTGAACACTCCTTATAACAAAGCGTCAATCGGGTCACCTCCACGACAGCAGGCTTCTCGCAATCATGAGCGGATCTTCCCCCACGTCACAGCGAGCGTTCGTACTCGGCCTCGACGGCGTACCGTGGCGATTGATCGAGCGGTGGAGCGACGAGGGCGAACTGCCCAACTTCGCGAAACTCCGCGAAGAAGGAGCCTCCGGCCCGCTCGAGAGCACGACGCCACCGACGACACCGCTCGCGTGGCCGTCGATCGCGACCGGCGTCTGGCCGGACAAACACGGGATCTACGGCTTCCAGAACCTCTCTTCGGAATACTCCCACGAGATGTACACCAGCCACGACGTGAAGCAGCCGCCGCTGTGGGAGCAGATCTCGCCGGCCCACATCGGCAACGTCCCGATGACCTACCCGGCGCGTGAGATCGACGGCACGATGGTGACCGGGATGATGACGCCGTCGACCGAGCGGGAGTTCACCCACCCGCCGGAGCTCAAAGACGAGATCGACCGCCGGATCCCCGACTACGAGATCAGTCTCGAATACCCCGAATACGCGGATCGGCTGGACGACTTCGAGACCGCCGTCTCGGAGATGCTCGCGGACCGGCGCGAACTGATGCGCCTGCAGATGGACAACGCCGGCGACGACTGGCGGCTGTTCTTCTTCGTCTACACGGCCCCCGACCGGTTCCAGCACCTCATCTGGGACATGGACCGGCTGCTCGAGCACTACCGGTCGCTCGACGACGTTCTCGGCGAGGTGATGTCGTACACGGACCGCCACGACGCCGACCTCTACGTGGTCTCGGACCACGGGTTCGGGGAGATCGAACAGCTTGTCTACGTCAACCACATCCTCGAGCGGGAGGGGTACCTCTTCAGGCGCGAGGACGAGGGAACCCGGGGGGCGCTCGCGAGCCTCGGCATCTCCCGGGACCGCATCCGGGACGCGCTCCAGCGGGTCGGTATCTCCGAGGAGGTGCTCGTCTCGAAGCTCCCGCGGCGACTGCTGGATACGGTCGCCGAGCAGATCCCCGGCGATCACGCCCTCTACGACGTCGACTACGAGCGGACGGTGGCGTTCGTCCACGACGCCGGCAACTGCTACATCAACGACACCGCACGGTTCGACAACGGCGTCGTCGATCCGGAGGACGTCACGGAAATAAAGACGGAGCTAGCGGCGGTGTTCGAGTCGGTTACCGATAGCGAGGGCCGCCAACTGCTCCAGGTCTACGACGGCGAGGAGCTGTTCCCCACCGACGAGTCGTCGCCGGATCTGATCGTCAACGGGATCGACGGCTACGAGTCGCGAAACGCGATCGCCGACGAGCCCTTCGGCGACACCGGAACCTACGCCGCGAGCCACCGCAGCACGGGGATCGTCCTCTGTCGCGGCCCATCGATCGACGCGGGGGCGACCTTGCGCGGCGCACGCGTCGTCGACGTCGCGCCGACGCTGCTACACGGGATCGGCGAACCGGTCCCGAAGAACGCCGACGGCAGGGTGCTGTTCGACGCCTTCGACGAGGAGGCGACGCCGGCCACCACGAAGGTCAGGCGGTCCGACGTCTCGCGGCTCGAGACCGACGACGACGTCGACGAGGACTTCGACGACGTCGAGGATCGGTTGAAGGGCCTGGGGTATATGGAGTAGTGGGGTAGCGGGGTAGCCGGGAGGACAGCCGACCCGTCGGTCCCGGCTTTACTCGAGCGTTTTCGCAAGCACGAGTTCTACACTGGTCGCGAGCGTGGGCGTCGTATGGTCGACGACGACCTCGAACTCGAGCGCGACCTCGGCGAGGCGACGATCGTGTACGAGGATCCCGACGAGGGGACGGTCCGGAAGACGGTCCCGAACGAGCACGTCGCGTACTTCCAGGACCACTGGATCATCAAGACCGACGAGGACGAGGAGGGCAACGACATCGTGCGACGGATCCCCTCGAAGCGGGTCCACTACGTCGAACGATCGGTCGAACGGTTCGAAGAGGAGGTGGAGACGCTGGTCGACCAGGTCCAGTCGTTCGCATCGGAACTCCGGACCAAGATCCCGGTCGGCGGGGACGACGAGGAAGGGACCGAACGCAGCGGGGAGACCGAACCGCTCGAGATCGACATCGACGAGGGCGAACCCGGCGGCGGAACCGGAGACGCGAACCGACCCGGCGGCACGGACCGGGACGAGTGATACGGGTCACTGTCCGTCAGTTCCGGGGCACCCGCCGCACGGGTCGCGGTTGCGCCGGTCCATCGGGACAGGGATTCGTATGAAATGATGGATCCGACTGCGGTCACTGCGAGCGGACGCGATCCAGTCCCGACTGGATCGATTTCCAGGTCGGATAGGCCACGTTGTAGACGCTCGCGGGCGTGTTCCGCGCGCCCGCACGAAGAAGCCGGTGGGAGAGCGGCGACTCCGCCTCCGAGACGAGCGCCTCGAGATCCGTCTCGACCAGCCACTCGAAGAAGCGGCGTTCGGCCGGAGATTCCGGGTCCGTCTCGCGGGCTCGCTCCCGGATGTCCGCCCACATATACCGCTCGTCCTGGCCGAGTTCCCATTCGCCGCGTTCCATGGCTCGCCGGATCTCGTCGTACTCCTCGTGGGAGAACGGGTACCCGTGTGCGGTCGGATCGAGCCCGGACAGCCGGAGACCGACGGCCGTCCGGTAGCATTTCTCGCACTCGCCGCAGTTGCCGTCCATCCGCCGGTTGCAGGTCTGAAGCTCGAGAGTAGGGGCCTCGGCCTCGACGTAGTCGGCGATGACGTCGACCCGCTCCTGGCGGGTGAGTTCGTAGCCGTCGTGGTGACACCGGGTGCTGGCCCACCGGACGCGGTCGTCGATTGCCGGGCACGAGCCCCACTCGAGGTCGATGCCCTCCCAGTGGGTCGCGGCGACGTACACGTCCTCCACGCCGCGGACGTACGCCATCGGAGCGCACAGCCCCAGCAGGCCGAGGCCGTGACCGACGGAACTGTACCAGGCCCCGTCGACGCGGTGTCTGTAGTGGGCAAGCAGCATGGCGTGGTCCAGCGCCTCGAGGGCGTTCGTCTCGAGGAAGGCGGTGTCGAGGTCCCGCTCCGCGGCGAACGACGAGACGCGCTCCTGGAGGTCGGCCCAGTCGCCGTCGTCCTCGGGATCGGGCGTGATCGTCCACCCGCGGATGCTCGCGAGGATCGGCTCCTCGTCGCGGTGGCGAACGTACGAGCACGTCGAGTCGACGCCGCCGGTAAACAGCAGGGCGCTCTCGCCGCCGTCGCCGTCGGGATCGGGGTCGGAGTCGGGGTCGGCGTCGATCGTCCGGCGGGCGTAGAGGTCCCCGCCCTCCATGAACTCGTACATCGACTCGAGGACCCCCTGGACGTCTTCCAGTGCGTGGGCGAAGGTCTCGTCGACCTCGTCGACGTAGACGTCCGCGCCGTTCGCCCAGGCGACGGGACAGACGTTCGCGAGTACCGGAATAGCGAGGACGCCGTCTGGGACGTCCTCGATCGGGCGGTCGTAGGTGACTTCGAATGGCTCCCCCGTGAAGAACCGTTCCACCCGCCCCCGCGGGCGCACGTCGCACTCGAGACTCCTGCCATCGGCGGTGATATCGTCGATAACGATCGCTGACATGCTGAAAGCCGTTGCTCCGAGACATCACGACCGTCGTCAAAAACTATCGGTATCGTTGATCCGTCGTCGCAGCCGAAACGTCTCCGTAGCGACGACGCCGTTCGGATAGGATCGGCGTACACGGTCGAGAGGGCTGGATCGTGATCGAAGCCGTCGTCGCCGACCACTCGAGTCCCCGATCCGGGTTCCGTCCTGCGATCGGTCGGTCCTCGGGGGGATCGTCCGCTCGTCGAGCGTCGCCTGTACGCTGCCGAAACGAGCAGTCCCGTTCTCCCCCGGGAACGCCCCGAGAACCGCCGATACCGTGCTCGAGCGGTATGAGCCGTATAACAAACTCCGGTATCGGTGAGGGGTTTCCAAGAGATGCGTTTCGACGTGACGCGAACCGAACGCGAGACGGAGGGGAGACCGAACCGATGAGACGAACGATACTCGAGGGCGTGTTCGCGGGCGGATTCGTCGCCGTCGCGGCCGGCGTTCTCTTCGCGCGCGAGAACCCGGCGACGGGGTACGAGTCGTCCGTCTACGCGGGCACGCCGTCCGCGACGTGGGCCGCGTTCGCGCTGGCGCTTGCGATCGCCGTCGGCACCGCTATCGTCTGTCGCGGCTGGTACCAGGGGGTCGGGATCGGCCTGGGCACGCTGACCGTCACCGCCATCGTGAGCCTCCCGGTGATCCGGAACTACCGGTACGCCGGGATGGGTGACGCGATGACCCACCTGGGCTGGACACGGGACATCGTCGGCGGCAAACTCGAGCCCCACGAACTGTTTTACCCGGCCGTCCACTCGATCGGGTCGGTGCTGGGCGAGGTCGGCGGCATCCCGGTCGAACGGGCGTTGCTGATCACGATGGTCGTCCTGTTCGTTCCCTTCCTGGTGTTCGTTCCGCTGGTCGTTCGGAACGTTAGCGGGAGCGCTGCGGCGATCGGGTTCGGCGCGATCGTCTCCTGGATGGTACTGCCGGTCAACAACGTCGCGACGCACATGGGCGTGCACACGAACTCGAACGCACTGTTTTTCGTCCCGGTGGTCGTCTTCGCGGTCGTCGCGTACCTCCGGCGGCGGGCGGTCATCGAGCGACTACCGCTCGGTCTCTCGCCGTTCAGCGTGCTTATCTTCCTGAGCGGCGTCGCGCTCCTCCTGATCCACCCCCAGCAGATGGTCAACGTCGTCGTCCTCGTCGGCGCGATCGCGCTCGTCCAGTTCCTCGCACGCCGCCGGTACGACGACCACCCGATGCTCGAGCACCCGACCGCGTACGCACACGCGGCGGTCCTCGGACTCGTGTTCCTCGCCTGGTCGGCCTCGAACGAACGGTTCAGGGACGCGATCTCGAGCGTCGTCTACGGACTCTTCGCGGCGGACGTAGGGGCCGGAACCGAGGTCGGCCAGCGCGAGGCGTCGCTGGCCGAGATCGGCGGCAGCATCGGCGAACTGTTCGTGGCACTGTTCCTCGACGCTGCGATCATCGGCCTCATCGTCGGGCTGTTCGTTCTGGCGATGTGGCTGGGCCGGACGAAGGTCGAACGGGAGACGGCCGCGTTCGTCACCTACCTCGCGCTCGCGTTGATTCCGCTCGGCGGGATCCTGGCGCTGTACTTCGTCGGCACCCCGACGATGGCGTTCCGCCAGATCGGCTTCATCTACGTCGTGTTGACGATCCTCGCCGGCGTCGCCGTCGCCCACCTCGCCGGCGGCCTCGGGCGGTTCGTGACTCGCCCGGGGGCGAACGCCATCGTCGCGCTCGCTCTCGGTGCGTGTCTCATGCTGGGACTGCTGACGGTCTTCACCTCGCCGCTTATCTACGACCCCGGTCAGCACGTGACCGACCAGCAGTTCAGCGGCTACGAATCGAGCTTCGAGCACGCCGCCGAGGACCGACCTCATGCCGGCCTCGGTTACGATCCCTACCGGTACGACCACGGCCTCTACGGCCTCGAGCGTGAAGACGTGCTCAGCGGCGCGACGATCGAGACGGGCGAGGTCGACCCCGACCGGTTCGGAGCGGGTAACTACAGCGGGGCCTACCACGGCGTCGACTACTACCTGACCGTCACGGAGTACGATCTCACTCGCGAGGTCGACGTCTACCAGGAACTCTACTACAGTGAGTCGTCGCTCGCCGAACTCGAGTCCAGCCCCGAAGCGGACAAGGTGATTTCGAACGGCGAGTTCTCGATGTACGCGGTCGACGGCACGGAGTAACACGCTGTTTCGTCGATCGGTTCGTGCCGCGCTCGGCCGCGCTCCTTCAACCACGCTTCGCGACCGCCCGAGTCCGACAGTAATCGACTACTGTTCGCTTCCTCGAGCGTGACTCTGCGGCCGGCTGACTCGTTTCCCGGGCAGCGCCGACTCCGAGCCCATCTCGAAAAACGGCTATAGAACGACTCTGACCGGAGTAATAGACTTTTTATCCGGAAAACATCCCGTTGTGACGGCCGTTTCGGCCCGGCTTTCGTTCGTATCTTCGTGAACGAAGTAGAGTAGATTGTGTCCAGAACAATATCGTTACAAAGTATTTGCGTAAATTTAATCGATGGCTCTAAAGAAAAGTTTATGGGCGTAAGTCGGAGTTACCCAAGTGTATGGCGCAGCATCCCCGAACGTCCGAGACGGACGAAACTTCGATTGCAGACCGTAACAACGGATTAACCCGCCGAAGCTACGTGCGCTCGCTCGCTGCGGTCGCGACTGCGGCGACCTCCGTCGGCGCGGCCGCCACTGCGGCCGCCGACGGAGACGACTACGAGGTCATCGAGGCCTCGGGCCAGACGATCACCATCGACTCCGGTGAGACCTGGGAGAACAAGCTGATCGACATGACGACCGGCCAGGACGTGGTCATCACGGCACACGGCACCGACTGGACGATCCGGAACGTCGGCTTCAAGGGGGAAAACACGTCCGGCACCGGATCGGCCACGTTCGGTATCTCCGACACCGACCCGAGCGGCTCGAGCACCATCGAGAACGTCTACCTCGGTGACGGCTCCGACAGCCGGAACGCGAGCTCGAGCGGTCACGGCCAGACCGCGTTCTGGGTCGACCCCGACCACGCCGGCCACATCGACTTCGAGAACGTCAACATCCAGGGGTTCGCGGACAACGCGATCTACGGCTCGGCCCCCGGCACCGGCGCGGGCGGGACGATCCACATCGACAGTAGCTTCGCCGCGAACTGTTACGTCTCTCACTTCCGTCTCGCGACGGAGGGGAGCAAGGTGACGAACTCGAGCGTCTACGTCGACGACGAGGGCTACGCCGGCCGCGGTATCTGGGCGTGGGCCCCCGGCACGATCGAGGTCGAGAACTGTCAGATCGAGATGAACGGGCAGAACACGGCCATCGACGCCGGCGCGAACGGCAAAGCGACCGACGTGGTCGTCAAAGACACCGACTACGACGATGCCGCAGGGATCAGCGAACACGCCGGCTCGAACGTCCGGCTAGGGGACGACGTCGGCACGGACCCCGAGCCGTTCATTCCCGAGGGCGTCCCGCGCAGTCCGGAAGAAGCCGCCGCCGGCGACTGATCGACGGACCTCGCTGACGCAGCTCTCCGTGGTGGGATTGCTGCACCCCTTCCTCCGTTTCGGTCTCCGTCTCGGTACCCGTCGACACGACGTCGCCCCGGTTCCCGCCGACGCTTTCGGTCGAGTCGTTCTTTTTCGCGATTCCCACTCGAGCGCTGTCCACGATCGTTCGTTCACCCGATCGCGTTCCTGCAGTCGAGGATGCATCGCAGTCCACCCGTCCGACGCCGTCGGATACGGACGGTTCGAGTCGGTAAGACGGTTTTACCCGACAACGACGTGGAACGTATATTCACGAAACGGGCCGCGACTTGGGTAATACTAGTTTACTTCCGGCAACGGCACCCGATTCGTCGCCGTTGTGACCGGCGACGAAAAGTAAAAATTCTATGAACGAACAGTGTGTACTGTATTACAGTCAGTAAATTTTAGTCCTAGATAAAGAGAAAGTTTATGCCGGTAGTTTCCAATTACTGGATACATGGCACGCGAACCTTCGGTACCGGACGACGAATCGCTCGGGGACGATGACGACGGGACGGCGGCAAACGACGGTAATACCGGATTACTGGATCGGCGGTCGTACGTCAAACTGGCCGGCGTGACGGGTGCGGCCGCCGCGGTAACCCTTCCGGGAGCCGTCACCGCCGACGAGGAAGACGAGGGATACGAAGAGATCACCGCCCGTGGGCAGGTCATCAGGATCGGCCGCGGGGAGACGTTCGAGAACAAACTCATCGATCTCACGACCGGCGACAGCGTCCTGTTGCTCGTCGAGGGCGGCGACTCCGTCATCCGGAACGTCGGATTCGAGGGGCTTCACCGCGGCGACGAGTTCATGATCTCGATCAACGCGCCCGGCGGCGACGTCCTCGTCGAGAACGTTTACCTCGGCGACGGCTCGACCAAGGAGGGCGAAAGCTTCGTCCACGGCCCCGGCGCCGTCTTCTACCACAAGCAGGCCGGTTGCGACGTGACCTTCCGACACTGTAACGTCCAGGGGTGGCCGAACAACGGCTTCTACTGTTCGAACACCGCCTCCGGCGGCTCGGTCCGGTTCGAGAACTGCTACGGGAAGAACAACGGCGTCTCCACGTTCCGGGTCGCCGGCGGAAACGACGCTGTCGTGAACTGCGTCGCCTACAACGACGGCACCGACTACGGCCCCGGCTGGGGCGGCTACACCGAGGACGCCGGTCGCCCGCTGTGGGTCTGGCCCGGCGGAACGGTCGAGGTCCGAGACTCGGAGTTCGCCGCGGGATCGTACCCCTACGCGGCCGTCATGCGCAACAGCGGATCCGCACGGATGACCGGCGGCGCGATCAAGGGACAGGTTCAGGGCAGCGGCCTCCGACGCTCCGACGTCTCGAGTGCACCGGACCTCTCGCTGCCGGAGGGCGTTCCGACGTCGGCCCGCGAGGCCGCGGCGGGCGGGTCCGACTCGAGTGTCGAGCGGAGTGACGACGGCCTCCCGCACGTCCTGCTGTTCGACGGCGACGAGTCCGACGTTTCGCGATACGAGTTCGTCGTCGACGGCGAGGTCGAACCCGCGACCCACGATGGCGCGACGATCGACGAGGAAACCGAGATCGAGGACGATACCGTCTACGGGGTCGTCGCCGACTGGAAGGACGCGTTCCGCTTCGACGGCGACATCGAGACGCTGACGGTCGACGGCCCGGCGACGGTCCTGCTCGACGGCGAGGAGGTCGACCCCGACGAGTTCGGCGAGGAACTGCCCCACACCCTTACGGTCGAGGGGCAGGGCGAGCCGACGAGCTACGAGATCACGGTCGACGGAACGATCGAGTTCGACGGCGACGAGGACCCCGACGACGAGGCGACGACGGTGTCGGGATCGACGGTCCAGAGCTCCGTGACTGACGCGAGCCAGTCGTTCCGGTTCTCGGGGACAGTGACTGACGTGGCGATCATCGAGGGTGAGGCCGTCGTCACCATCGACGGCGAGGAGATCGATCCCGACGAGTACGGCGACGACGAACTGCTACCCCACGCGATCCTCATCGACGGGACCGACGCGGAGGAGCCGACGACGTACTCCTTCGAGGTCTCCGGGAAGATCGTCGAGGCGAGCTTTTGCGATCTCACGATCGACGACGAGCGCGTCTACGAGGACGGCGTCGTCCGCGGCGCGGTCGGCGACGACCGCGACGCGTACTGGTTCGACGGCGGCTTCGAAGACTTCAGGCTGCTGGGCGATGCGTCGGTCGACGTCCAGTTCAACGCCCGCAACCAGTAGCCGGGCGCTGGTCCTCCAGACACCTCGATACCGCTACGGCGCGTACTCGAGTTCGGCTCGATCTGAGATCGCGGCTGGAGTCCCCCAGTCGCGACTACGTAGTCGGTGTCGCGTAGGAAAGTGGCTCCCGCGCCTGGAACAGCAAGCTGGCACGCGAACTGCTCCGGTACTGGATGACGGTCGCCGGGAGCCACTCGACAATACGCGGGGCACGACTAAAAGTCCTTCCTGAATTTTCCCGCGAGGCGGGGAGTCGGAAGTCGGGGACGTGATCGGAAATAACAGTGGCCACGAACACCGGAAACGGGAGAGACGAGGGCGGACTCGTCGCCCTTTCCTGTAATACGAGGCCGTGAGACGCCGGAAAGGCCACAGCGAGAACTGGGATGGGACGATGGGACGATGGGACGAACGATCGACGCTCGAGACTCGTGACCCGAACTCGAGTTCGATTTCCGGGACTCGAGGCGAGATTCGGGGCGGAGGACACGGAACGCGGAGCACGAAGGATCCGCGGGTCGGCGACGTCACTCGATTCGGTCCAGTTTGCCGTCGACGGTTCGCTCCTGTTTTCGGTTGGCCACGGCATGGGTGATCGAGAGGCCACAGAGCGCAACGAGGATGGCTCCGGCGAGTCCGATCGTCGGGATGGCGGAAAGCACCGGTGCCCCGAGGAACGCGCCCCCGACCAGGACCGCGCCGATCGCGCTCAACGCGCCGTACCATCGGTCCCACCGATCCTGTTGATGCGACTCCGTATCCAGGTACATCATGAGGAGATCGGCGTTGTCCGACAGCGAGATCAGGCCCCGATCCTGATCGTACTCGACGATTCCGGCGTCGTCCATCTTGGGCAAGTGGGTCTGGTAGAGGGCGACGTAGACGCGCTTTCGCTGGTCGGAACTGAGCGCGTTGACGTCCGTATCGTTCTCCCAGGCCGCGATCTGCTCGGCGAGTTCGCCGAGGGTCACGGTCTCCTCGGCCTCGAGCAGGTAGGCGAGCACTTCCCGTCGGCGACGGTTCTTGAGGAGTTCGAAAATGACGTCCTTCGAGAGTCGTTCGTCGTCCTCTCCGTCACCGACGGACGAGGCGAGTTCGTCGGGCAAAGAGGTATCGATCGACGACATTATCGGGGCCCTCCGGCGGCCGGACCCGGGGACAACGTCCGGCTTCGCCACCGCGTGCGGTCGAGAACGTCGCCGCGGTTCCGGCCCGGCAACGACCGCTGTACGTCCAAACGGCGATTCGCAGTCACGATTGACACACCAAGTTGTACACCAACGAAGATACTCTTAAGCACGGTCACGTTTCGCAACGGCTGCAAAGCCGGTACGGAGCGGCTTCGATCCCCGTGACTCGAGGCGGGTCGCGGGCGGCGCGTACGGCGATCCGACCGGCCAGACCCGGGACGACGGTATCGACCGATTTGGGGAGCGTATCCGGGGCGTACTTCGGGTCGGACCGGCGGCCGCCGCCGGGCCCTCGAGGCTCGGGGAGTGGGTCGGCAACGGGGCACTAGTCGAACGTTTGGCTCCAACGACATAAATTCGCGCCACGGTTCTGTATCGAAAGCGACATTTACGGGGTGAACGTCCGATTTACGGAGCTGGCGCCGTGGAACGATCGATACGATTCATGTCACGGCGTGGCATCCGAAGGGATGGGCCGAAGCGACCGGCGCACTCGCTTCGCCCGGAGACGACCGATGGGACACGGCGTCGGCGCGGGTTTCGAACGGTTCCGAACTGGCGGCGTCGGAACCCGTGCCGATTATTTTCTCTCTCAGGTAGCGTGCCGGTAAGTCGGGCTTTCCCACGAAACCATGTTACCCCCTTACAATGCCTGCAGGCTTTCAGAGCGATACGGATGACACAGCCCATCATCGACCACGCGAGAAGCGAACATAGCAAGCAGGAACCCGAACGGGAGACGGAGCTGTGTCCCGAATGTGAGACCGACACCATCGTGCACGATCCGGACCGCAGCGAGCGCGTCTGCGAGCAGTGCGGGCTCGTCCTCACGGAGGATCCCATCGATTACGGCCCGGAATGGCGCGCATTCAACGCCCAGGAGCACGACGAACTGTCGCGCGTGGGCGCACCGCTGACCCAGTCGATGCACGACCGCGGGCTGACGACGACGATCGACTGGCGAAACAAGGACGCGAACGGCCGCTCGATGTCCGCCGAAAAACACGGACAGATCCACCGGCTCCGGGTCTGGCAGGAGCGCATCCGAACGAAAAACGCCGGCGAGCGAAACCTCAAGTACGCCCTCTCGGAGATCGACCGCATGGTCAGCGCGCTCGGCGTCCCGACCCCGGTCAAGGAAACTGCAAGCGTCATCTACCGGCGCGCCCTCGAGCAGGACCTCATCCGCGGACGGTCGATCGAAGGCGTCGCCACCAGCGCGCTCTACACCGCCTGCCGCAAGGAGGACATCCCCCGCAGCCTCGAGGAGGTAACGGCTGTCTCGAGGGTCGACCAGCGCGAGATCGGGCGCACCTATCGCTACATCGCCGACGAACTCGACATCAACCTCGAGCCGACCAACCCACGCCAGTTCGTGCCCCGGTTCTGTTCGGAACTGGACGTCGGCAAGGATGTCGAGACGAAAGCCGTCGAAATCATCGAACAGACCACCGAGCAAGGGCTGCACTCGGGCAAGTCGCCAACTGGCTTCGCCGCGGCGGCGATCTACGCGGCCGGACTACTCTGTGACGAGACGATCCCGCAGCGTGCGGTCGCGGAGACGGCACAGACGACCGTCGTCACGGTCAGGAACAGGTACCGGGAACAGCTGGACGCGATCGACCAGGCGCCGGCTACATGATCGACCGGTCGTCCGCCGAGTACACGTCCTCGTCGACCAGCGCGTGAAGATTGTCGTACGGGACGAACGCCACGAGCTGATCCGTCTCGTCGTAGAGTTCGAACCCCTTCTCGCCCTGCTCGTACCGGTCACAGAGGATCTGTCCTTCGGGAAGGATGGCGCGGTACATACGCACGGGTACGTCGGCCTCCCGCATATACTGTTCGCCGGGAGTGAGACGCGGCCGTCCGCGTCAGCCCTCGACCGTGAAGGCCTCGAGCTGTCCGTTCAACTCCGCGGCCGTCCGTGACAGCGACTCCGCCGCGCCGGCGATCTCCGAGACCGTCGCCGTCTGTTCCTCGGCGGCTGCCGCGACGCTGCTGGTCTCCTGAAGGGTCCGTTCGCTCTGTTCGGTCGCCTCGTCGACCATCGTCACGACGCCCTGGCTCGTCCGGGCCTGCTCGTCGGTCGCCTCGTTGATCGACTGCACGCCGTCGTTTGCCTCCTGCACCCGGTCGGCGATCTCCTCGAGCACCTCGAGGCTCTCCTCGATCGTCTCGGCGCCGTCGGCGACTTCGCGTTGCATCGTCTGAATCTCCTCGACCGCCTCCTGGGCCGACGCCTGGACGTCGGTTACCATCTCGTCGATTTCGCCGGTCGCGTCGCCGGTCTCCTCCGCGAGGGACTTGATCTCGCTGGCGACGACTGCGAACCGGCTCCCGTCGCCGGTCGCACGGGCGGCCTCGATCGAGGCGTTGACCGCGAGCAGGTTCGTCTCCTCGGCGATCTCGTCGATCAGGGTGACGACCTCCGTGACCGCGGTGAGTTCCTCGTCGAGGGCCTCGATCCGCTCGACGATCGCCTCGGTCCGTCGCTCGAGGCGATCGAGCTCCTCGATGGCGGCGCTGGCCGTTTCGCGGCCGGTGCGGGCACTGTCGGCGGCCTCCTCGGAGACGTCCGCGACCCCGTCGGCCGTCGACGCGATCTCCTCGATCGTCGCCGAGAGGTCGCTCATCTCGTCGAGCACCTCCTCGAAGCGGTCGTTCTGCTCGTCGGTCGCGACCGAGATCTCCTCGGCGGACTCGCTGACCTCCGCGCTCGCGTTCTCCATCTCGGCGACGCTCGTCGAGACCTCCGTCCCGACCTGGTCGACCTCGTCGGCCATCGTCTGGATCCGGTCGAGCGTGGCCGAGACGTCGTCGAGCATCGCGTTCAACCCGTCGGCGATCTCGACCATCGCCTCGTGGTCGCTCTCGACGTCGACGCGGTGGGTGAAATCGCCCTCGGCACACCGCTCGAGGACGTCCCGGCACCGCTCGGCGTCGGCCTCGAGGGCGGCGTTGCGCTGTTCGACCTCCCGGCGCTGCTGTTCGATCTCCTCCCGGCTCGCCTCGAGTTCGTCGATCCGTTCCTCGAGCCCGGTTCGCATCCGCTCGAGGGAGTCACCGAACTCCCCGGGGACCTCCTCCTCGAGGACGTCGGCGTCGAACTCCTCGCGGGCGAGGGCGTCGGCCTGGTCGCCGACGGTGGTCAGGTACGCGTGCATCGAGACGACGGACCGTTGCAGGTCGCCGACCTCGTCCTCCTGGTCGGGTGTCGGCGGGTGGGTATCAAGGTGGCCGTTCGCGATGTCGTCCGCGACGGTCTGGATCTCCTGGATCGGTCGGATGATGTCCTCCCGGGCGATCAGCATCGTGTTGACGAACGCGACTACGGCGAGGAGGAACACGACGCCGGTGAGCACGATCTGTGCGGTCGGGAACACGGAGAAGGCTTCGCCCGGTCCGAGGAAAACGACCGGAAGCGCGAAGACCGCGATCGTTCCGAGAAACTGCAGGACGACCGCCGCGATCATCTTCCGTTCGGCGCTTTCCGTGATCTCCAGGCGATCCATCATCCCCCAGAGGATCGCCTCGTACCGGCCGCGGAGACCTCCCCCTCCGTCGGTGGCGTCGACTCGCTCGGTCGAAACAGTTGACATACCCAAGTAATCCGATGAACGACACTTAAGCGCGCTGGCTGTTTCCACTCGGTCGGAACGGGGCGGATGGCCCTGGCAACCGAGCGACGCCGGCCGACTCCCGGCGGTCGGTCCCCGAGCGAAATGGGTTTACCCACACCGCCGTTACGGCCCGCCAGTGACCGACGAACGATCCTCGTCCGCCGACGCCGGTAGCGACGCCCGGGACGACCCCGCCAGCACCGACTCGTCCGACGAACCCGGCGCAGACGTCGAATCGTCCGGAGACGAGACCGACGCCTCGCGGCTCTCGCTCGACCGCTTCCACGAGGCCTGTCAACAGGTGGGACGACCAGTCCTGACCGCCGACGCCGTCGCCCGCAGCCTCGAGCGGTCCCAGGAAGCGGTCAGCGAAGACCTCGAGGCCCTCGCCGAGGCGGGTTCGGTCCAGCGGCTCTCCGTCTCGAACGACCCCGTCGTCTGGTACCCCTCGGAACTCGAGGATCTGACCGAGGAGGAACGGGTCGTCGTCTTCCCCAAGCGCCGCGAGATCGTCGTCGACAGGCCGACGCAGTTCACGCGTGCACAACTGTCCCAGTTCGCCCACCTCGCCGACGGGAACGGCGAGGAGGGCTACCGCTACGTCGTGCGGCCGGAGGACGTCTGGCAGGCACCCCACGACGAGTTCGAGGCCCTCGCCCGGACGATGCGCCAGGCGCTCGGCCAGCGCTCGGAGGAACTCGAGGAGTGGGTCCGCAGCCAGTGGGAGCGGGCCCGCCAGTTCCGGCTGTACACCCACGAGGACGGCTACACCGTGCTCGAGGCCCAGACCCCAGAGGTCATGGGCAACGTCGCCCGCCAGAAGTTAGACGAGGAACACGTCCACGCGCCCATCTCGGACACGGAAGACTGGGTTCGGGAGGGGGCCGAAGCAGCGATCAAACGGATCCTCTACGAGGCGGGCTATCCCGTTCAGGACCACCGCGACCTGGACGCCGGCGACGCGCTCGAGGTGGACCTCGAGGTCTCGCTGCGTGACTACCAGCGGACCTGGGTCGACCGGTTCGCCGAGGCCGGCGAGGGCGTCTTCGTCGGACCGCCGGGCAGCGGCAAGACCGTCGCCGCGATGGGCGCGATGGCCGAGGTCGGCGGCGAGACGCTCGTCCTGGTACCGAGTCGGGACCTCGCGCGCCAGTGGGCCGACGCCGTCGTCGAGTACACCAGCCTCGGCCCCCACCAGGTTGGCCAGTACCACGGCGGACAGAAGAACGTCCGCCCGGTGACGATCGCGACCTATCAGATCGCCGGGATGGACCGGCACCGCTCGCTGTTCGACGACCGCGAGTGGGGGCTCGTGATCTTCGACGAGTGCCAGCACGTCCCCTCGGACGTCTACCGGCGCAGCACCCACCTCCAGTCCCAGCACCGTCTCGGGTTGAGCGCGAGTCCGATCCGCGAGGACGACCGCCAGACAGAGATCTTCACGCTGGTCGGCCCGCCGATCGGTACCGACTGGCAGGCGCTGTTCGATGCCGGCTTCGTCGCGGAACCCGAACTCGAGATCCGGTACGTGCCGTGGGGCGACGACGAGCAGCGAAACGCCTACGCCTCGGCGGAGGGCCAGGAGAAGTACCGCATCGCGGCCCGTAACCGCGGGAAGGTAGACGAGGTGCGGTTCCTGCTACGGGACCACCACGACGCGAAGGCGCTGGTGTTCGTCGACTACTTAGCGCAGGGTCGCGAACTCGCCGAGGCCCTCGACGCTCCCTTCCTCAGCGGCGAAACCCCGCACCACGAGCGCCGGCGGTTGCTCGACGAGTTCCGTCGGAACGAGCGCGACCTGCTGATCGTTTCCCGGGTCGGCGACGAGGGGATCGATCTCCCGACCGCGGACCTGGCGATCGTCGCCTCGGGGCTTGGGGGGTCGCGGCGACAGGGTACCCAGCGGGCGGGCCGGACGATGCGTCCCGCGGGCGGCGCGCTCGTCTACGTGCTCGCGACCCGCGGCAGCCGCGAGGAGGAGTTCGCGCGACGGCAGTTACAGCACCTGGGTCGGAAGGGGATGACGGTCCGCGAGCGGACCGTGGATCGAGAACCGGACGGGGAGGAGGCCGACTCGAGCGAAGCGACCTGACCGGACGCCGTCGGCCTCCAGGTACGGAACCGTCGCGTCGCTTCGCCGACCGCTCGAGCCCCGGGCTCGAGGCCAATATTCAAGGTACCACGATCGGACTGTACGGATAGTATGAACGACGCGGTCGCGAGCGAACGCGTACGCCAGGACGCGACGGCTCTCGAGGTCGAGACAGAGGTGAGCGAGCGGTGAGCGACGACGGCGACCAACAGCGCGAGATCCTCGTCGGCGAGACCGACGACGGCGACGACCTCTACCTGCCGGTCGTCGAGTTGCTGACCGGGCGCGGCTTCGTGACCGGCAAGTCGGGGTCGGGGAAGTCCAACACCGCCTCCGTCATCGCGGAGGAACTGCTCGAGGCCGGCTTTCCCCTGCTGATCGTCGACACCGACGGCGAGTACTACGGGCTGAAAGAGGAGTACGAGATGCTCCACGCCGGGGCCGACGAGGAGTGTGACATCCAGATCGGGCCCGAACACGCCGAACAGATGGCCGAACTCGCCCTGGAGGAGAACGTCCCGATCATCCTGGACGTCTCCGGCTATCTCGACGAAGACGTCGCGGACGAACTGTTGCGCAAGATCGCCCGCCAGCTGTTCGTCAAGGAGAAGAAGCTCAAGAAGCCGTTCCTGCTGGTCGTCGAGGAGGTCCACGAGTACATCCCCGAGGGCGGTGGCGTCGGCGAGACCGGGAATCTGCTGATCAAGATCAGCAAGCGCGGCCGGAAACACGGGTTGGGCATCCTGGGGATCAGCCAGCGGCCCGCCGACGTCAAGAAGGACTTCATCACCCAGGCCAACTGGCTGGTCTGGCACCGGCTGACCTGGAACAACGACACGAAGGTCGTCGGCCGGATCATCGACACCGAGTACTCTGAACTGGTTTCCGACCTGAACGACGGCCAGGCGTTCGTCCAGACCGACTGGACGGATGTCGAAGTTCGCAAGGTGCAGTTCCGCCGCAAGCGGACCTTCGACGCCGGTGCGACCCCCGGCCTGGACGACTTCGAGCGACCAGACCTCAAGTCGGTCTCGGACTCCCTCGTCGGCGACCTCGAGAAGATTTCCGAACGGAAGGAACGCGAACAGGACCGCATCAACGAACTCGAGAACGAACTCGAGAAGAAGGAGAAACGGATCGAGACCCTGGAGGACGAACTCGAGTCGGCCCGCGATGTCTCCTCGGCGGCGAGACAGATGGCCGACGCGCTGACGCGGCCGGAGACGTTCCAGACGCAGTTGCCCGACGAGAGCGCGGCCGGTGCCGGGGCCGGGCCCGGTAGCGAGGACGTCCGTCAGCTTCACGAAGAGATCGTCGACCTCGAGACCGAACGGGACGAACTCGAGGAGAAGCTGGCGGATCGAGAGGACCGTATCGAGAAGCTCGAACTGCAGGTCGAGTCCCGTGCCGACGCGATGGAACGGCTCCGCGAGGAGAACGAGCGGCTGCGGGAGCGGGTCCGGAGACTCAAAGAGCGGCTCGATTCCGGTTCCGGTTCCGGTTCCGATCCCGTCCCCGATCCCGATACCGGCTCGGCTACCGACTCCGAAAGCGCCGCCGAGGCCGACGACGCGATCGTCCAGGCCGGCGGCGATCCGGTGGAGTTCGGCTACACGGACCCGGGATCGGCTCCGGACGGCGAGTCGGCCGAGACCGACATACGAACGGCCGGTGCGGAGTCGGCCGGGGCCACAGCCGGGTCGGGGGGCGACGACGGCACGGCGGTCGACGGCGACTCCGGACTCGTCGTCGCGACCGACCAGGAATCGCTGGCGGATCGGCTGGCGTCGACACCGCTTGGCGAACGGCTCGAGGCGGCGAGCGAGCGGTCCCAGTGTTCGGTCGAGACCGCCGGGCAGGTGCTCGGCGTCCTCGCGCGGGACGAGCCCCTCGAGACGGAGGCCATCGCCGAGCGCGTCGAGCGCTCGCCGGTCGCGGTCCAGGGACTGCTTTCGGAACTGCGCACGGAATCGGTGCTCGATCGCCGGGACGAACGCTCCTACCTGCTCGAGGACGACGTCAGGTCGACCCTGCTTTCGGTCGAGAACGACTGATCGGCCTACCGGCGCAGTCGGTCGCCGAGGGCCGCGATCCTCCCCGGTTCGATTTCCTGGTGAACGGGAAGCGTGACGATCTCACGGGAGAGCCGTGTCGCCGTCTCGTACTCCGGATCCTCGAGGACCTCGTCCGAGAGTCGCGGCCAGGTGTGGCCCCCGACCCCGGCGGTCTCGAGTTCCGTGAGGAACGCGTCCGGACGGGCGGCCCGGACCGGAAACGCCTGCGGGCAGATCCCTCGCGGCAGCGAGTCGTAGACCGGCTCGAGGTCGGCTCGCTCGCCGAGAACGTCCAGCCACGCGCGGTAGTTCGCCCGGCGAGCGGTTCGTATCTTCTCGGGGTCGGAATCCTCGACGATCCGCATCGAGAGCTTCGACATCCGTACTTTCGAACGCTCGTACCGGGCCTTCGGGCCGCCGACCGCCGGTGCGTCGCCGTCCCCTCGTTCGGACAGAATAGCCTCGACCGAGCGTCTGAGCATCGCGTTCGACTCGAGGACGTCGCCGACGAACGACTTGAGGACGAACCGACAGTCGGCGGGGCCGATTCCGTCACGAACGCCCGCGAGGTCGGAGGGCTCGTACCCCGCATGCACGTCGTCGCCGGTGAGATAGAGGATCGCCCCGTTCGGGACCGGCAGGAGCTTCCAGAGACTCGTGATCCCGAGGTCGCCGAGGGTACCGAGGAGCCGTCCCTCGAAGCGGCTGATCGGTGCGTGTGCGTTGTCGTCGACGTGGTACCAGCCGCGGTCGGCGGCGATCGCCGCCACCTCCTCGAGGCCGGGCTGGGGGAACCCGAAGTAGTCGACGGATACGACCGCCCCCGTATCGTCGTCGGCGCGGCGCTCGAGGTCAGCGAAGTCGGGCGCGAGCGTCGGCTGGACGGCGTAGTACCGCGGCTCGAGACCGAGTTCGTACAGCGGTTCGACGACGCCGTCCGGCAGGTACGCCGGGAGGAGGACGTTCCCTCCGGGCTCGAGTACCCCGGCCAGCCCGTCCCGAAGCGCGACCTTACCAGACCCGTAGTAGGCGAACGCCCGCGCGTGGCGATCGAAAAACGAGTCGAGGCCGGCGGCCCGGCCGTGGCGGCGTCGCGATAGCGCCTCGACGGTCAGCGACGGTACGTCGTCGATCATCCCTGCGAACGGCCGAGGGATCCGGTATCGCTCCCCGCACTCGTGGTGATCGGTGTGCTATGCATGGCGGATCCACCGTTTCCGGGCGCGTCCTTAGTGATTCGGCGGATACGGGTACCGGGTCCGCGACAGTCCGCGCTTACAGGGCGACCGCGGAACAGAACGGGCAGGGCGGCGTTCGACGCCGGTTCGATGCCGCTCCGGAAGAGCCGGCTTACACGGTGCAAAACACTCGCATAACAAAGCGGTGACGGGTAAACCGCTGGCCTATGACGGAGACGACCGGCGACACCGACCTCGAATTGCTCGTCGTCGGACTCGACGCCGGCTGTCGGCCCGTGCTCGAGCCGCTGTTCGACTCGGGGGCGGTGCCGACGCTACGGCAGTTGATCGAGTCCGGCACGGACGGGCCGCTCGAGTCACAGATCCCGCCGTGGACGGCGAGCGCCTGGCCGTCGCTGTACACCGGGAAGAACCCCGGAAAACACGGCGTCTACGACTTCCTCGCGTTCGACGGCTACGACTGGGACGTGGTGAACGCGACGCACGTTCGGGAACGGCCCGTGTGGGAACTGTTGAGCGAACACGGCTACACGAGCGTCGTCGTCAATCTCCCGGTCACCCACCCCGCGAGGCCGTTCGACGGTGCGTTGATCCCCGGAATGACCGCACCCGAGGACCCCGACTGTCACCCCCAGGGAGTCCTCGAGGACGTCGAAATCGCCTGCGGCGGCTACCGGATCTATCCCCAGAGCGGTCCGGAGGCGAACGGGTCGATCGAGTCCTACGAGCGCACCGCCGAGAAACGCGGGAAGGCGTTTCGCTACCTCTGTCGGCGGATGGAGCCGGAGTTCGGCTTTCTGCAGTTCCAGATCACCGACTCCGTCTTCCACGAACGGCCCGGCGACGGGAAGGCGATCCGGGCCGTCTACGAGGCGGTCGACCGACAGATCGAACGGACGCTCGAGGAGACCGAGCCCGACAACGTCCTGATCGTCAGCGACCACGGGATGGGAGAGGTGACGGGCCACGAGTTCCGGATCAACGAGTTCCTGCGCGATGGTGGCTACCTGACCGGCACCGAGGACGGCGGCGGGATGCCCAACTGGTCGAAGAGCTGGGAGAACGACCTCCTCGAGGGCGAGGAGGCCGGCGAACACGGGGAGAGCCTGCCGGAAAAAGCGTTGAACGTCGCTGCCCGGTTCGGACTTACCACCCAGCGCGTGGCCGCCGCGCTCGATCGCGTCGGCCTCAAGGAGCCGATCGGCAGGCGCGTCCCGAACGACCTCATCCGGGCCGCGAGCGAAGGGGTCGACTTCCCCGAGTCGCGTGTCTACATGCGCTCGAAGAGCGAACTCGGGCTCCGGATCAATCTCGAGGGCCGGGAACCCGACGGACGGGTGCCCGAATCCGAGTACGAACGGGTCCGCGAGGAAGTGATCGACGAACTATCGGCGGTCCGGACGCCCGACGGCGAGCCGATGTTCGACGCCGTCGTGCCCCGCGAGACGTACTTCGAGGGACCCCACGTCGACAAGGCACCCGACATCGTGACGGTGCCCGCCGACTTCGACAACGCCCTCGTCGCCGACCTCGGCACGGAGCAGTTCGGCGAACCGATGGAGCCGTGGAACCACAAGCGAACCGGCATCGTCGCCGCGAGGGGACCGGCCTTCGACGAGGACGTCCCGCTCGAGGACGCCGGGGCGACGATCTTCGACGTCGCGCCGACGATCTGTGCGCTGTTCGACGTGCCGATCGACGCGGCGATGGACGGCCGGCCGCTGCCGATCGTCGATCCGGGAGCTGAAGCGGAGTACCCCGCTTACGAGCCGGAGCCGGTGACCGCGACCGACGACCGCGTCGTCGAGGACCGCCTCTCCGATCTCGGCTACCTCTAACCAATGAGTATCGAAGTCACGACGCTCGATCCGTGGACCGACGCCGACGAGTGGAACCGGTACGTCGAACGCTCCGACGGGACGAACCCGTTTTTTCGCGCCGAGGCGCTGCGACTGCAGGCCGACGATACCGGGACGACGCCGCACCTGCTCGTCGGATTCAAGGGTCAGGAAGCCGTCGGCCTCCTGCCGATCTTCGAGTACAATCGCGGTCCCATTACCGGCGCGTTCTCCCCGGCGCCCCGGTCGTGGTCCTGTTATCTCGGTCCCGCGACGCTGAACGTCGCCAAACTGAAACGACGCAAGGCCGACCGGCGAGTCAGGCGCTTCCTCGAGGGGGCGATCGAGTGGATCGCGCGGGAAATCTCACCGGTCTACACCAAGATCGTGGCCGCGGAGTTCGAGGACGTGCGGCCGTTCGTCTGGAACGACTTCGACGTCCAGCCAGGGTACACGTACGTCGTCGACCTCGCCGGCGCCGGCGACGAGGAGGAACTGGCGAAGCGGTTCAGCAGCGACGCCCGGAGCAACGTGCGCAACGCCGACGAGGACGCGTACGTCGTCGAGGAAGGGGATAACGAGGACGTGGGTGAGATCGTCGACCAGGTCGCCCGGCGGTACGAGAGTCAGGGCCAGTCGTTCCACCTGAGTCCGGAGTTCGCCCGGGCGGCCCACGCGACGCTGCCGGACGGGTCGATCCGCCCCTACGTCTGTCGCGTCGACGGCGACACCGTCGGTGGCATCCTGGTGGTCGAGTCGGACACCACCCGGTATCGGTGGCAGGGCGGGGTCAAGCCCGACGTCTCCGTCGATCTGGCGATCAACGACCTGCTCGACTGGCACGTGATGCGCGACGGGCTCCGGGACGGGCTCGAGCGATACGACCTCGTCGGGGCCGGCGTCCCGAGCATCAACCGGTACAAGGCGAAGTTCAATCCGGGGCTCGAGACGAATTACACGATCACCTCGGGCGCGTTCGGCCTGGATCTGCTCGTCGACCGGTATCGGAAACTGCGGTAGCGGCCGGTTTCACTTCGACCACTCGTTCACTCGGGAATCCAGTACTTCGACTGGCGTGCATCCTCGAGACAGACACGGCTGGCGACCAGTTCCTGGCCCTCGAGTTTGTCGAGCGCGTACCGGACGGTCCGGGAACAGAGCCGTGACTCGCCGGCGATTTCCTCCTGGGTCAGCGATCCCTCGTACTCGAGAACCTTGTAGACGAGTTTGGCGCTGGGCGGGAGGTCGGTGACGGCGGCTTCGGCGTTCGGGTTCGGATCGAGATCGGGTTCGTGCTCGAGGTCCGGGTCGGGTTCGGTTCGGGTCCCGGACTCGGCCTCGTCGACGTCGGACTCGGAATCGCGGTCGGTAGCGCTCATACGATCGTACCGAATCGTACGCCGGTCAGCGGTATATACGATCCAGACGGTTCAGAAATCTAGGGATGTACTACTCCCGCTCGAACGGTCCGATACCGCCGCCGGATCGGTGTCGCTCGCTCCCGACCGTTCGGCGGCGATCGACCGACGCCGTCGGGTGCTCGAGCGCGCCCGAACGGTAGTCCCCGCATAGTAAGGGCGTGGCCCCCGTCACCGACGGGTATGTTCGGAACCAGCGGGATTCGCGGAACCGTCGGCGAAGACGTGACGGCAGCCCTCGCACTGTCCGTCGGGCGGGCAGTCGCCTCCGAGGGGTACGACACCGTCGTCGTCGGGCGGGACGTCCGCGAGAGCGGATCCGTCCTCGTCGACGCCGTCGCGGCCGGCCTCCGGGAGTGTGGCGCGGACGTCGTCGAGGTCGGCGTCGAGTCGACCCCGACGATCGCACGCTCGATCGCGGCGCTCGAGGCCGACGCTGGGGTCGTGGTCACGGCCTCGCACAACCCGGCGACGGACAACGGGATCAAACTCTGGACGCCGTCCGGGAAGGCGTTCGGCCCCGAGCAGCGGGAGGCGATCGAACGCCGCGTTCGCGAGGACGACTACGACCTCGCACGGTGGGACGGGCTCGGCGACCGCCGGGAGCACGGCCGCGCGCGGAACGCTCACGCCGAACGGATCGCCGACGCGGTCTCGCTCGAGCGGACGCCCTCGGTCGTCGTCGACCTCGGCAACGGGGCCGGTGCGGTCACCCCCGACGTACTGGACGACCTGGGCTGTGACGTCCAGACGCTGAACGGACAGCCCGACGGCTCCTTCCCGGGGCGGCCCAGCGAACCGACCGCCGAAACGCTCGAGACGCTGTCGACGGTCGTCGCCAACACCGACGCTGAGTTGGGGATCGCCCACGACGGCGACGCCGATCGAACCCTCGCGGTCGACGAGACGGGGACGTTCGTCCCCAAGGACGCGTTGCTTGCCCTGTTCGCTCGAGCGGCGGTCCGCGAGCACGGCGAGCGAGGGGTCGACGTCGCCGCGCCCGTCGACACGAGCCTGGCGGTCGACGACGCGGTGGCGGACGTCGGCGCGTCCGTGATCCGGACCAGGGTCGGGGACGTTTACGTCGCGGAGCGGACGACCGACGAGGGAGTCGTCTTCGGCGGCGAGCCGAGCGGGGCCTGGATCTGGCCCGAGGAGAGTCGCTGTCCCGACGGCCCGCTCGCGGCGGCGAAACTGGTCGAACTGGTCGCGAACCGGGGTTCGCTGTCGGAGCTGGTCGGCGAGATCGAGCAGTACCCGATCCGGCGGACGTCGCTCGAGGTCGACGACAAGGCGGCGGTCGTGACGGCGGTTCGCTCCCGCCTGACCGACCGATACGACGAGGTCGACACGCTGGACGGCGTTCGTGTCGAAACGGAGGACGGCTGGTTCCTGGTTCGCGCCAGCGGGACCGAACCCCTCGTTCGGATCACGGCTGAGGCCCGATCGGAGGCGGCCGTCGATCGGGTGTTCGACGAGGCGAGCGAGGCGGTCGAGGAAGCGATCGATCGGGTCGCAGCGGGCGGGTGATACGGATTACTGTAACCATGTACCGGCGCAACCGTGACCCGGGCGGCGGTTGCGCCGGAAATGACTTACAGTGAACCGTACGAGGCCGGCGAACCGACGGCGACCGATGGGACGGGTGCGCCGCGGTGTCGATCGGGTTCGAGGCCGCGGCCGAAGCCGAGATCGGGGAGCCCCCGTTCCCCGAGTCGGACGACCGGACCGGCGACCGAACGTGGCTTATCGGGCTTCCTTGGGAATGAAGTCGGAGGTCTTCATCTCGCGGTAGGTCGCACACTCCGGACAGGCGTGAACGACGTCGCGATTGTCCCCGAAGACCCTGGCGAACTGTCGCGTGACCTGGTTCCCGCAGTTGACACACCGGGGGGCGCTCGTCTGTTCTCGAGACGTCATCGGCGTCCACTTGGCGTCGGATGGTTCCGTCGACATCACCAACGCGTTGCCACAGAAGGGTATTTACTATAGACTGCATAACTCCGTTCCTCGAAGTTAGTCTCGGATTTAGACCGGGTGATCGGCCCGTCCATACGACCTCGCTACCTCGCCGTCTCGCCCGGTTCCCCGCCGGAAATTCAGTATTTCTTACCGGTAATAGGTCGTTTATGGGCCGGTTATGGGGTCGCGATCGGTGCGGTTCCGCCGCGAGCGACGAACCGGTCCGGTTCTCGAGAGCCGTGGCGGATCGATCGGCTCCGGTTGACCCGTTCCGGTAGCCTCCGACCGGTACGCCACTTCATCCGAATCGAGGGACGGGGATGGCGTCGCCCCGCGTTCGGGGCGCGTACGACGGGTAGATGCTGCATATTTATCCCCGGAATCGCCCTACGTTGGCGTCATGAAAGCTGTCGTTCTCGCGGCGGGTAAGGGAACGCGGATTCGACCGCTCTCGGAAACCGTGCCGAAACCGATGCTGCCGGTCGCCGACCGGCCGCTGGCCGCCCACGCCGTCGACGCGGCGATCGGTGCCGGGGCCGACGAGGTCGTCCTCGTCGTCGGGTACGAGGCCGACGTCGTCCGGAACTACTTCGGCGACTCGTACCGCGACGTCCCCGTGTCCTACGCCGTCCAGACCGAACAGAACGGGACGGCGGACGCCGTCGACGCGGTCCGCAGAGCAGGGCTGCTCGAGGGACCGTTCGCCGTCCTCAACGGCGACAACCTCTACGACCCCGCGGCGATCGAACGGCTCTTCGAGCGGGCGCCGGCGGTCGGTGCCGTCGAAGTCGAGAATCCCCGCAACTACGGCGTGCTCAGCACCGACGACGGGACGATATCGGGTATCGTCGAGAAACCCGACGATCCGCCGACGAACCTCGCGAACGCGGGCGCGTACGCCTTCCCCGCGAAGGCCCGCGAGTGGCTCGAGGTGCCGGCAAGCGAACGCGGCGAACGCGAGATCACGGACGTACTCGCGCGGGTCATCGAGGAGTTCGCCGTCACGCCTGTCACCGTCGATCGCTGGATGGACGTCGGCCGCCCCTGGGAACTGCTCGAGGCCAACGAGTGGAAGATCCGCGAACTCGACCGGCGGATCGACGGCGAGGTGAGCGACTCGGCCCACCTCGAGGGCGACGTGGTCGTCGAGGCGGGCGCGACGGTGAAACCGGGCGTCGTGATCGAGGGGCCGGCGCTGATCCGGTCGGGCGCGACGGTCGGGCCCAACGCCTACGTCAGGGGTGCGACGCTGATCGGCGAGAACGCGTCGGTCGGCAACGCCGTCGAGATCAAAAACAGCGTCCTCTCGGCGGGGACGTCGGTCAGCCACCTCTCGTACGTCGGGGATAGCGTCCTCGGTCGCGACGTCAACTTCGGCGCGGGGACGACCGTCGCGAACCTCCGCCACGACGACGCGGACGTGAAGTTCACCGTGAAAGGCGACCGCGTTTCGACCGGCCGCCGGAAGTTCGGCGTCGTCGCCGGCGACGGCGTCAAGACGGGGATCAACACCAGTCTTACGCCCGGCCTGCGACTCGACGCCGGGGCGACGACGCGTCCGGGCGAGACGGTCGACCGGGATCGGTAGCCCGGATCCGGACGTATCAGGTGCGGTATTTATAGCGAATCGGATCGGTTTTCAGCGTGGGGGGTGACGATCGGTAGCACGCGTTGTGCCACCGCCGAAGCCCTCCGGTTGCGCCCGAGAACGCAACCTCGCCGAGCGCGAGTCGTTTCCGACCGACGCCGTCCGGACGGGGGCTACGGGGGTGGCTTCGCGTCCCGCGGCCTCGGGGCCGCACTCGGCGACCGGCGTCCCTGTTCGTTCGTCTCGAAGAAAAGGGGGATCGGGACCGTCGCGCGGACACTACTCGACTGTAACGCTTTTCGCCAGGTTCCGCGGCTTGTCGATCGGTCGTCCGAGGAGGTCGGCCGCGTAGTACGAGACCAGCTGGAGCTGTACGTTCGCGAACAGGCCCGCGAGGTCGGAGTCGACGTCCGGGATCTCGAGGTGGTCGTCGGCGACCTCGACCGCGCGGTGGTCCGCCGGACAGACCGCGATCACCGGCGCGCCGCGGGTCTGGGCCTCCTCCGCGTTTTTCAGCGTCTTCTCGTCCTCTTCCCCGGTGAAGATCGCGAACACGGGTGTCTCGGGGGTCACCAGCGCGAGGGGCCCGTGTTTGAGTTCCCCGGAGGCGAAGCCTTCGGCGTGTTCGTAGGTGATCTCCTTGAACTTCAGCGCACCCTCGAGCGCGACGGGGAAGCCGAGCCCGCGACCGATGAAGAAGAACGCCTCGCTGTCGAGGTAGTGGCGGGCGACGGCGTCGGCCTCGGAGGTTTCGAGCAGGTCGTCGATCCCTTCGGGCATCCGGGCGAGATCCGGCAGAAGCGACTCGAGGTCGGCAGGCACCTCGCCGCGGGTGTCGTCGGCGATCCGCTGGGCCAGGAGGACGAGCATGACCGCCTGCGAGGAGAACGTCTTGGTCGCCGCAACGCCGATCTCGGGGCCGGCACGGATGAACAGCGCGTCGTCGGCTTCGCGGGCGGCGGTCGACCCCACGACGTTCGTGACCGTGAGCGTGTCCGCGCCGTGGCGTTTGGCGCGTCGAAGCGCGCTCAGGGTGTCAGCCGTCTCGCCGCTCTGGGAGACGGCGATGACCAGCGTGTCGTCGTCGACCGGCGGCGCGGCGACGCTGTACTCGTTCGCCAGCAGCGCCGTCGCCTGCACTCCGGCGCTGTTCAGGGCGAGCGAGCCGTACAGCGCGGCGTGGTAGGAGGTTCCGCAGGCGACCAGCTGGACGCTGTCGACGCCCTCGAAGGTTCCGGGGTCGAACCCCTCGAGCGAGATCCGTCCCGCCTCGGGGTCGATGCGGCCCTCAATTGCCTGGGCCAGCGAGGTCGGCTGCTCGTGGATCTCCTTGAGCATGAAGTGGTCGTACTCGCCCTTCCCGGCCTGTTCGGGGTCCCAGTCGACGGTCTCGGGCGTCCTGTCGATCGGCTCGCCCTCGAGGTCCGTGAACTCGATCCCGTCCTCGTCGACGATCACCACGTCGCCGTCCTCGAGGTAGACGACGCTGTCGGTGTACTCGAGGAAAGCGGGCACGTCACTGGCGAGGAAGAACTCGTCGTCCTCGATGCCGACGACCAGCGGCGACCCCTTCCGGGCGGCATAGAGGACGTGCTCGCCCGAGAGCATCGCCGCGACGGCGTAGCTGCCCTCGAGTTCGTCGATCGCGCGGCGGAACGCGGCCTCGTTGTCCATTCCCCGGTCCAGGTAGTACTGGATCAGGTGGGGGATGACCTCCGTATCGGTGTCGCTGGTGAACTCGTGGCCGCGCTCGCGGAGCCAGGACTTGAGTTCGGCATAGTTTTCGATGATGCCGTTGTGGACGACGGCGACGTCTGTCGTCCCGTCAGTGTGCGGGTGGGCGTTCTCGTCCGTGGGTGGCCCGTGGGTGCTCCAGCGGGTGTGACCGATCCCGACCTCGCCCTCGAGGTTTTCGTCGGTGACGGCGTCTTTCAGTTCGTCGACCTTGCCGGAGCGTTTCTGGACGGCGATCCCGGAGCCGTTCTGGACCGCGACACCCGCCGAATCGTAGCCACGGTACTCGAGGTTCTCGAGTCCGGTCAGTAGCGTCTCGAGAGCGTTACCATCGCCGACGTGACCGATGATTCCACACATGTGCGATCACCTGGTACCCGTTTCCGGGGCGGTGCGGGAGTCGGAGCGACCGTCGGATGCGCGGCCGTTCGTCCGCGTCGGACGTGCGCCGGGGGGCGAACGATCCCCCGCCGAGCGTCCGCCCGAGAGCGTTCTTCGAGCGACGAAGCGGTACGTGGACATGATAGATACGGAAGCAATCCTGGCCCATTACTATAGATAGGCTACCGCGGCCGGTAGCGTCGGGGTAATTCGTTCGAGATAGTTTGCGGCTAATCCGACTCGAGATGGGGGAGACCGGACCGATCGCGCTCGTAAACGGGACGTTCGTCCACTGTTTTCCGAAACATGGGTATCTTTTTGTCATTCTGTGGCACAGGTGGCGGAGTATGTCAACCGAACACCCCCGAAGTCGGAGGGTACAGGCGATAAACGGAGGCAGGAACGCCGATCGGCGACCCTCGCTCGATGCGTCGTCCGTTCCCGGGTTTCGGCGCTCCGTCCTGGAGTCGACGGTCCCATCAGTCCGATAACAGCGGCGTACACCCCCGAATCCGGTGCGCTCTCGAGTCTACCGCTTCCGACCGACGTCGCCGCTCGCGGCGACCGCCGGGTCGTCGTTCGCCGTGCCGACCCGACCATGGAAAAGCAACGGTTTATTGTCCCCAGCCGTCACGTTTCGCAACGACTAGGGCGTCGGAAACGGCGCTCTACGCCGCCCGTTCGCCACACTGTCGCCGACGATCGCGAGAGCAGCACTGGACCGAGAACTGCCGACCGCGTCGCCGCCGCCCCACCATCATGTCGACCCTGACCCCGACCCCCACGCCACAACTCGTCGACCTGCCCAGGTTCCCGCTCGAAGAACCGGTCCTCGTCTTCGCGGTAGCGATGGCGATCTTCCTCGCCGGGCCGCTGTTCGTCAAGCGGCTCGGACAGCCGGGCATCGTCGGCGTCGTCGTCTTCGGCGCGTTGGTCGGGCCCGGCGCCCTCGAGGTCGTCGAGCACGGGGACGCGATCGTGTTGCTCGGGGAGGTGGGGCTGATCTACCTGCTGTTTACCGTCGGGCTCGAACTCGACTTGCGGGGGTTCGCCGAGGCCCCGGAGAACGCGGCACTGTTCGGCCTGACGAGTTTCTTCCTGCCCTTTATCGTCGGAACGGTCGGGGCCCACGCGGTCCTCGGCCTCGACCTCTGGGCCGCGCTGTTGCTCTCCTCGGTCTTCGCCTCGCACACGCTGCTGGCCTACCCGGTCGTCAATCGGTACGGCGTCACGAAGAACCGCGCCGTGACGGCCGTCTTCGGCGGCATCCTCTTTACTGATACGCTCGCGCTGGTCGTGCTCGCGATCGTCGTCGGGGCCACCGGCGGCGAACTGACCGGCTGGCTGTTCGTCTCCGTCGCGATCTCGCTGCTCGTCCTGTTCGCCGCCGCGTGGTACGTCGTCCCGCCGGTCTCGCGGCGGTTCTTCCGCAACTTCAGCGAGGAGAGCTACTTCGAGTTCCTGTTCGTGATGGTCGCGATCTTCGCCACGGCCGCGCTCGCCGAACTGCTCGATCTCTCGCCGATCCTGGGGGCGTTCGTCGCCGGCATCGCCCTGAACCGGCTGGTCACGGAAGGAGGGACCCTGATGAACCGTATCGAGTTCGTCGGCAACGCCTTCTTCATCCCCTTCTTCCTGCTACACGTCGGAATGCTCGTCGATCCCGGGGTCATCTTCGACGGGCCCCGGACCCTCCAGATCGCCGGCTTCATCGTCGCCGTCATGATCGTCACGAAAGGCGGCGCGGCCTGGCTCGTCGCCCGGGTACAGGGGTACAGCCGTCACGAGCGCGACGTCATCTTCGGGCTCTCGACCGGCCAGGCCGCCGCGGCACTGGCGATCACGCTCGTCGGGTTCGAGGCCGACCTGTTCGGCCTCGAGGTGCTCAACGCCGTCGTCCTGATGTTGCTCGTTACCGCGCTCCTGAGTCCGTGGGTCACCGAACGGGCGGCGAACCGGCTCGCCCTCGAGCGCGACCCCGGCGACGACGCCCGCAGCGCGACCGATCCCAACATCCTGTTGCCACTGTCGCACAACGCGGAGCTCCAGCAGCGGCTCCTCGAACTCGCCTTCCTCATCAAGGGCGAGCGGGGTTCGGAGCCGGTCCACCTGCTGACGGTCGTCCAGCCGGACGAGGGCGACCCCGAGCAGCGGATCGCCGAGACGGACGAGGACCTCGAGGAGTTGGCGGCGATGGCGAGCGCGGCCGAGGTACCGATCGAGACCGAGATCCGGATCGATCACAACGTCGCTTCCGGGATCGTCGAAGGGGGCGTCGAGGTCCGGGCCAACCAGATCATCATGGGCTGGGACGCTCGCGAGAGCCTTCGGCACCGGATCTTCGGCGGCATCATCGACCAGGTGCTCGAGCGGAGTTCGCTCCCGGTGCTGGTCTCACGGCTCGGCCACCCGATCAATACGACCCGGCGTATCTTCGTCGTCGTTCCCATCGGCGCGGACCACCACGAGGGGTTCTACGAGGCGGTCCACCTGGTCAAGCGGATCGCCGCCTCCCTGGGGGCCGAACTGACCGTCCTCGTCGTCGAGGGGTCGGACCACCAGTTCGAACAGCTGTTCGCCTTCGTCGAGGAGGAGGCCAGCGCCGAGTTCGAGTCGATCGAAGCCTGGAACGGGCTCCTGCCGACCCTCGAGCGCGAGAGCGGCGAAGAGGACCTCATCGTCGCGATTTCGCCCCGTCGGGGCGACGTCGGCTGGCACTCGGAACTCGAGGATCTGCCGGCGCGGCTGGCCGATCTTCCGCCCGAGTCGTTCATCGTGATCCACCCGCGACAGGGCGAGCCGGAGTACGATCGTCAGTACCTCCGGTTCAAGTGACCGTGATTGAGGGATCGGCCCGTGCGGTCGGGTTCCGACGGGGACGAGGTTCTCGAGTGCAGTTCGACGGCGGGGGTTCCCGTTGGCTCGATTACAGTGGGACGGCGTCGCGGAGAGGTCGCGAACCGCCACACCTTTGAACGACCTTGCCGTTGTACGGGTATGGGTTTTGGTAGCTACGACGAATCCGAACAACAGCAGCAGACGGCCGACGACGACGAGGACATCGAAGCTGTCAACGTCCACGAGAACGACCACGACGGCGAGATGTCCTTCGAATCCGACGCCTCGACCGACGAACTCGTCTCGCAGCTCGGGGCGATGAAAGACGACGACAGCGACGACTGACCGGCCGGCGTCCCCTCGGTCAGCTCTCGAGTTCGAGTTCGAATTTCGGGCTCGACGCTCGAAACTCGAGGACTGAGCTTCACGGCGATCATGTTTTCTCTTCGTGTGCACCGAACGAACCAGCGACAGCACTGGGGCCGCCCTCTACCGCGAGAAATCAGGACAGCGTCGCGCCACAGAGCTGGCCGATCGCCCGCCGGAGCCGCTGTGAGACTGCCGACTTCGAGACACCGATCCGGTCGGCAAGCTCGTCCTGGGAGATCCCCCGCGGCACGTCGAAGTACCCCTCCTCGTAGGCGGTCAGGAGCAGGTCCTGCTGTTTCTCGGTCAGCGCGACGACGCCGTCGTCGCCGTCGTCCGAGACCCGCAAATAGTCGACCGTCACGGAGACGCCCCGCTCGTCACAGTCGGCGTTGAACGCGACGAGGTCGTCCCGGCTCGGGAACCGGAACTGCCCACACCAGCCGTCCCCGTCGCGGCAACTCGAGAGTTCGAGGAGGTGTGCCCCCACTTCGGCAGCCCGGTCGACGAACGTGACCGTGCCCTCGGCGACCGCAACGCGATAGACGCATCCCTCGCTGTGTCGGTCGAGCAGGACGGGGTCCGCGACGGTCGGATCAGTCTCGAGGGCGGCCTCGAACTCGCTAAATGCGGTACCTCGGACGGTCAGGAACACGAGCGTTCGGCCGTCGACGGCGGTCCAGTACTCGGGTTCGACCGTGACGTCCGGCGTTCGCCGCAGCGTCGGCCGCAGGAAGAGATCGGGGTGATCGAGTCGGAGTTGGGCGACGACGCCCCCATCGGCCCGGGATCGGACGGCGCTGTGGTCGGGACTGCGTTCCTGTTCGCGTGCGTGTTGGTGTTCGTGTCCGTGTCCGTGTTCGTGCTCGCGTTCGGGTTCCGACTCCGGTTGCGGTCCACGGCCGGACCGCTCGCGTTCGTACTCCCCGTGTTCCGGCTCCGGCTCACTTTCGTTTTCGGCGTCGGCTACGTCGATGCTCACGATTCGATCCCTCCGACCCACGAATCATCGCTGTAATCGCTCGTTACCGGGAACGCGCTCATCGAATAGACGATTCGACGCCGAACGTATGGTCGTGGCCGCTATACAGGCAACTGTCAACACAGCCGATATCAATACCTATTCATCGGTCCATTCTCGATCACGTCAGCGCTGACAAGAAAAACGAAGTTTCTCCGCCCATCGATGGTTGTCGTCGTGGCGATCTCTCGGTAACAGCGTACTACTCGCGTCCCAGCCGATCGGTCGAGTCCGGCCGACGTGGGCCCCTGGAATCGAACCGAAGCGGTCACCGCCGTTCACGGTCGGCGCGCTCGAGTCGAGTAAATCCGCTATTGGGCCCGCGACGTTCGTCCGGGCTCATTCGGGCGCACTGAACCGCTCGTCGAACAGCAGTTCGAACAGTTTCCCCTCGGCCAGCCGGAGGTGCCGGCTGAAAGTCGGCTGGGAAACCCCCAGCGACTCGGCGACTTCCTCGCCGGTACTCTCCCGCGGCCAGGCGAAAAAGCCGCCGTAATAGGCACTCTCGAGGGTCCTGAGCTGCCGTTCCGAAAGTCGATCCCGAAGTTCGGCCTCGAAAGGACGTGTCGGCCGCGCGGCCCGGTCGCGCTCGCGGCGTGCGAGGAGTTCCGTGCCCGGGTACGCGCGCTCGAGCGCGTCGAGGAACGGCCGGACCTCGAGCGACCGGGAGAGTTCGATCACCAGCCGGACCCGGTCGTCGACCGCTCGCGCCGAGCACAATACCCCGCCGTGGGCCGCGATCCGCTCCGCGACGGTCGTGCCGGCGAACTCGAGTTCGACGAGTTGCGAGCCGGCGTCCCCGGCATCGCCGCCGACCAGCTCGACCGACTCGAGGTCGGACACGGAGTCGGCGGCCAACTGGAGGGGGTCGTTCTCGGTGGCCGTGTTCTCGTTTCCGTTCCCGGCCCCGGTTGCCGCCGCATCATCCGCCGGCGCGATCGCACAGTAGACGGTCGCTCCCCCCGAGGACCGCGGGACGACGGCTCGCACGTCGACCCGCCGGCCGACCTGCTGGCCGACCCGCCGGACGAACGCCGCGAACGGTTCCGAGTCGTCCCGGAACACGACCTCGAGTTCGACGACGCCGTCCGCCAGCAGCGCGCGTTCGCGCTCGAGCGAGCCGATCGCGTACGCCGCGACCCGGGCGAGGAAGCCGACGATACGCCGGAGCCGGTCGCCGAAGGCCCCGGATCGCTCGGCGTACGCGGTGACCGTTCCGTACCGGAACTCGTCCCGGTCGTGGGAGAGCGGAACGCTCAGCGCCGACCGGAAGCCGGCCTCGCGGGCACGACGCCGTTCGCCGTTGGAGTCGTCGGGGTCGGTGGCCGCGTCCGCATCGGTCCCGGTCGGCGCAGCCTCGAGGTCGTCGACGACCGTCGCCTCGCGCCGCGCCGCCGTTCGACCCGTCGGGTCCGGAGCCTCCCGATCGACGGGGAGCTCGAGCCCGTCCAGCAGATCGGCAACATCGCGGCCGGCCCGGGCCCGCGGTGTGACGGTCCCGCTGCCAGCGTCGACGCCGCCGACCCAGACGACCGCCGTCGTGCCGCCTGCCCCGTCGGTTTCCCGTCGACTCCCGTCGCCGAGTTCGACGAGCCCCTCACACAGTCGCCGTTCGACCGCCTCGCGGCTCCGCGCCTCGAGCAGTGACCGCGCAAGGTCCCGGGCGTCGGCTTCCAGGGTCAACTCGCGCTCGAGCCGCGAGCGGTCGCGCCGACAGGTCCGCAGGCTCGACTCCCGGGCGAACCCCGCGAGCGCGATCGCAGCTCCGTCCGCGATGGCTTCGACCGCCTCCCGGTCGCGGTCCCGATCGAGGGACTCGAACGCCAGCGGTTCCGGGCTCGTCGCGAGCGCGACGCCCGCGTCGCCGACGGGTACGACCAGGGCGCGCTCGGCGTCGATCCCCGCCGCCGCGAGGAAGTCGCCGAGTTCGTCCCGATCGACGGCCGCCGGTCCCGGGCGATCCTCGAACAGCGCGGCCGTATCGTCGCTCAGCCGATCTCCGTCGATAATCGGCGGCTCGAGCGAGGGGCTCGGGCCAGCCGTCTCGACCGCGGCCGGGCTGTACCGGTCCTCGTCGGCGCGGTACCAGACCGCGAGGTCGGCCTCGGTGCGCTCGAGCAGCGTCTCGAGGACTGTCCGCCGGACGCTCCCGGCGGTTTCGGCCCGCCCTATCGCGGTGAGCGCGCGGCGAACGGCCGACAGCGCACCCGCGGCGGAACGCCTCCGATCTCGAACGACACAGAGGGCCCGGGTTCGCTCCCGACCGGGCGCCCGGAGCGGGGCCACGTAGACGTCGACCGGCACGCCGTCGTCGACCGCGAGTTCGCCCCGGACCGGTTCCATCCACCGTACGATCGACGACTGCGCTCGCTCGTGGACAGCCGCGGCGAGATCGTCGTCGAACAGCCGCGCAACCTCGCGGCCGACGAGGTCGGCCTCGCCATAGCGGTCGGCCAGCGACCGGTTCGCGAGTTCGATGGTCCCGTCGTCGACGACTGCGATCCCGTCCTCGAGCGCGTCGACGGCCGACTCGAGGACCGCGAGCCGGTTCGATTCGCCGCCACCGTCGTGTTGCTCTCGAGCGAGGACGGTGAGGCCACCGTTCGCGGCCGCGTCACCCTCCCGGTTCGGCGCTGCCGACACCGTGAACGTCGTCGTCCCATCCTCGTCGGAGACGGTCGCCTCGAAGCGCACGCTCGAGGCGGACGCGACCGCCTCGCGGAGTTCGCGGCCGAACTCCTCCCGGAGTTCCCCCCGGAGGACGTCCCAGACGACTCGTCCTGGCTCCGGATCGTCCGCGAACAGCCGCCCTGCCGCCGCGTTCGCCCAGCGGAGTTCCCAGTCCGGGCCGACCGCGAACAGCGGCTCCTCGAGGCGATCGATCGCGTCGCGAACGTCCGACGGGGCAGTCGCACCCGGAAGCGCCGCCGTCGCGACGATCCCTCCGAGAGCGGGATCCTCGAGCCGGTTGGCCAGCGTCAGCGTCGCGACGCGCCACTCGCCGTCGACGCTGCCGATCCGGACCGCGAGCCGGTCTGTCGCACCGAACGGTCCGTTCGCGATCCGCTCGAGCGCCTTCCGAAGGATCGATCGATCGTCCGGGTGAATCAACCGCTCGAGAGGCGTCCGCTCGAGTTCGCCCGGCGCGTACCCGAACCGATCCTCGACGGCCGTGCTCGCGTACGTGACGGTACCGTCGGGCTCCAGGAGCCAGATCGGCGCGTCGGCGCTCTCCACGAGCGCGCGGTGGCATCGGTCGGCCGCCCGCTCGGCACGACGCCGACACTCGGCGATGTGTCCCACTCGGGCCGCGAGAACTTCCGCGGAGGCGTCGGGCGAGACCACATCGGTCGCGCCGGCCTCGAGCGCGCGTTCGACCGCGCCGTCGTCGGTCACCGCGACGATCGGAACGCCGTCGGCGGTCGACTCGAGCAGTTCCCGGCCGGTCTCGCCGGGAAACTCACAGAGGGCGCAGTGGACGTCCTCCCGGTCCAGCCGCTCGCGTGCCCCCTCGAGCGTTCTCGCGCGTACCACTGCGGCGGGGACCAGTTCGGCGGCGAGCGCGTCGGCCGTCGCGTCGATCCGGGGCGAGTCGCCCGCGACGAGCACGCGCAGGGCGTCGCCGACGACGGTCGCTCCGCCGGGGTCGCCGCGTCCGTTCATCCGTGTCTCACCAGTAACGCTCCCACCGCCGAACGACGTGGATCTCCGGGGACCGCGGCCGACCGAGAACGAAGGCCGTGCGGTGGGTCGCGGTACGACGGCGTACGCCGGGCACGCGGTTAATTATCACACTCGTACCTCGCAGTAAGACGGTGTTTCCCACCGCGTGGAGACCGGTCGGGGCCCGATCCCGACTCGCGGACTACGATCGCTCGCGAACCGTCACGACCGGAACCGGCGCGTTCCGGACGACCTCCTCCGCGACGCTGCCCAGGAGGATCTTGTCGATCCCGGATCGCCCGACCGTGCCGACGACGATCGCATCGATCGGGTTCGCCTCCGCGACGGCGACGATCTCCTCCTGGGCGACGCCGTGGCGGATCGTCGTCGTCGCCTCGAGGCCGGCGTTCTCGGCCTCGCGTGCGGCTTCCTCGGCCGCCTCTCGAGATTCGCCCTCGACGTCGCTTCGCATCTCGTCGCGTCGGTCGGTGCTGTGCGGGCCTTCCTCCGCGACCGACACGACGTGCAGGTCGGCCTCGAGTTCGCGTGCGAGCTGGATCGCGTGATTTGTCGCTCGCCGCGCCCCGTCGCTCCCGTCCGTCGCGAGCAGTAGATCCGAGTACATCTCGTCTGCCCTTCGCCGGTCGGACGAATACGCTTCGGACCTGCTGGTGCCGGGCGTACTTCACGCGAGTGGAACGTTCCGGGTAGGTTTCGACTCGAGGGGGTGAGGGGGGAGAGGGGGGAGAGAAAGACGAAGCCGAAATCGGTCAGAAGACGTTGTACACGACGATGGCGAGGTAGAGCTGCCCGATCCCGGCCAGTATCATGATCGCGCCCGCGAACTGCTTGAGCTGATTGCTGTAGGCCGCGAGTCTGCCGGCGCCGGCAAGCACTCCCATTCCGGTCGCGACGGTTAGCGAGATCATCAGCAGAACGATACTGCCGACGTACGTGCCGAGAACCAGTGCGGCATCGACGAGCGGCATCGAGACCGCCTGCCCGACGACGGGGAGGAAAAGCGGCAGCGCACAGCCGGCACCCGCCAGCGCGTAGCCTGCCCCGAACACGCCGAACCCGAGCACGCTCGAGCGCCGCTGCGGGAGCGCCACCGACAGCGAGGGAGCCCGATCGAACAGGATCAGGAGCCCGAACCCGAGCACGATAACGCCCATGATGGGCTCGAAGTAGAGGATGTTCGACATGACCCCGTGGCCGACTCGATAGGCGATCGCGAGGATCGCGGTGAACGTCACGAGGACGCCGAGACCGGCGATCAGCCCGCGGCTGACCGCACCGCCGACCGAGGCGTTTTCCCCTTCGGTCTGGCTCACGTAGAACCCGACGTAGCCCGGTAACAGCGGATAGGCACACGGGGAGAAGAACGTCCCGATCCCGGCGCCCAGCGCCACCACGATCCAGGTAAGGACGTCCGGCTCGATCATCAGGCATCCTCCCCGCTTTCGGAGTCGGAGTCAGAGTCGGATTCACCGCCGTCCTCGAGGTCGAGCACGGCCTCGATCTTCGAGACGATCTCGTCAGCGGTCTTGATGCCGCTGGCCGACCATCGAATTCGTCCGGACGTGTCGATCGTCATCGCCGTTGGGTACTTGGTGACACGATAGCTCAGTTGCGCCGCCGGGTCCAGGCCGACGGTCCACTGTCCGCCGTGTTCGTCCCACCACTCGGCCAGTTCCGCCTCGGTAACCATTCCGTCCTCTCCGACCGACTCGCTGGTGATCGAAATGAACAGGACCTCGTCGCCGATCCGCTCGTGGGCCTCGGCGAGCGCCGGCATCTGTTCCTTGCAGGGCGGACACCAGGTTCCGAAGAAGTCGACGAACGTCGGCCGGTCCGTCGCGGGGACGAGAACGGTTCCGGCCTCGCTACCCGGTGCGTCGACCGTCTCGATTTCGACCGGGTCGTAGCTGTCGCCGCCGTCGCCGCTGTCACCGCCGTCGTCCCCGGTACTCCCGTCGGCGCCGTCACCGAAGTCGTCACCCGTCGGGAGCCCGTACACCGCTGCGACACCGGCTCCGCCGACGATACCGAGGCTTCCGAGTCCGGCGAGAATATCCCGTCGTCGCATGGTTATGCGGTGTTCGAGTCCGATTCCGATTCAGTTTCGAGGTCCAGTTCCGAGTGCTGTCCCGCGACGACCGCCCTCGTGTCCTCGAGCACGCGCTGTGCGCCGCCGCCGAGATCCTCGTTGAGGGCCTGCGGATACGATCGTTCCACGATCCCGTCTTCGTTCGCCAACAGTATCAGATTGATGTGATCGAAGCTGTAGCCGTGATCGTGGCCGTCGTGGTCCTCTCGGTCCTCGAGTTCGTCCTCTTCGACGCGCCGGATTCGCATGCCGAAGTCGTCGTGGAGGGTTTCTTTCCCTCCCTCGTAGCTTTCGGGTCGCAGGAAGTGCCAGTTGTCGGCCTCGTGGTCGACGCCCTGCTGGGCGGCGAACTCTGCGAGGGCCGCGGCGTCGTCCCGTTCTGGATCGAACGTCATCGCGAGCAGCGAGATGTCGTCACCGTACCCTTGCTCGGCCGCGTCGGCCTGAATGCGCTGGAAGTAGGTCATCAGCGCGGGACAGGCCCCGTCGGGACAGGAGGTGAAGAAAAACGTCATCAGAAACGAGCGCTCGCCGACGAGATTCTCGAGCGAGACGGGGTCCCCCCCGATAGGATCCGGGAGCGTAAACTCCGGGAACCCCTCGCCGTGGATCGGGTGCGAGGGATCGCCCCGGGTCTGTTCCGGTGGCTCGAGGACCGTCGAGCCGTCGCCCCAGTGGGTCTCGTCGGACTCGTCGCCGCCGACGGCACCCAGAGAGTCCTCGAGACAGCCCGCCAGGCCGGCAAGCCCCACCGTGCCCGCCGCCCCGAGCGATCGCAGATACGTTCGGCGTTCCATGTGCGGTTGTTGGGCGGAGCGATCAAATGTCCGTTGGTACGCGTGCCGAACTGCGGCCGGACCGCTACGTGTCAGTTCGGATTGTACGCCTCGAGTGTCGCGCCCGTCGGGCGTACAGCCGGGATACCGGCGCGGAAGGCGCTCGCTTCCGACAGTTTGACGGCGTAAACGCCACCGTACGGAAGCGAACGGTTCGAAACAGGACGAAACCGGCGCGGTACGGCTGGTATAACTATCGGCCGGGGTGGCATACACCGCCGACATGTCGCGATCGAACCGCTCGAATATGGACATCGGGTGCCCGAACTGCGATGCAACGGTCTCCGCGTCCGTCCCGCCCGGTCCCGGCATCGGCGGCGACGACTCGAACCGACTCCAGGGAAAAAACGCGCGCTGTCGGAGTTGCGGCCACGAACTCGAGGTCTACTATTACTGACCGACGGCACGAGCTATCTTCCTTTTTCGACGTGTCCCCGCCGTCCCCGTCGTCCCTGTGGGAGTCGCCGCCTCGAGACAGTCGGCGTTCGGAAACCGTACGGTTCGGCGACCGGTTCGTCCGGACGAACGAGGGGAAAAAGTATTGGATCCCCTGCGGTTGCAGGCCGCGAATCAACCAGTGGCGGCGCTGTGATATTGCAGCGAATGCGACCTACCGACGAGCGGTCGTCGTCGACGCACTGGGAGTCACCGTACAGACGGGCAGACGAGGGCGGTCGGCCGCGGGGAGGAGACACGGGTACCGATCCCAACCGCGAACGGACCGATGCGGACGGACGCGACGGCGGACCGGTCTGTCCCGGGTCGCTGATCGTCGTGTCCAACCGGCAGCCGTATCGCCACGAGTACGAGTCGGCCGACGGAGTGGACGCCGGGAACGGGGCCAACGCCGACCCCTCGATCACGGTCGACGAACCGACGGGCGGGCTGACCGCCGGTCTCGACCCCGTCGTCCAGCGAACGGACGGCACCTGGATCGCCTGGGGCGACGGCGACGCGGACTTCGACGTCGCGGACGAGGACGGCTGCGTCGCGGTGCCGCCGGGGGAGGAAGCCTACACCCTCCGCCGGATCGACCTCCCTGAGGAAGCCGTCGACTCGTACTACTACGGGTTCAGCAACCGCGTGCTCTGGCCGCTCTGTCACGGCTTCCCGGAACTGGTCGAGGACCGGGCGAACGACTTCGAGTGGTACCGCACCGTCAACGAGCAGTTCGCCGACGCGGTGGCCGAACACGCCGACGAAGACTCCATCGTCTGGTTTCAGGATTACCACTTCGCGCTCGCGCCGCGGATGGTCCGGAACGCAGTGGCCCCCGGAACCACCGTCGCGCAGTTCTGGCACGTCCCCTGGCCCGCGCCCTCGACGTTCCGATACTGTCCCGCGGGCGGCAACGTCCTCGAGGGGCTGCTCGGGAACGACCTCCTCGGGTTCCACGTCGACCGCTACGTCGACCGGTTCCTCGAGTCGGTCGAGCGGTTCCTGCCGGCGGCGAGGGTCGACCGGAAGGGCCGAACCGTCCACTACGAGGGGACGACGACGCGGGTCGTCGCGACCCCGATGGGCGTCGATGCCGCGGGCTACGACCGTGAAGCCCGGGAGGTCGGTTCCGGTGCGGGCGTCCTCGAGTCGCTGCGCTCGGAGTACGACGTCCCACACCCGGACGACGCCGTCATCGGCCTCGGGGTCGACCGCCTCGATTACACGAAGGGGATCCCCGAACGCCTCGCCGCGCTCGAGCGGTTCTTCGAGCGCTACCCGGACTGGCGCGGCGAGTTCACCTTCGTCCAGAAGGCGACCCTCTCGCGGACGGACATTCCCACCTACGAGCGCCACGGTGACCTGGTCCGCAGCGAGGTCGAGCGGATCAACAGCCGCTTCGGCACCGACGACTGGCAGCCGGTGATCTACACGGAGGACTACCTCGAGGAGGCGGAACTCTGTGCGCTCTACCGCCACGCGGATCTATTGGTCGTCAGTCCGCTGGTCGACGGGATGAACCTCGTCGCACAGGAGTACGTCGCCGCCAGCGTCGACGACACCGGCGACACGTTGCTGTTGAGCGACCGGGTCGGCGCACACGACCTGCTGGGGTCACACGCGATCACGATCGATCCGTCGGACATCGACGGGATGGCCGAACGGATCGCGGACGCACTCGAGATGCCGATCGACGAGCGACGGCGACGGATGCGGACGCTCCGTGATCGGGTGTTCGACGCGGACATCGAGCGCTGGATGAGCGCGCAGTTCGACTGGATGCGTCGGCTCCACGGCGATCCGAGTCGGTCCGGCGGAAGGCGACAGGAGCAGGGACGGGGACGGAAACGACCGTGCTCCGATTCGGGACTCGAGTCGGACTCGGAGTCCGGGATGGAGTTCGACGCTGACCCGGATTCGGACGCGGATTCCGACTCCGACTCTGACTCCGACTCCGACTCGAACCACCCCGAACGAACACCTCCCGCATAACATGACGGCCCGAAGCGAAGCGGTCTCCGCCGACTCGGTTCCGGTCTCCCTCGAGCGACGACTGCCTCGCGTCCGCGAGCGGATCGAGGGCGGCTCCCGGCTCCTGCTCTGTCTGGACTTCGACGGGACGCTCGCCCCCATCGTCGACGAACCCGACGAGGCGGCCCCGACCGAAGACAATCGGGCGGCGGTCGCCGCCCTCTCCGACCATCCCGCGATCGACACTGCGATCGTCAGCGGCCGCGCGCTGGCCGACGTCCGCGAGCGGATCGACGGCCCGTCGATCTACGCCGGCAACCACGGACTCGAACTCGCCCGCGAGGGGTCGGTCGCCGTCCATCCCGTCGCACGGAAGCGCGCCAGGCTGATCGAGGCCGTCTGCGAGACGTTAGAGACCGCCCTCGATCAGGTCCCGAACGCCCGCGTCGAGAACAAGGGGGTGACGGCGACGGTCCACGTTCGGTCCGTCCCGACCGCCGCCAGGCCCGTCGTCGCCGAGCGGACGCGCGCGGTCGTCGACCGGCTTGCAGGCGACGACCTCGAGATTTCGACCGGGAAACGCATCCTCGAGATCGAACCCGCGGTCCCCTGGGGAAAGGGGAACGCGGTGGCGCTGATCGCGGCGGACGCGCCGGCCGACGCCGTCCCGATCTACGTCGGCGACGACGTTACCGACGAGTCCGCGTTCCGGACCGTGTTGCCCGAGGGGATCGCCGTTCGCGTCGGCGGCTCGGTACCCTCCGCGGCCTCCTGTCGGGTCGATGATCCCGACGACGTGACGACGTTCCTCCAGTGGCTCGGGACGGCGGGGATCGATCTGCTCGATCCGCCCGACGCATCGTGGACCGACGAGCCCGCGTTCCCGGGCGACGACCGCCCCCACGTGTCCTAGCCCGACGGGAACGCGCTGCTCGAGGTTCCGCGAGTCGGTTCGTGACTACGTGAACTGTCGACACCGATCGCGATACTTGTTGTCAATAGCTACCCCGAACTGTCGGACCTGAGCCGAAAGTATTAGTTACCACTGGAAATATACCTACAGTACGAGAGTGAACGAGAGTGAAGCTGCGCCAACCTACTGACTTCCTGATCCTCGAGGCGCTCGAGGACAAGGGACGGAACGTCGCAACGAACCTTGCAGCCCACACGGGCAAGAGCCGAAAGAACATCAACACCCGACTGCCGGTCCTCGAGGACTACGGTCTCGTCGACAAGATCGGACCGGCCGAGCGGTCCGGTCTCTACGAGATCACCTCGAAGGGGAAGGCAGCGCTGGTGTACCGCGATCAGTACGGTGAGGTCGACGACTTCGAGGACCTCATCGAAGGCCCGAACGCCGGTACCGTCGACGACCCCGAGGCCCAGGCCGGGTTCGTTCGCGGCGAAGACGAAGAAGACGACGAAGAATAATCTCCGGACTTCGACTCGAGAAATTCCGCTTTTCGGTTGGTCCCCGATACTCGTTACCACTCCGTACGGGGAACGTCGGTCGTCCGCCCGCGGAGCCCTTACGGCCTCACGCCGCCGGCGTACGTCTCGAGTCGACGGCGAGCACAGCCGGAAAACGAGAGCGTGATCGCCCGGTCGCGGCCCGTCGTCGCCGGATACGGCGCTCCGCAGGCCGACCGATCGCCGTCGTACGACGACGAGAACGCGTACGTGCTCAGCATCGGCGTCGCGACGACCGTCCCACCGGACCGGAAGACGACGCCGTGATCGTGATCGAGGCCGAGCGCGTGGCCGACCTCGTGGAGCAACACCTGCATCGTCCGCGTCGACGTCGTCAGCGGCACGATCGGGTGGTCGACGGAGGTGTCCACGGCTTCAACGTCCTCCGCGTCTTCGGCGTTCGACGCGGTCGCCGGCAGTTCGTCAATCGGCTCGAGCGCGGCGAGGTGTCGCGCTCCGCCAACTGACGCGACGTGCGGGAGTCCATAGCCCGTCGGTGCGTCGACCATCCCGCCGTCCGTGACGAGCAGGTTCACGTCCGCGACCGGCTCGAGGTCGCTCGCGCCGACCAGCCCACCGGCCAGCGTCAGGGGCCACTCGCCGCGGGTCGTGACGCGAGCGCCGTCCTCGTGAGCGACCGCCACCGTCCCGCCGAAGGAAAGCTCGAGCGACCAGTACGGCAGGTCGAGGAACCGCTCGAGGTACTCCCGGATCCGTTCTCGGACGCCGTCGTAGCCGGCCGCCCGTTCGGAGCGCCAGACACGGACGGCGAGCGTGTCGACGGTCGACCGATCGTGGCGCGTGTACGCGAACGCGCCGATCGATGCCGCCGAGCCGACCGCGCCGAGAAACGTCCGCCGGTTCACGACGGCCCGTTTCGCGGCCCATGGCTCGAGTCCCGGGGTTCACATGGCCGCGTTTTATCGTCACGGCTGGACCGCAGGCCTCCGCGACGGGCACCTGCGCGTGTCGACCGCCAGCGTCGCCTCGCCGACGACCCTGACCTCGAGCCAGCGCGGGACGTTTGCCGGCTCGATCGGCGTCAACATGAGCAACACGCCCTCGTCGGTCTCGACCAGCCGCCGGTCGGGACCGGGGTCGCGCTGGCGCAGGCAGCGACGCCACTCCCCGATCCGGAGCCGTCGTCGCACCTGCCAGGCCGTGTAGTAACGCCCGTTCGATCCCTCGAGCAGTTCCAGTTCCTCGAGCGGGGCGTTCGGCGCTACGGCCACGTGAGACCACCCGCGGCGGCCGTGCCGTCGGCTCCGCTCCCGTCCTCGCCGTCGCTGTTTTCGACTCGCACGTCGCTCCGGTCCATCGTCGATATCGCTCTCGTCGGCGCGTTCGACGCCCGGTGGCCCCATCGACGCTCGGGTTTACATGCGAGAGCTTTAAGAAATCGTGAGAGTCTTCCACACTGGAAGACCGTCCGCGAACGACTGTCCGGACGACGAACCCGAAACCCACATTACGGCCACGCACCCACCACAGGACAGTGACTCGCGTCTGTCTCATCGGGAACGACGACGTCAACCTCCAGTACGAACTCCTCTCCCGGGAAACTTCCCGCGAGGCACTCGCGACGTACGACCTCCGGCGGCCGTTCGAGAACTCGCTCGCCGTCCGGACGGTCAGCGTCGGCGCGGCCGTCACCCTGCTGAACGACCTCCAGTGGTACCTCACGCGGTTCGTCGACACGGCCCTGGTCCAGGAGCCGAGCATCAGCGACGAGGAGTGGCTCTCGCGGTCGCTCGCGACCCAACTCCGGAACGGCGACGTCGAGCCCAGGGAGACCGACGAGTTCTGTAAAGTCTACGGGCTCGAGCGGGTCGACAGGGGGGAACCGAACGCAGCAGCGGAAAGAGACGGGGACGGGGCCGAAGACACCCAAGACCGCGCCGACGACAGCGACGCCGAGAACGGGGGCGACCGCGAGGCCGACGCGACGCTCCGATTGGTCGAACCGCTGTACGTGCGCCGGACGGACGGCGAACTCCCGGCCTACGACCTGCGGGAGGTCGAGGAGACGCTAGTCGTTCGGCTCACAGAATCGGAATATTCCCCCTGACGTCGGCCGTCACTCGTCGTTTTTCGGGCCTCGAGGACGACGACAACGCCGGGAACGGCTACTCGTCGGTGGCGGTCTCCGCCGTCGCCGTGTCGACGCCGATCCCCCGCTCGTGTTTTCGGCCCTCCTGGTCGACGATCGTCGCCGAGAGTTCCGTAACGGGCTCGTCCTCGAAGACCACCCGAACGAGGAGCGCGACCGCCGTAATCTGTTCCGCGCAGGCCTGTGTCTCGTCCTGGCCGTCGCTCACGCTGGCCTCGACGACCAGTCGCTCGTCGTCCCCGTCCCCGTCCCCGTCCCCGTCCCCGTTCTGCTCCTCGAGTTCGATTCCCTCGAGCACCAGCTCGTGACAGAGGTCCGAGCCTTCGGCCTCGAGAGCGACCAGAATAGCGTCCTCGAACCCGGTTTCCTCGACGAATTCGGACGCCCCGTCGTCCGATCCGCGTTCCTCGAGCCAGTCGTCGGCGTCGTCCGCGTCGAGCAACAGTGCTGCCTCCGGGCTCGCGGGGACGTCGGGGTGCTGGAAGGCGTAGGTCTCGGAAGAGAAGCCGTCGCCCTCGTCGGCGTCGTCCGTGTCGCTGGTGTCACTGGTGTCGTCGGTTTCGTCGCCCCCGTTCGCTCCACCGTCGGTTTCGCCGTCGGACTCGTTTCCGTCACCGGTCCCATCGTCGTCGGTTCCGTCGTCGCCAGTCGATCCCGAGACGTCGCCGAACTCGTCGTCGAGACAGCCGGCACCGAGCGCGAGTACGCTTGCAGTGCCGGCGAGAACGGTCCGCCTGGAACGCATCGGTCCGGAGGGTCGTCGTGCCATCGTATCCGAGCGTTTCAGGGGAACAGTAAAGACCGTTCCCCAAGGTAAAAAACGCGTTTTGTCAGCCGATCCGGAAGGACGGTCAGTCGAACAGCCCTGTCGAGAGGTACCGCTCGCCGCTGTCCCAGAAGACGGTCACCACCAGCGGGCAGTCCTCGGCCCCCCGCCCCCCGTCCGTCTCGGGCGAGGCGACTTCGTCGAACGCGCCGACGACATCCGGGCAGTCGGTCCCCGGTTCGGCGATCTCCGCGGCCACCTGGCGGGCGATCAGGCTCGTCGCGCCGCTCGACTGCCCGACGAGAATTCCCTCCTCGCGGGCGAGGCGGCGACACTCCGCCTCGGCGTCCTCGAGGCGAACTGTCTCGACGCGGTCGATCAGGTCCCGGTCGAGGTTCTCGCTGACGAAACCCGGGCCCATTCCCTGGAAGTCGTCGTTTCCGGCCTTCCCCGTCGAGAGGACGGCGTTACGGGCGGGTTCGAGGGCGACGATTTCCATCTCGGGGAACTCCTCCCGGAGTCGTCGGCCCGTGCCCGAGATCGTTCCGCCGGTGCCGACGCCGGCGACGAAAGCGTCGATTTCCCGGTCGCCGACCTGTTCTACGATCTCCTCGCCGGTCGTCCGGTAGTGGGCCTCCGGGTTCGCGGGGTTGTCGAACTGGCCGAGCTGGATCGCGCCCTCCTCGACGAGGTCGTCGGCCCTGTCTCGGGCATCCTCCATGGTACCGTCGACGAGCTCGAGGTCGGCCCCGTAGGCCGCCATCACCTGCCGGCGCTCCTCGGACTTGTCCGACGGCATGACGATGGTCAGGTCGTAGTCGCGGGCGGCGGCGACCAGTGCGAGCCCGATCCCCGTGTTCCCGCTCGTGGGCTCGACGAGCCAGTCGCCGGGCTCGATCCGGCCCTCGCGCTCTGCGGCCCGGATCATTTCCCGTGCGGGACGGTCCTTCGCCGAACCGCCAGGGTTGAAGGATTCGATCTTCGCGGCAACCGTCGCCCCCTCCGGCGAGTCGACCTGGACCAGCGGCGATCCGATCGTGTCCAGGATACTTGCCTTCATTACACCCGCATAAGGGGTGGATACGTAAACGCGTGCCGGACGTCGGCAGTTCGTGCCGGTGTCGGGCGTCCGGATCGATCCCCAGCTATCGATCTACTCCGCCGGAACGGCGGTTTCGTCGGTCGACTCGGCGTTTTCGATGCGCTCCTCCGCGTACTCCTCCGCGGCGGCGAGCACGGTCGTGTCCTGGTGCTCGGCCCGGTCGATCATCTCACTGAGGCGGTCGCCGATCGCGGCCGCCTCGTCGAAGGCCTCCTCGCGGGTCCCGCCGAGGTACTCCTTCGCGACCGTGATCAGGCCGCCCGCGTTGATCACGTAGTCCGGCGCGTAGACGATCCCCTCCTCGCGAAGCGCCTCGGCGTGTCGGCGCTCGGCCAGGACGTTGTTCGCCGCACCGGCGACGATGTCACACTCGAGTTGCGGGATCGTGTCGTCGTTGACGACGCCGCCGACAGCACACGGTGCGAAGACGTCACAGGACTCCTCGTAGACGTGTTCCGGTGTGACGGTGTCGACGTCGTGTTCGTCTGCGAACGCCGCGACGTGATCCTGGTCGATGTCCGAGACGGTGACGTCGGCCCCATTGTCCGCGAGTTCTTCGGCGAGCGCCTGGCCGACCTTCCCGAGTCCCTGGACGACGACCTCGAGGCCCTCGACCGACTCCGTCCCGTACACGTGGTCGGCACAGGCCTGGATGCCGCTGAAGACGCCGTGTGCCGTGATCGGCGACGGGTTCCCCAGGCCGTCGCTAGTTCCGACGGCGTAGTCGGTCTCGCGGCGCACGATCTCCATGTCCTCGACGCCCGTATTGACGTCGACCGACGTGATGTACCGGCCGCCCAGGTGGTCGACCGCGCGACCGTAGGCCTCGAGCAGGTCGTCCGTCTTGAGTTCCTCGGCGTCGCCCACGATGACGGCCTTCCCGCCGCCCAGCGGGAGGTCGGCGGCCGCTGCCTTGTAGGTCATCGCCTCGGAGAGCCGCAGCACGTCCTCGAGGGCGTCGTCTTCCGTGTCGTAGTCGTAGAAGCGCGTGCCGCCGAGGCTGGGCCCGAGCGCCGTGTCGTGGATCGCAACGATCGCCTTGAGCCCCGTTTCGGGATCAGTGAAGTACGATACCTGTTCGTGGCCGCGGTCGTCGATCGAGTCAAATACCATACTATAACTCTTTGGTTTGGCGTAAAAATTCTACCGACTCCGAGACGGGTTCGACGTCCCGCGGGTGGGCGCCGGATTCGCTGGACGGGCCGTCGGTGGTGAGCTGAAACCGGCCGGCGGTTCGTCGGAGACTTTTTGTCGGGTCGCTATGACGTCGTGGTATGGACGGTATCGTTTTCTTTCGGACGGAGCGCCACGACGAGGTAGTCGAGTTCTACCGCGAACTGGGTGCGACGGTCTGGCGGGAACAGCCCGACTGCACCATCCTGCAGGCTGGTTCGTTCCGGTTCGGGTTCTGCGACCGCGAGTCCGCGGACACGGAAGGCATCGTCACGTTCGTCTTCGACGACCGGACCGGCGTCGACGACGCCTACGACGACCTGGCGGATACAGCGGACGAGGAGCCACGGTACAACGAGACCTACGACATCTACCAGTTCTTCGCGTCCGATCCCGAGGGCCGGACGGTGGAGTTCCAGACGTTCGAGTAACGTCGTGACTCGCACGGCTCGATGCCTCGAGGAGTACACCGCAAGAAAACGCTGAGTGGCACCCCAGGTACCACGTGCCTCTGACACCGAGGCGGTTGAGAATAGTTTACGAAATCGCATTAATCTTTGCACGTCGGACAGCGTTTCACCTACCGATCCGAACACAGTCCGGAACACGTTCGGCTCCTCGCGAGAACCCTGTCGGAAACACCGTCGTTAAGCCGGCGGGGCCGCAAACCGTGAGTATGAGTCTCGAGACGCTTACCCCCAACCCGACGTGGGACGCCGCCTCCTACGAGGACGCGGTCGATACGCTTGCAGCGCACAACGACGACCTCGTCTACAAGGTCTGGGGCGGCGACTGGTGCAAGGACTGCCGAAAGCTACTGCCCGACCTCGGCGCGGCCCTCGAGGCGGCGGCGGTCCCCGACGACCGGATCGAGGAGTACGCCGTCGACCAGGACAAACAGGGCCCCGGCGTCGACGAGTACGGGGTCGAGTACATCCCGACGGTCGTCGTGGAGACGGACGACGGCGAGGAGGTAACGCGGTTCGTCGAGGAGGAGGACCTGCCGCCAGCGCTCTGGCTGGCCGAGCGGATCGACGAGGAACTGTAGCGCCGCCGACTCCTGCTTTTCCCGCCGTCCCCGCTTTCAGAACGGGCTCTCGAGGTCGTCGTCCTTCCGGTTCTCGTCGTCACTGCCGCCGGTCTCGACGGCGACCGCCGCGTTCCCGGCAAGCCACTCGAGCGCGTCGTCAACGTCGTGGGTCGGCGGCGAACACGTCCGGCCGCGGCAGACGTACAGCGTCGGCTCGTCGTCCCGTGCTTCGCGACCGGCCCAGATCGGCGGCGCGTCCTCGAGTCCGAGTCGGTCGAGCCACGCCTCGAGTCCGTCTTCGGTCGGCGGCCGTCGCGCGATCAAGCGGTCGGGGTAATGGCCCGTCGCGAACGCCTCGCGCCACTCGTCGGGCACCTCCTCGGCCGCGACCGTCACCTCGAGTGCGCCCGACTCGAGTCGGTCGGCGCCGAGACACAGCGTCGCGTGCTGGAGCGGACTCCCCTCGAGTCGGTCCACGTGGGTCCCGAGGACCGTCTCGGCGAGTTCCGCGTAGTCGGCGTCGGGGACGAAGCTCTCGAGCGCGAGCAGCGTCTCGACGGCGACGCCGGCCGCCGAGGGCGTCGACTGGTCGCCCAGCTCCTGGGGCCGCGTGACGAGGTCTTCGCCGCTCTCGGGGGTGAAATACAGCGTCCCGGCTTCCTCGTCCCAGAACTCGCCTTCGATCTCGCGGGCGAGGTCGAGCGCGAAGGCGAGGTGGTCGACGTCGCCGGTCGCCTGGTAGCAGGCGAGCGCGCCGCGGGCGAGGAAGGCGTAGTCCTCGAGGTAGCCGTCGATGGCGACGTCATCGTCCTTGTACCGCCGCGAGAGGCGCCGTTCGTCGGCGTCCCAGAGTCGTTCGCGAACGAACTCGAGCGCGTCGACGGCCATCGTCGCGTACTCGTCCTCGCCGAGGGTCATCGCGGCCTCGGCACAGGTCGCGATCATGAGGCCGTTCCAGCCCGCCAGCACCTTCTCGTCGCGGTTCGGGCGGGGCCGTTCCTCGCGGGCCGCGAACAGCCGTTCGCGGGCGTCCGCGAGTCGCTCTCGCACCTCGCTCTCCTCGAGGTCGAACGACTCGGCGAGGTCGGCGACGGACCGTACGCGGTTGGGCTGGTTCTCGCCCTCGAAGTTGCCCGACGCCGTGATATCGTACCGCTCGCAGAACAGTTCGGCGTCGGTCTCGTCCTCGAGCACGTCGCGGACCTCGTCGGGGGTCCAGACGTAGAACGCCCCCTCCTCGCGTTCGCCGGTCTCGGGGTCCTCGCTCTGGGCGTCCAGCGTGGCGAAGAACCCGCCCTCGTCGTGGGTGAGTTCGCGGTCGACGAACGCGAGGGTCTCCTCGACGACCTCGGCGTACCGGTCGTCACCCGTCAGTCGATACCCCGTCAGGAACGCCCGCGGGATCTCCGCGTTGTCGTACAGCATCTTCTCGAAGTGCGGAACGGTCCAGTCGCGGTCGACGCAGTACCGGTGGAAGCCGCCGCCGACGTGGTCGTAGAGCCCGCCCGCGGCCATCGCGTCCAGCGTCTCCTCGAGCACCTCGCGGTACGTCTCCCCGCCCGTGCGGTCGGACGCGCGGGCCAGCACCCGGAGCCGCGAGGGCTGGGGGAACTTCGGCCCGTCGGAGCCGAAGCCGCCGTACCCCCGATCCGCGCTCCGGACCGCCGCGTCGGCGGTCGTCTCGAGCAGGTCGCTCGAGGGCGGCGTGGGCTCGGTCGATTCGGCGACGGCCGCGTCCCCGGGTCCGCCCGTCCCCGGCGTCTCCTCGAGTTCGTCCCGCGCCGCGTCGGTCCACTTTTGGGCCCGGTTCTCGATCTCCTCTCGGTCCGTCTCCCAGGAGTCGATCACGTTCTCGAGGATGTCGACGAACCCGGGCTGGCCGCGTTTCGACTCCTTCGGGAAGTAGGTCCCGACGTAGAACGGCTTCCCCTCGGGCGTGAGCCACGCCGAGAGCGGCCAGCCGCCCCGCCCGCTGACGAGCTGGCAGACCGTCATGTAGATCGAGTCGACGTCGGGCCGCTCCTCGCGGTCGACCTTGATCGGGACGAAGTGGTCGTTCAGCAGGTCGGCGACGTCCTCGTCGGCGAAGCTCTCCTCCTCCATGACGTGACACCAGTGACACGCCGAGTAGCCGATCGAGAGGAAGATGGGGACGTCGTGTTCGCGGGCCGTCTCGAGGGCCTGTTCGTCCCAGGGCTGCCAGTTGACGGGGTTGTCCGCGTGCTGGCGCAGGTACGGGCTCTCCTCCTCGTCGAGGCGGTTTCGGTCGGTCGGGGACGCGCTCGGTTCGCTCATGGGGGCGTCTACGGCTGGCGCTTGTAAAAGCCCGACGTACGTCCCTCCGCTCGAGCGGGCCTACGCGAGCCCCAGTACCGAGAATCCGTACACCGAGACCGCGACCAGCACGATCGTCCACGCGAAGATGCCGGCCGTCATCCAGGCCGCAACCAGCCGGCTCCGGCTACCCGAAAGCAGCGCGACCAGGGCCGCAACGTGGACGCCGGCCAGCACCGGCCCGCCGACCGCCAGCCCCGGCAGGCCGTACCGGTCCCAGAGCCGCCGTGCTCGCGCGTACCGGTCGCTCGGCTCCGATCGGTCGCCGCGGCGACGCCGTAGCCAGGCTGCGACCCGCCGGTAGAACACGATGAGTGCGTACACCGAGAGCACGTTGCCGGCGAACGCGACGACACCCGTGACGACGGGGTCCAGCCCCAGTCCGATCGCGATGGGGACGACGACGAGGATCTCGATCACCGGGATCGCGGCGAAGACGAACACCAGCAGGTACCGGACGAGGCCGGTCGCCTCCTCGAGGCTCGAACCGACGTCGACGAGTAGCGGGGTGAGTGACATAGTAAACGGCGTGGAGGGCTGGAGCCGGCGAACCGTGAGGGAAACCACTGCGCCGGCCCGCGTACGGTGTGTCGTAGGGCGTACCGACGACAAATACGTGGCGCTCCCGGCCACCGAAGAGTTATTTTTCCGAACGGTAAACGGCGAGCATGGTCACGCTCCGGCGGCACCTGACGACCGAGCGGCCGCGGCTGGCCCTCGCGGTGGTCGCCGCCGTCGGAGCGACGACCACGACGGTGCTCGTCCCGCTCGGACTCCTCGGCATCGGTACATCGGGGCGTCCGGGGATAGTCGGCTTTCGAGTCGCGTTCGGGCTGATTCCGGCGGTAGCCGGCGCGATCTGCGGACTGTATCGGCTCGGCCTCCCCGCAGCCGTCGCGTGCGGTCTCGCTCCCGGCGGGACGTTCTACCTCGTCGTGGTCGTCGGGGCCGCCCTCGAGGTCGGCACCGTCGGCGGCGGGGACGCACCACTCGGTCCGCTTTCGGTCGTGCTGACCGCGCCGAGTTTCGTCCTGGCGCTGGTCGGCTTCGTGGCCGGTCTAGCGGTCGCCGCCGTTCGCGGGTGACCGGCTGATCGCACTCCCGTCACGGGTCGATGGACCGCTCCTCGAGAGCGTCGACCGGCGTTCTAACGACGAAAACGGGCGGCGGGAATCCCGGCCAGTCCGGGCGACCTCAGTTCAGTTCCTCCTGCAGCAACTCACGGAGCACCATGTGAAGCACGCCGCCGTGTTCAACGTACTCGACCGCTGCCGGCGTGTCGACCTGCGCCGTGACCGTGAACTCGGTGACATCGCCGTCCTCGGATTCGGCCGTCACCTCGAGTTCCTGATTCGGCTCGAGGCCGTCCTCGAGTCCTTCGATGGTGAAGTACTCGCTTCCGTCGAGGCCGAGTTCTGCCCAGCCGTCGCCGTCCTCGAACTGCAGCGGGAGGACGCCCATACCGATGAGGTTGTCCCGGTAGATCCGTTCGTAGCTCTTCGCGATGGTCGCGCGGATTCCGAGCAGGTCCGTCCCTTTCGCGGCCCAGTCGCGGCTCGAGCCGGTACCGAACTCGTCGCCGGCGGTGACGACCAGCGGAGTCCCCTCCTCGCGGTAGCGTTCGCTGGCCTCGAAGACCGTGGTGTCCTCGCCGGTGGGGTGGTGGACGGTGTAGCCGCCCTCCTTCCCGTCGAGCATCTCGTTCTCGATCCGGACGTTGGCGAAGGTTCCGCGCATCATGACCTCGTGGTTCCCGCGACGCGAGCCGTAGGTGTTGAACTCGTGGGGGGAGACGCCGCGCTCTTTCAGCCACTGGCCCGCGGGCAGGTCCTCGCCGAACTGGCCGGCGGGGCTGATGTGGTCGGTCGTCACCGTATCGCCGAGCGTCAGCAGACAGCGCGCGTCCTCGACGTTATCGACGCCGGGTTTCTCGAGCGGGAACTCCTGGAAGAACGGCGGCTCGCGGATGTACGTCGACTCGTCGTCCCACTCGTAGACGTCGCCCGTCGGCGCGTCCAGCGCCTCCCAGCGCTCGTCGCCCTCGTAGACCTGCGAGTACTTCTCCTCGAACAGGTCGGGCGAAACGCTCCCGTGGATCGCCTCGTGGATCTCCTCGGCGTCGGGCCAGACGTCCTCGAGGTACACGTCTTCGCCCTCGGCGTTCGTGCCGATCGGCTCCTCCTCGAGGTCGACGTCCATCCGGCCGGCGAGCCCGTAGGCGACGACCAGCGGGGGGCTCGCGAGGTAGTTGGCAGCGATCTTGGGGTGGATACGGGCCTCGAAGTTGCGATTGCCCGAAAGGACGCTGGTCGTCCAGAGGTCGTGGTCGTCGATGGCCGCCTCGATCGGGTCCGGCAGCGGCCCGGAGTTGCCGATACAGGTCGTACAGCCGTAGCCGACGACGTGGTAGCCGAGTTCCTCGAGGTAGGGCAGCAGGTCAGCCTCCTTCAGGTACTCCGTGACGACCCGGCTGCCCGGCGCGAGCGAGGTCTTGACGTACTCGGGCACCTCGAGGCCGGCCTCGACGGCGTTTTTCGCGAGGAGTCCAGCCGCGAGCATCACCGACGGGTTCGACGTATTGGTACAGGACGTGATCGCGCTCACGAGGACGTCGCCGTGACCGATTTCGACCTCCCGACCGTCCTCGAGTTCGACGGCGACTTTCTCGTCGAGCCCGAGACCGGGGCCGGCGTCGCTCGAGTCGACCGTGGCCCCGCCGCCGTCGCCGACAGCGGGTTCGCCGCCGGAACCGATCACGCCCTGCTCCTCGAGCAGGCTCGGGAAGTGCTCGTCCAAGTCGCCCATCGGAATGCGCGAGTGGGGCTTCTTGTGGCCCGCGAGGCTGGGTTCGACGTCGCCGAGGTCGAACTCGACGACCTCCGTGTATTCGGGTTCCTGCTCCCCGAACAGGCCCTGGGCCTCGAGGTACTCGCGGACGAGGTCGACGTGGTCGGGGTCCCGCCCCGTCAACTCGAGATACTCGAGGGTCTTCTCGTCGACGGGGAACATGCTGATCGTCGACCCCTGTTCGGGGGCCATGTTCGAGATGGTCGCCCGGTCCGCGACCGATAGCTGGGAGACGCCGGGGCCGAAGAACTCGACGAACTTGTCGACGACGCCGACCTCGCGCAGCCGTTCGGTGATGTGGAGGACGAGGTCCGTCGCGGTCGCGCCCTCCGGCAGTTCGCCCTCGAGACGGACGCCGACGACCTCCGGTAGCGACATGGTGATCGGCTGTCCGAGCAGCGCGGCTTCGGCCTCGATCCCGCCGACGCCCCAGCCGACGACGCCGATGCCGCCGATCATGGGAGTGTGGCTGTCCGTGCCGACGAGCGTGTCCGGGAGGAGCCACTGCTCGCCGTCCTCCTCGCGCGCGTGAACGACCTCCCCCAGGTGCTCGAGGTTCACCTGGTGGACGATGCCCGTCCCCGGCGGGACGACCTCGAAGTCCTCGAAGGCCTCCTGGGCCCACTTGATCGCGCGATAGCGCTCCTCGTTGCGCTCGTACTCGAGTTCGACGTTGCGCTCGTAGGCCTCGTCGCTGCCGAAGTAGTCGACCTGGACGCTGTGGTCGATCACGAGGTCGCAGGGCACCTCGGGTTCGACGGCCGTCGGGTCGACGCCCTTCCGATCCGCGGCCGAACGCAGCGCCGCGAGGTCGACGACCGCGGGGACGCCGGTCAGGTCCTGCAGGACGACGCGGGAGGGCTGGAAGGGGACCTCGGCGTCGGGCACGTCCGGTTCCCAGGACGCCGCCGCGCGCACGTGGTCGGCGTCGATGGTCTCGCCGTCCGTATGTGCCTTGCGCAGCACCGACTCGAGCAGGATCCGGATGCTCACCGGCAGTTTCTCGAGGTCACAGAGCCCCTGCTCCTCGAGCACGGTGAGGTCTGCCATCTTGTACGTCTCGCCGTCGCGTTCGAATTCCCGGATCGCCTCCGAGAAGTCATCAGTTGACATATCCCGAACTTGTGAGTCTGTGTATTTGAATCCCCCGAGAACCGCCCGTAGAGGTAATTGAAACCCGTCATTTGTCGGCCAAAGCTCGTCTTTATAGCTGCCGGTCGGAGATCAGTACCCCAGTCCATCCAGCGTCGACTCGAGGCGCTCGACGTACCGTCCGCCGAACAGCAGGACGTGAACGAGCAGCGGATAGAGCCGGTAGACGTACCGTCGCCGGTCGAAGAAGCCGGGTTCTATCGATCGGTGTTCCCGGTACCGTTCGAAGAACGGGTCGCCGAACGTGTCGGTCCAGTCGACGTACGCGAGTTCGACCTCCGGGTGGGCGTAGTACGTCGCGGGGTCGAGAAACGCCGTCACCCGCCCCTCGACCGAGAGCACGTTCGTCCTCCAGACGTCGCCGTGGATCAGCGCGGGGTCGTCCGGTTCCGCGAGCAGGGTCTCGAGGTCGGCGGCGACCGCGTCAATGCGTTCGGCGAGCCGCGAGGGGAGCTCCCCGTCCTCGAGCGCGAGTCGTTCGACGTGCTCGAGGCGGTGCTCGCGGTAGAACTCGATCCACGAGTCGGTCCACGGGTTCGGCTGCCGGACCGGCCCCGTGAGCGTGTCGCGTTCGAGGCCGAACGCGTCCGCAGTGTGTTCGTGTAGCCCCGCGAGGCGGTCCGCCGCGTCCCGGGCGACCGTGGCGTCGTGGTCGGTCGACCCCTCGACGTACTCGAGCACCAGCAGGTCGTCGTCGGCGTGGTACACGTCGGGAACGGGGAGCGTGCTCTCACGGGCGAGCGTTCGGAGCATGAACGCCTCGACCGACAGCGGCGTCCGGCCGACCTTCGCGACGACGCGGGTGCCGTCCGCGAGGTCGACCCGGTAGGCCGAGCCGATCTGCCCGCCCTCGAGTTCCCGCGCCTCGGTCGGGGCGGAGTCGTCCTCGAGGTCGAGCGCGCGGGCGACGGCGGCGACGACCGCCTCCCTGCCAGGATCGGACATCGAATCCACCCTCGTCAGTCCCGCCGGACGTACTCGACGAACGCGAAGCCGTCACGCTCGTCGCGGTCGGCTTCGATCCAGTCTTCGGGATCGATCGCGGGGAAGTAGGCGTCGCCCTCGGGGTCGTCGTGGATCTCCGTGACGACCAGCCGATCCAGCACGGGCAGGAACCCCTCGTACACCGTTGCACCCCCGGCCACGAAGATCCGATCCGCCCCGTCGTGGCGCTCCCGGGCCGCGCGGTCGGCCCGTTCGACGGCCTCTGTGAGCCCGTTCGCGACGACGGCGTTCTCGGGCGTCTCGAGGTCCTGGCTCGTCAGGACGACGGTCGTTCGTCCCGGGAGCGGGTCGCCCAGCGTCTCGAGGATCCCCTCGTAGGTAACCCGACCCATGATCACGGGGTGGTCCATCGTGGTCTCCTTGAAGTGGGCGAGGTCCGCCGGGAGGTGCCATGGCATCTCGCCGTCGGCCCCGATAACGCCGTTGTCGGCGACGGCGACGATGCCGACGAGTTCGCGGTCGGTGGCCTCGGCGGCCTCGAGTGCGGAAATCGTCTCCGAATTCGGCTCCCCGGCCATGCTACTCGGCGACCCCGAATTCGATCCCGTCGTGGGACTCGTAGTCGCGCAACTCGACGTCGTCGGCCGTCAATTCGTCGATGGAGACGTCCGCGACTTCGAGCGTCGGTCGCTCCAGTGGCTCCCGCGAGAGCTGCTCGAGCAGCCCGGGGACGTGATCCAGTCGCTCGTCGCCCTCGGCCTCCGGCGGGCGCTTCGGCCTCGAGCCACTCCCTGATCTCGAGGTACCCCTCGCGGTCGTCGACGGCCGCGAGCCGGGACTGCAGGGCCTCGAGGTTGTCGGCGTACCACTCGCCGCGGTCGCCGCGGCCGCAGTAGACGTGGGCGTCGACGACGGTGTGAGCGAACGTGCCGGGCTCGAAGCCGGTCTGCTGTGCGACGACCTTCGTCAGGAGCGCGTACGCGGCGATGTTGAACGGCACGCCGAGCGCGATGTCGCCCGAGCGCTGGGTCAGGTGGCAGTTCAGGCGGTCGCCCTGGACGTTGAAGACGAACGTGTAGTGACAGGGCGGCAGCGTGGAGACGGCCGCGTTCGCGGGGTGCCAGGCGTTGACGACCAGTCGCCGGGAGTTGGGCGAATCGGAGAGCGTGTCGATCACGTATCCCAGTTGGTCGAACGTGCGCCGACCGTCCGCTTCCTCGGTGACCCACTGCTGGCCGTCGTCGGGCCAGGACTCGCCCGGCAGTCGTGCGTCGTCCTCCGGGACCGGAAACCGTCGCCAGAAGCGGCCGTAGGCGGTGTCGAGGTGCCCCTCTTCGTCCGCCCAGGCGTCCCAGATTTTCGTCTCCTCGCGGAGGTTCCGAATGTGTTCCTCGCCGGAGAGGTACCAGCAGACCTCGTGGATCATCGAGTTCCACCGGTAGCCGTCCATCTTCTTGGTCGTCAGTAGGGGGTACCCTTCCCCGAGATCGACCTCGTAGTGCTCGCTGAACGACGAAATCGTATCGACGCCGGTCCGGTTCGGCTTGTAGGTCCCCGTAGAGAGCGCGGCGTCGACGAGATCGAGGTACTGTTGCATCGTCGCTCCTTTTCGTGCGGCCGTTCTTTAGCTTTCAGTTCCGTCCCGCCCGCGCCCGTCGCGTTACGGTGCCACGTACTCGACCTCGAGTTGGTCGAAGACGAACGACCAGTTGTCGAGTTGCTCGTCGACGACCATCCAGGTCGGCTTGCCGGTGCCGTGGCCGGTGTCGCGGTTGGTCTTGCAGAGGAACGGGCCGCCGTCGGCGACCGCCTGCATGCGGGCGGCGGTCTTCCAGGCGTGAACCGGGTGGACCCGGGTGTCGCCCTCGGCCGTTTTGAAGAAGACGGGCGGGTACTCGGTTCCGCTCTCGACGTTGTGGTACGGCGAGTACTCCTTGATACACTCGTAGGCCTCGGGATCGTCGGGCGAACCGTACTCGCTCGTCCAGGACGCCCCGAGCAGGAACGTATGGAACCGGAGCATGTCGAGTAGGGGAACGTGACAGGAGACGGCACCGACCAGGTCGGGCCGCTGGGTCAGCACCGCGCCGACGGTCAGACCACCGTTCGATCCGCCCTGGATCGCCAGCCGCTCGCTCGAGGTGTACCCCTCGTCGAGCAGGTACTCCGCGGCGGCGATCATGTCGTCGAAGGTCTGCTGTTTGTCCTCGTGGCGGGCGGCCTCGTGCCACTCCTTGCCGAACTCGCCGCCGCCCCGCAGGTTCGCCTGCGCGTAGACGCCGCCGGAACGGAGGAACTCGCGGCCGAACGTCTGGAATCCGGGCGTCAGGCTGTTCTCGAACCCGCCGTAGCCGTACAGCAGGGCAGGGTTGTCACCGTCCCGCTCGAGGTCGGCGCGGTGGACCACGAACATCGGGACCTCGGTGCCGTCGGCCGACTCGTAGCGGACCTGCTCGACGGTCAGGTCGAACCCCAGGCCGACGTCCGGCCGATCGAGTTCCTCGGTCTCGTCGGCCCCGAGGCCGTAGCGGAACACTGCGGGCGGATGGTCGAACGACTGGTAGCCGAAGAACGCCTCGGGGGCGTCGCGGTTCCCGGCCAGTCCAGTGACGGTGCCAGTGCCGGAGCCCGGTAACGCGACCGATCGCACGTGCTCGCCCTCGAGATCGAAGACCTCGAGTTCGGAGACGGCCGCACGCTCGTACTGGACGAGCAGCCGATCGTCGGCGATCGTCGCGCCCTTCACGATGCCCTCGCGCTCGGGGATGACTTCGGGCAAGTCGGCGGGATCGACCTCGCCGACCTCGCCCGACAGATCGAGTTCGAGGAACCGGTAGTAGGGGGCGTCCAGATCGGTCCGGACGTACGCGGTGTCGCCGTGGAGCAGCGGCGTGTAGAAGTGGTCGGCCTCCGTGATCACCGGCGTCAGTTCGACGTCACCGACAGGAGCGTAGTACAGGTCGCTTCGCTCCCAGCCGGTCACGAACGCGACCAGCAGGTGCTCGCCCTCCCGGTCGGTCGAGAGGATTGGCCAGGTCGCCGGGTCGTCGACCTCGGCCACCAGCGCGTCCTTCTCCGGATCGTCGCCGTGTTCGTGGTAGCGGATCTCCTTCTCGAGTTGGGCCTCGCCCTCCAGCCCGGTCCGACCGTAGTAGAAGCCGTCGGGCGTCCACGCGAACATCCCCGCGTTCGCCCGGCCGAGGTCGGGCAACTCCTCGAGGACGTCGCCCGAGGAGACCTCGATGACGGTCACGTCGTACAGTTCGTCGCCGCCCTCGTCGACGCCGTAGGCGAGACGCTGGCCGTCGGGCGAGACGGCCCACCAGCCCATCGACTTCGTGCCGTCCTCGCTGAACTCGTTGGGGTCGACCAGTACCTCGCGGTCGGCCTCGAGCGACTCCCGGAAGTAGAGGACGGGCTGATCGTCGTCCGGTCGCTCGACCTCCTGGAAGTAGCCCGTCGGCGCGGGCGCGATCGAACCGTAATCGGTCGTCCGCGCGAGATCCTCGAACCGGGGTCGCAACTCCTCGCGGACGTCGACCGACTCGAGGTAGGCGTCGGCGTACTCGTTCTGTTTCTCGACGAACTCGTCGACGGCCTCGTCGTCACCGTCCTCGAGCCAGAGGTACGGGTCCTCGACGAGGTCGCCGTGGCGTTCGTAGCTCGTGTTCTCGCGTTTTGTCTGGGGAGGGCTACCCGGCTGCATACCGCACCGGTTCGAACGGAAGGTCATTGAAACGACCGGTCGCGGAAGTCACGGCCGAGGAATCGCTGGGAGCGCCGGAGCCGGCGTCGACACCCGGACCGCGCTCACGACCAGGGGTCCGGATCGATGGCGTGGTCGGGTTGCTGCCCGTCGAGGGCCTGCTCGAGTTGGCGGGCGATCGTCCGGTTCAGATCGTCGTAGGCCTCGAGGGACTGCCAGCCGCTGTGTGGCGTGATGACGACGTTCTCGAGGTCTCGAAGCGGCGTCTCGCCGGGTGGTTCTTCCGCGAGGACGTCCAGCCCCGCGGCCGCGATCTCGCGGTTCTCCAGGGCCGTCGCGAGGTCGCCCTCGTCGATGATCCCGCCGCGACCGACGTTCACGAGGACGGCGTGCTCGGGCATCCGCTCGAACGCGTCCGCGTCGAAGAGTCCCCGGGTCTCCTCGGTCAACGGGGCGTGGATCGAGACCGCGTCGGACTCCGCGAGCAGTTCCGGAAACTCGACGAGACGGCCGCCGTACTCCTCGACGACCTCCTCGTCGACGTACGGATCGTAGACGAGCACCTCGAGGTCGAACCCCTCGACGTACTCGGCCAGTCGCCGAGCGATCCCGCCAAAGGAAACGAGACCGAGCGTCGAGCCGGGGACGCGCCGCATCGGCCGATCGGTCTCCCAGCTCCACTCACCGTCGCGGATTTCGCGGTCGGCGGCCGGGATCCGCCGTCGGCACGCGAGCAGGAGGCCGAACGCGTGCGTCGCGACCTCGGCGGTGCAGTAGTCCGGCGCGTTCGTCACGTGGACGCCGTGGTCGGCCGCCGCACCGACGTCAACGTTGTCGAATCCGGTCCCGGCGCGAGCGATCAACCGGAGCCCGTCGGCACGCTCGAGGGCGTCGGCGGTCACCGGCGAATGAACGTCGACGACGAGTGCGTCGGCGTCGACTACGGCCTCGGCGACGGCTGCTTCGGTGTGTGTATCCCGAACCTCCACCTCGATCCCGTTCGCCTCGAGCGCCGATCGCTGGAACTCGACGTCGACGAACGGCGTCTCGCTGATGATGACGCGCTCACTCATATATTAACTACCTTCGTAGTTCTCTCTTCGGATCAACTCCTCTTAACTGTACCCTCGGTTCCCGGTCGCCTGAAATGCCGTCGCTACCTGTTTTATACACGAACGTGCTTACTACGTGGTCGGAAAAGAACAACCTTTACAGGTTCGTGTGTCCCGCTAGCCACCATGTCCGAGACCGTGCTCCTGATCGGTGGCGGTGGCCGCGAACACGCCATCGCCCGTGCACTCGAGGAAAGCGACGCCGACCTCTACGCCTGTGCGGGGAATCGAAACCCCGGTATCGCCCGCATCGCTGAGGGCTTCGAGACGCTCGAGACGACCAACCCAGAGGCGGTCGTCGAGTATGCCGCTGACGTCGACGCAGGGATCGCCGTCATCGGACCGGAATCGCCACTCGAGGCCGGCGTCGCGGACGCACTCGAGGAGGCCGGGGTCTACGCGTTCGGCCCGAAGGAAGCCGACGCCCGAATCGAGACGGACAAGGCCTTCCAGCGGCGGTTCATGCGGGAGAACGACGTACCGGGCTGTCCGGACTTCGAGACGTTCGACGACATGGAGGCCGCCTGCGACTACATCGACGAGTACGACGGCGACCTCGCGATCAAGCCCGCCGGTCTCACGGGTGGCAAGGGCGTGAAGGTCATCGGCGATCAGGTCACCGCCGAGGAGGGCAAGGCATACATCCGCGAGTCCGACTACGACCGGATCGTCCTCGAGGAACGGCTGATCGGCGAGGAGTTTACGATCCAGGCGTTCGTCGCCAACGACACGCTCGAGACCGCGCCCGCGGTCCAGGACCACAAGCGCGCCTACGAGGGCGACGAGGGCCCCAACACCGGCGGCATGGGCAGCTACTCCGACGCGACGACTCACCTGCCGTTCATGACCGAAAACGACTACGAGGAGGCCGTCTCGATCATGGAAGCGACCGTCGACGCGCTCGAGGACTACCGCGGAATCCTCTACGGTCAGTTCATGCTGACCGCGGCGGGGCCAAAGGTGGTCGAGTTCAACGCACGCTTCGGCGACCCCGAGGCGATGAACACCCTCCCGGTGCTCGAGACGGACTTCCTCGACGTACTCACCGCTGCCCGGGACGGCGATCCGGTGCCCGAACTCGAGTTCGCCGGGCGGGCGACGGTCTGCAAGTACGCCGTTCCCGCGGGGTACCCAACCGATCCCGAAGCCGGCGCGAAGGTACAGGTCGACGAGGAGAGCGTGGCGCGAGCGGTCCGCGCAACGCAAGACTCGAGCGGCGACGAGCCGCGAGAGAGCGCCGGCGACGCCCTGCTGTACTACGCCAGCGTCGACGAACGCGAGGACGGCATCTACACGACCACCTCGCGCGCGTTCGCCGTCGTCGGCGTCGCCGACTCGATCACCGACGCCGAAACGATCGCCGAGGACGCCCTCGAGGTCGCCGGCGACGAGGGACTACACGTCCGTCACGACATCGGAAAACCCGACCTCGTTCAGCGGCGGATCGACCACGTGAACGACCTTCGCGGAGAATAACCAGCTACGGCGACGTGTCGCCCTCGTCGTCCGTGAACCCGCTGGTCTCCTCCGAAACCGACGACTGGACGTCCTCGAGGTCGATCCCCTCTCGCAACTGGTCCACGTCGATCGCGTTCTCGAGAGTCTCGACGTTCGCCACCGATCCGAGGCCGCCCTCGTCGACCGCGTTCTCGATCGATTCGGCGTCGATCGCTTCGGTGAGCGTGTCTTCGTCCTCGTTCGTCGCCGATCGCAGCGCCCGCCGTACGGCGACGAAGCCGGCGAGGGCGACGCCGCCCGAGACGACTGCGCCGGGTACGCCGTACCGTTTGTAGCCGAACTGTACCGCTTTCTTGCCGACCGTGTAGGCCCCGATCATCGTATCGGTACTCGAGTTAGCCGAGGAGCGAAAAGAGAAGTCGGCCTTCGTACGCCGACGCGTCGATGGGGACGTGGACCCGGGCCTGCGGCCCTACCGATCCGTCGTGAGTCGGGCGATCGACCGTTCGATCTCCTCGGTTCGTTCGGCCTGTTCGTTGATCGCGTCGGCGACCTCGTCCGTCTCCGCCGCGACCTCCCGGGCGTCGTCGGCGATCCGATCGATCATGCTCGCGACCTCCTCCGTGCTCGCGGCCTGGTCGTCGGTCGCGGCTGCCACCTCCTCGATCCCGGTCGAGGTCTCCCCGACCGCATCGGTGATCCGCTCGAGGCCGTCGACGGTCCGCCGGACTTCCTCGACCGCCCTGGAGACGCGTTCCTCGGCGACGTCGATGCTCTCGGTGGTTTCCTCCGTGTCCTCCTGGATGCGGTCGATCGTGTTCGTGATCATCTCGGCCTGCTCCTGGGACTCCTCGGCCAGCGACTTCACCTCGTTCGCGACGACGGCGAACCCGTCTCCCGAACTCCCCGCGTTGGCCGCCTCGATCGACGCGTTGAGCGCGAGCAGGTTCGTCTGGTCGGCGATGTCGTCGATGACCGAAACCAGGTCGTCGATCTCGTCGACGCTCTCGCGAAGCCGTTCGATGTCGGCCGAAACCTCCGCGGCGGCATCCTCGACGGCCTCGATCTGTTCGATCGCGTCCTGGGCGGCGTCGGCCGCCGTCTCCGAAATCTCCTCGGCCTCCTCGCTGGTCGCGTTGACCTCCTCGGCGCTTGCCGCGATCTCCTCGACGGTCGCCGAGAGATCCGACACTTCCTTCGACACCTCTTCTACCGACTCCACCTGTTCGTCCGTGATCTCCGCGATCTCGGCGGCACTTTCCTCGACGACGCCCGCATCCGACTCGAGGCGTTCGACCGACTCCTCGACGTCCGCCGCGACCCGTTGCTGGCGCTCGATCTCCTCCTCGATCTCGCTGTAGGACCGAATGTAGGTGTCGATGGCGACCTGCTGGTCGAGCAGCATGAGCTTCAGAGCCGAGAGGGTACGATTCCGGATCTCGTCGGTGACCGCCTCGAGTTCGGTCTCGAACGTGTCGCGGTCGATCGAGTCGGAGTCGGAGTCGTAGTCGGAGTCGTAGTCGGAGCCGGCGTCGGCGGCATCGTCACCCCCGAACCGTCGCTCGAGTGCTTCGTCGACTGCCTCGGACACGATTCCGTCGAGAATCTGCTCGTAATACAGCGAGTACGACCCCAGATAGACCTTCGGCTCGAGGTCGATCAGTTCGTGTACCTTGCCGATCCGGGCCCGGGTCTCGAAGTACGACCGGTCGTACGTCCCGTCCCCGAGTTCGCGAAGGTACTGCGCCTGCAGACCTTTGAGTTGGTCGATGGAACGCGAAGAGCGATCGAAGATCGCGTTCGTCTCGGGGTTCGACTGCAGGTGGTCGTAGAACGCGTCGACCGTTTCGTCCTCGATCGCCGCGAAGAGCGGTTTCATCTCCGCGAGTCGCGCCGCGTCCTCCTCGTCGAACTGGGTGATCCGCTTCCTGGCAGCGATCTCCCGCTCGTCGACACCGAGATCCTCAAGCAGTTCGCTGCCGTCGACATTGCGTCGCTGTTCCTCCGTCAGGGTCGTCGTGTTCGCGCGTGCCATGAGTTGAACTGAATCTAGAGATCGACCCGTCCTCCGGCGGTCCGACGGATCCGGGTCGGTCGGAACTCGGGCGGCTTGCGAGTCGTTGCCTCGGTTCCGATCCGGGCTCGGCGACGACTCGCCCCCGTCGACTGGACCACGTTCGTGTTCGTCGATGGGGAAGTCCCCGCACCGGAGCTCATATACTCCCGTGATACGACGGGGCCTAATCACTTTGCTGGCCGACTCGAGTGATTAACTCATCGGCAACTCGTCATCGATTTTCGAACTGACGAAGCGGTGTCGAATCGGCCAGTGTTCGCGGACGGAGAAAGCGGGAAAGAACAGTCCTCGATAGCCGTCGATAGACGATCGCCGGGGCGGTCGGTATCGTTACTGCGAGTCGGCGGCGTCGTCGATCGCCTCGAGCAGCAGGTCGAGCGCGAGATCGATCTCGCGTTCGGTGACGTCGAGCGGCGGCAGCAGTCGCAGCGTCTTGTGACCACAGCCGAGCAGCAGGAGGCCACGCTCGAAGGCGGCTTCGACGACGGCTTCGCGCCGATCCTTGGTGTCGAACTCGACGGCCTGCATCAGTCCGCGGCCGCGGGCGTCGACCAGTTCCGGCCGGTCCTCGACGGCGTCGTCGAGGCGACTACGGAGCTGTTCGCCCCGGGTCCGGGCGTTCTCGAGCAGGTTCTGTTCGTGAATAATGTCGATCGTGAGCGCGCCCTGCATCGAACCGATGACGTCCCCTGCACCCCAGGTCGAGGAGAGTCGCCCCTCTTCTTCGGGGAACACGTCGGAGCGGGAGATGGTCGCGCCCACGCGCAGTCCCTTCGCCGCCGTGATGGCGTCCGGTGTGAGATCGAGGTGGTCGACGCCCCACATCTTCCCGGTACGGCCGAGGCCGGCCTGGATCTCGTCGGCGATCACGTGCAGGCCGTACTCGTGGCGCAGTTGCTCGAGGTCACGCGCGAACTCGGGGTGGGCGGGCCGGTAGCCGCCTTCGCCCTGGATCGGCTCGAGGATGAGGTAGGCGACCTCGTCGGGGTCGATGACGCCCTGTTCGGGGTGGAGCTTGTCCGCGACGACGTTTCCCCCGGGGCCGTCGGTCTGCCAGTTCGACTCGTACTCCGCCTGCGTGGAGGGATAGGGGACGCTGACGATGCCCGGCACTTCGGGGAAGCCCTTCCGGTGGACCGTTTTCGAGCGGTTCAGCGAGAGCGCACCGAGGGTGCGACCGTGGAACGCGCCGTCGGTCGTGAACCCGCGGTGGCCGCCGGAGGCGTAACAGATCTTGATCGCGTTCTCGACGGCTTCGGCACCGGAGTTCGAGAGGAACACCCGGTCCATGTCGTAGTGGTCGGTCGCGTCCACCAGCCGTTCCATCAACTGGCTCGGCCCGGGGAGGTCGGGATCTGACGGAGACCCGCCTGCGCTCACGTAGAAGTCCTGGCCGGCGATCTTGAGCGGGTCGACCAGATCGAACTCCTCGAGTTTCCGCTGGAGGGTCGGGTTGTTGTACCCGAGCGGGGAGGCGGCGACGTGACTCGTGAAATCGAGCAGGACGTTGCCGTCGACGTCGGTACAGAACGGTCCGGTCGCCTCGGCGCTCGCGTCCCAGACGAACTCGTAGACGTACGTACTCGGGGCGGCGAACTCGTGGTGGTAGTTGGCCCACTGTTTCGCTCGTTCGCCTGGCATCTCCTCGACGCTCGGCTCGGCAGTCTCTCTGTCCATATGTGAATATCTACCTTTAGGGGATTAAAATAATTCGAAAGACGTCCCGCCTAGATAACCAAAAGGACCGATGCTGCGGCACCACCGAGTAACAATACCGTACTGTACACCGCCACCTGGTTCCGGAACGAGTGATTCGCCGACGTCGCCGCCAGCATCGCCTTGACGACGATGCTCGAGACCGTCGCCAGAAGGATGCCGATGGTGGCTTCGGCCGACCCCAGTTGCCCGCCGCGGTAGAGGACGACCGCCGACGTGGTCGCGCCGGCGCTCGAGACGAAGCCGCTGGCAACGGCGGTCGCGTAGAAGCCGAGGGTGCCGAACCAGTCCTCGGCGAGCGACCCGAACACCAGCACGACCAGGAAGACCGCGCCGAACGCCAGGGCGTTTTTCATCGAGAACGGGCTCTCGAGTTCCATCGGTCCGGATTCGCTCCAGTCGGCAGTCGTGCCGGCAACTGCGAAAGCGATCAGGATGACCGCCCCCAGCGGGATGGCCGCCTCGACCAGAAGGCCGGTCTCGCTCCCGACGGTGAACCCGACCGCGATCGCCAGGTTCCGCGCTGCCATCGCCGCGTTCGCGAGCAAAATCGCGGCGACCGCGTACGACGAAGCCTCTGGCCGCTGGTTGACGTGATCGAGCATCGTACCGACGACCGCCGTGGACGATGCTAACCCGCCGAAAAATCCCGTAATAGCGATCCCGCGGCCGCCGTAGGTGGAGACGATCGCGTAGTTGACGATGCCGATCCCCGCGACCGCGACGACCATTAGCCAGATCACCTGGGGCTCGAGATCGATCGTGACCGTCCCGATATCGAGGGGGTACTCGGCCGGCAACAACGGGTAGATGACGAACGCGAGGATAGCGAACTCCGTCGTCGCGCGCATCTCTTCCCGGGAGAGCCCGCCCGCGAACTCGTGGAGTTCGCGCTTGAGTACCAAAAGCAGCGACGAGAGCACCGCCACCGTCACGCCCTCGATGATGTATTCGGCCGCGACGAGGGCCCCCACGCCGTAGGCGACCAGCATCGACACCGACGTCGTCAGCGACAGGCTGGTCTCCGGTTCGCCGACGAGCCCCTTGACGGCGAGCAACACGCCCTGGACGATCACGAGCAACCCGCCGAGTATCAGCAGGTTCCCGCCGACGAGCGGCTCCTCGAGGACGAGAATCGTGAAGACGGCTCCCAGCAGGCTGATCAGCGAGAAGGTCCGGATCCCGGCCGATTTCTGGGACCACTCCCGCTCGAGGCCCAGGAACATTCCGAGCGCGCCGGCCAGCGCGATCCGAACGACCGTCTCATCGAGGGGCGCGTCGCCGAGTTGCAGCGCGACCTCGTTCACTCGCGATCATTCATCGTGACCGTACATAAGCGGCCTGCCGAAGTGACGTCCTGGAGAACGGACTCGGACGAACTCGAGTGGAAAGGGAACGGAAGGCGGCGACAGGGCCAATACGAAATCGGATAGGTCGAGACGATCCGGGATGCATCGCTGTGCGGGGGAACCGCCGATTCGGTCCAGCAGCCCCGGTAGTCAGCCGCGGCTCACTGTTCGATCGGTACCTACAGGTCGACGTACTGGGCTTCCCACTCCCGGCGCGCCTCGAGTTCCCGCTGTCCCCGTCGAGTGAGTGTGTAGAAGTTGGTGCGCCGGTCGCGTCGTCCTTTTTCGACGAGCCCCTTGTCGACGAGGGTATCGAGGTTCGGGTAGAGCCGCCCGTGGTGGATCTCTTTCTCGTAGTACTCCTCGAGTTCCTCCTTGATCGCGAGTCCGTGCGGTTCCTCCTCCCCAGCGATCACGTAGAGGAGGTCACGCTGAAATCCTGTCAGGTCGTACATTGGGAAAGTACTACTCGTACTTACTGTCGAATTTTAATAAGGCTATCGGGATCGTTCCACTGGAGGCGTCAAATCACCAACGATGAGGGCCATATCGAGGATATCTGAATGATAATTACCGTGATCGATTCGCCCTCGATCCACACATAACGGCGAGGTCATGTTTAGGGTACGTGACGTACGTTTCCGTATTCTTATACTGGGTCGGGTGAAGAGATGCCGGCACGTCGTTCGGATCACTACGGAGCGCGCAGCCGCGACTGGTCGATCAGTGACACAGAGTAAACAGGAAAGCAGATCGCGTGACGTGAAAAGAGTCACGCGATCGCTTGCCGCCCTGAATTGGTCCCCGCTGACGCTTCGGCCCTCCAAGCGAAGCGTCATCTGAAAGAATCCGCCGATTATACTTAAATGCATCGAAATCAGATCCGGTTTTGATAAGTCACGGATCGATGACCGTCTTAGATGTGTTCCTCTTCGAGCACCCAGCCGATTGCGCGCTTGTAGTAGGTGAACATCTCCTCAACGCCGTCGTGGCGCATCTCGTCGCTCTCGAGGTGTTCCTTGAGGAACTCGTACTGCTCGCGGATTTCTTCTTCGTCGCGCATACTCGTGAGTAACGGCCGAGCATCAAAAAAGTGGACGGGCGGTCGGGCGGACCGGTACGTGCCGGATATCGACTGCGCGGAACAGGGGAATGGAATCCGCTACCGGGAACGGAACCGGAAACCGAGTGCCGATTAGCTGTCGCTTTCGTTGCCGTCTTCCGAATCTTCCGTCTCCTCGCCGTCCATCCCGCCGTCTTCGCCGAGCGTCAGCGTAACCTCCTCGTCGGCGCCCTCGATCGTGACTTCGTCTTCGGCTTCGTCGCCTTCGTGTTCGGCGGTGACGAGGTAATCGCCGTCCTCGAGTTCTTCGAACTCGACCTCGCCGTTTTCGTCGGTTTCGTCCTCGTCCATCGGTTCCTCGTCTTCCATCCCGTCTTCTTCGTCGGTGGTGTCTTCCTCGTCTTCGGTATCGGTGTCGGTTTCGTTGTCCTCGGTGTCCTCGTCCGTTTCGTTCCCGTCGGTTTCGTCTTCCTCCTCCATCTCGTCGTCCATGCCCATCCCGTCTTCCTCGAGCTGGACCGTCGCGCCCTCGACGGGTTCTTCCTCTTCGTCTTCGACGGTGACGGTCAGGGTGTACGTCTCGCTCTCGCCGTCCTCTTCCTCTTCCTCTTCCTCTTCTTCCTCGCCGTCACCCGTTCCGTCCTCTTCTTCTTCGGTACCCGTGTCATCGTCACCGGCGGGTTCCTCTTCGTCGTCACCGGCTGGCTCCTCTTCTTCACCGCCATCGTCCGCACAACCGGCCAAAACGAGCGCACTCGCGGTACCTGCTGCGGCGACGAACTTGCGACGGTTCAGTCTTTGATGGGACATATCCCTGGATAGGACGTTTCTCTTGGTTTCAGTGTGGCCTGCAACTGCCGTACGTTAATCACCCGTTGAACGGAGTACAGCCTCTCGTGACCATCATCGCCGATGAATCGTTCTCTCGCGGGGGTTTGCGCCGATATTCTCCTCTCGAGTCACGGACGAAGGGGTGAGTAGTGGTCCCCCCATCTCCCTTCGGCGACTCCGTGGCCTCTTTCCCGCTGGTTCCCCTAGTATTGCACATGAAGATCCGGGGCGAGCGCGAGTGCAAGGAGTGTGGGACCCGCTGGTCCTACTACGAAACCGGGAGCATCGACTGTCCTGGGTGTGGCAGTCTCCACAGCGTCGGTGTCGACGAACGGACCGAACACACGGACCTGCAGGTAGCCTTCGACCTGACGCCGGTCCGCAACGACGTCGACGACGCGTCGACCAGTGAACTCGCGGAGCGGGCACGGGAGCGCTGCCGCGAGTACGTCCGCCGGCGCGGGTTCGTCAACGGGGGCACCCTCCAGAGCCTCGACGATACCTATCTGGCAGCGATGGAACTGCTCCACGTCGCCGACGTGGTCGCCCGCGTGATCGACCCGGAGCGCGACGACCGCGAGGAACTGTACTTCCTCTCACTGCTCCGGGATGCCGACACCGGCGACCGGCCCCCCGCGACGGACGTCCCCGTATCGTTAGCGTCCGCCCGCGGACTCGCGTACGCCAACGCCGTCCGGGAGTACCGCCGTGACCTTCGCACCTGGATCGAGGAACGCGACCGGGAACTGACGACCGCGGAACGGGCCGCACTCGAGACGCTCGGCGAACACGTCAAACGCCTGCGGATGCTCGACGGCGACGTCGACCCAGAGATCGCGGAACGGCTCGTCGAAGCGACCCGCGACCTGGCGAACGGCCTGCGGGGCGACGAAATCGCGTTCACACGGGCCCAGGACGGCCTCGAGAACCTCGAGTTCGACGGCGGGAAAGCGAACGGCCGGTTCGGCGGGGACTGAAGCGGCTGCCGGCAGTATCGACCGGTCACGGGCCGGTCTTGCGGGACGGTAGGGGAATTGACACTCCGGTCGCAGATCTTGCCGCTCTTATACCATCGGTCGAGAAGGTCCGAACGATTGGACCGTCCTCCATCGGTCGACTGCGACGGCCCGAAGATTCGTTTCGTCGCGGACCGGCCGAAGCGAGCCATCGATCGCGGGCGTCCACCACAGAACCATGGCACACGGACCACCGGAAGAGCACCAGCAGGCGAACGACAGTCGCACAGTTCGCGAACGATCGGCGGAAGAGGGACCATCCCCGTACGTGCCCGCAGGGAAGCGCGTCGCCGAGTTGACGATCAAGGCAGTCGTCATCGGTCTCGCGCTCAACGTGGTGATGTTGACCGCGAACATGTACCTCGGGATGCGCTCGGGGATGACGATCAGCGCGTCCATTCCCGCGGCAGTCATCAGTATGGGGCTGTTCTACGGCCTCCGCCGGATCGGCGTCGGCGGAACCATCCTCGAGAACAACATCGTCCAGACGATGACGTCGGCCGGCGAGGCGCTGGCAGCGGGGGTCATCTTCACGATCGCCGGCGTTACCTTCCTCGACCAGCCGATCGACGTCGTCAACACTGCCGTCGTCGCGGCGCTCGGCGGCCTGCTCGGGATCCTCTTTATGATCCCCATGCGTCGCTATCTCATCGTCAAGCGCCACGAGGAACTCCCCTACCCGGAGGGGACGGCCTGTGCGGACGTCCTCGAGGCGGGGTCCCGCGGTGACGAGGGCGTGAAACTCATCTCCGTTGGCTTTCTCGTGAGTTTCGTCTACATGTGGCTGGCCAACGGGATGGCCGCCTTCCGGACGACGCTCGAGACGGCGTTTACGGCCGGCGAAACGGAAGGGTTCGCCATCGGCGGCGACTTCACCCCCGCGCTCGTCGGCGTCGGCTACATCATCGGGCCACGAATCGCGGGCTACGTATTCGGCGGCGGCCTGATCGCCTGGATGATGCTAATCCCGCTGTTGATCACCGGCGGGTTCGTCCCCGAATCGGCCGCCGACGCGGCGCTGATGGCACAGGCGAACGCGGTCTGGGACGCCTACATCCGCTACGTCGGCGCGGGCGCGATGATCGTCGGCGGCTTCTACGCGATCGTCTCGATGCGCGGGACGATCGTCGACGCCCTGGGAACCGCCGTGGCGGAGATCCGCGGCTCCGGATCGGCCGCGAAGGGCGAGCGCAAGCGTACCCAGCGGGACCTTCCGATGAAGATCGTCGTGATCGGTGCGGTTCTGATCGCGCTCGCGCTCGTCGCGGTCCCCCAGGTACAGGTCGGCCTCCTCGGCGGCTTCATCGCCGTGATCGCCGCGTTCCTCTTCGTCGCCGTCTCGGCGTACCTCGTCGGGGTCGTCGGCAGTTCCTCGAACCCCGTCTCCGGGATGGCCGTAGCGACGATTCTGATCGCCGCGCTGGCGCTGCGCTCGGCCGGCGTCACAGACCCCGTCGTGGTGCTGATGACGGCCTCGGTCGTGGCCATCGCCGCGGCGGTCGCCGGCGACACCTCCCAGGACCTCAAGACCGGCTACCTGCTCGGTGCGACCCCCCGGAACCAGCAGATCGCACAGGTGATCGGGATCGCCCTCTCGGCGCTGTTCGCCGGCTGGGTCCTCTACTTCTTCCACCAGGCCTACGGCATCGGCAGCGACACCATCCCCGCGCCCCAGGCCGGAATGATGGCGCTGATCTCTGAGGGCGTCCTCACCGGCACGGCCCAGTGGGGAATGATCCTCATCGGCGCCGTCTTCGCGTTCGTCCTGATCCTCATGGACGTCCCCGTCCTGCCCTTTGCCGTCGGGATCTACCTCCCGATCACGCTCGCGACGCCGATCTTCCTCGGGGGCCTGCTCCGTGCGGGGATCGACCGCTACGTCGCCCGCCGCGACGACAAAGACGGCACGCTCGCCGAGCACGCGACCTCGAGAGGCCGGATCGTCGCCGCCGGCCTGATCACCGGCGAGGCGATCATGGGAATCGTTATCGGCACGTTCTACATCGCCGGGATCGGCAACAGCGACGGCGCACCGTTCCCGCTCGGCCTCGACGCGGGGACCCAGACGATCCTCGGCGTCGTCGCCCTCGTCGCGCTGGTGGGCCTGTTCACGGCCAGCGTGCTTCGGAACGCGCCCGACACGGCGGCCGGCAACGCGACCGATCGGTGAGAACCGTCCACGCTATCACTCTCATGAGCACCCACGCGCCGGACGCGATCCCCCGACGAACCGCCGACGACTGGGTGGAGCGTGTCGTCGACGGCGAGCGTCGCGTCACCGTCCACTGGACGAAGACGCCGCGCAACCGGGTCGACGCGTTTCTGTTCGATCTGTTCGGGACCGATCTGGACCGCGAACTCGCGCTGGACCCGGTCGGGACGACCGTCTGGCGCCACTGTGACGGCGACCACACCGTCGCGGAAATCGCGTCGATCGTCGCCGAAACTCACGACGCCGACCGCGTCGAACCGGTCGACGAGACGCTCGCGCACTTCCTCCTGCAACTCGAGGAGCGGGGGCTGATCGAGTTCGAGGACGGGTGATGGGTCAGGGCAACTCGACGTCGACGCCTTCCTGTAGACTCGCGGCCTTGACCGTGTTGTAGAGCAACATCGCGCGGGTCATCGGGCCGACGCCGCCGGGCACGGGGGTGATGGCGCTTGCCTTCTCCGCGGCGCTCTCGAACTCGACGTCGCCGACGAGTTCGTATCCCTTCTCCGTGTCCGCATCGACGCGGTTGACGCCGACGTCGATCACGACCGCTCCCTCGCCGATCATCGAGCCGTCGACGAGTTCGGGCGCGCCCGCCGCCGCGACGACCACGTCCGCGCTCCGGGTCTTCTCGGCGAGGTCTTCGGTCCGCGAGTGGCAGACCGTCACCGTCGCGTTCCCGTCGTCGGCCTTCTGGATTAGTAGGTTCGCGAGCGGCTTGCCGACGATGTCAGAGCGGCCGACGATCGTCACGTCCGCTCCCTCGGTCTCGACGCCGGCGGCCTCGAGCAATTTCTGGACGCCGTGGGGGGTACAGGGTCGGAAACGGGCGTCGCCGGCCACGAGGCGGCCGACGTTCTCGGGGTGGAAGCCGTCGACGTCCTTCGCGGGGTCGACGCGGCGGATGACCTCGCGGTAGTCGACGTGGTCCGGGACCGGGGCCTGGACGATGTAGCCGTGGACGTCGTCGTCCTCGTTGAGCGCGGCGATCTCGTCGTACAGCCGTTCGGGCGGCGCGTCGCCGTCGACGTCGACGTGGTAGCTCTCGATGCCGACCTCCTCACAGTCCCGCTGTTTCATGTTCACGTAGGTCTCGCTGGCGGGGTCGTCACCCATCAGGACCGTCGCCAGCCCCGGCCGCGCGCCGGCGTCGGCTAACGTCTCGATGGCGTCGGTCAGATCGTCGCGGATCTCGCTCGCGACGGCGTTGCCGTCGATGATCTCGGCGTCGATGTCCGTCATACGCGAGACGGCGGTCGCGAGGGTAATCAACCCTCGGGTTCGTGCCCAATACGCGGTGACGAATCGCATCTAATACCCATATTCGTGTACAACAAGTCGGCTGCGAAGGGCCGTTCGCCCCATCCTCGCCCACACCGGTCCTCCACCACACGCCCTATCGGACGGTCGGGCACGTCGTCACCGGCCCGTTCCCGGCTCGGAGACCTCCCACTCCGCCGTGTCGCGTTCGCTCGTCACCACGACGTCGTACTCGTACTCCCCCTCGAGGTCGTCGTCCCCCTCGTCGGCGGCCTCGAGCAGCCGATCGGCCTGTCGCTTGTGGGCCTCCCGGGCCGTCGCGAGCGCGTCCGGATCGACGTCGACGTCGACGTCGGCCGCCTCGAGTTCGGGGGCCAGCCGCTCCACCCAGGCGTCGTCCTCGAGCAAACAGATCGCGCGGTCGTCGACCGTCACCGGAACCGTACCTGCGACGTGGTTCCCTGCGTCGACGAGGTTGTGAGTCCGGATGGCCTCTAGAACACCGACCACGTCGGACTCGGGAACGTCGTTCGGCGCGTCCGCGAGCACGCCGTCGAGCACGACGGGATCGATCGGCGCGTCCATCGTCTCGGGTCGCGGCGTCGGATCGGCGTCGCGTTCGTGGTCGATCGTCCCTTCGGCGACGGGGTCACTCTCGCCGGCGCTTTCGGGCAGCGGCTCCTCGCGGTAGGGCTCGCCGTCGCCGAACCGGACGGGAACGAAGCCGACCGTTCCGCCGGCGGTGATCGGGTCGAACAGCAGCGGCCGGTCGGGATCGTACGCCTCGAGGTCGAGCCCCAGCCCTTCGGGCGGAGCCGCCCGCACGATCGGATCGGGGACGGGAACGACGAGCGCGTCGTCGTCCTCGAGGACCCGTCGCGGGTACGGCGCGTCGCCCGTCTCCGCGTCCGCGATGGCGCTGCAGACGAGCATGGGCAGGTCCCCATGCTCGTCGACGCCCCAGTCGACGTCGTCGCCGGCCGACGCGTCCATGAAGTCGGCGACCGGTCCGAGTTCGAGCGCCAGTTCCGAGGCCGCCGTCTCATCGGTCTCCCGGAGCGCGAGCAGCCGATCATCGTCGAGGATCGTTCCGGTCGGTCGGGTGGACATACCGCCGGTAGGAGCACCCGGAGGAAAAGCCGCGTGCCGGCAATTGGCAGGGCCGGCGAATCGGATACGGGTGACCCGAGGCGAGGGGCGGGACTCGAGCCGAGGTGACAGCCGCCGATTCCCCGTGAATCCACGTCAGTCGGTACCGCGTTTCATGATGGATTTATTATAATTGGGTGTGTGTCACACAGTATGGCGGATACAGATCCGTTCGGTCGCGCGATCCGCGACCACTACCTCGGCGAACGCTCCGCGCCACTGATCGACCGCGACGGCGACGACACGCGCGAGCACGGGATCGAGGAGTGGTACTTCGGCGATCACGAGGAGGGAGCCTGGCGGGACGAGTGGCTGGACGGTCCGCTGCTCGATATGGGCGCCGGCGCTGGACGGGACGCGCTGTACTATCAGGAGCGATTCGAGACCGTCGCCATCGAGGTCAGCGAGCACCTCGTGGAGACGATGCGGGCTCGTGGCGTCGAGGACGCCCGCTGTGTGAACATGTTCGCGCTCCGCGACCACTTCCCGCGCGATCGGTTCCGATCCGCTCATGCGATCGGGACGCAGATCGGGTTGGCCGGCTCGATGGCGGGCGTCCGGGAGTTCCTCGCGGACCTCGCGTACGTGACGACCCCGGAGGCCACCGCCGTCCTCGACAACTACGCGCCGGAACTCGAGGCGACGAGCGACGTCTTCGCCTACCGGGAGGACCCCGCCCCGGGCCTCGCGTACCGGGTCTACCACGAGGAGTACGAGGGGGAGGTCGACTCGACGCTCGTCTTTCGGGTCTTCAGCGTCGACCGGCTACGGGAAGCGACGATCGGGACGCCGTGGGAGGTCGCCGCGACCGATTACGGGGACGTGCAGTGGCGTGCGGTCCTCGAGAAGCGCTGAAATAACGGCGAGCGTCGGCGCTTACTCGTAGAGCGGGTTCTCCTCGCAGAGTCGGTCGACCTCCTCGCGGACCTCGGCGAGAACGGTCTCGTCCTCGGGGGCGTCGATTACGCGAGTGATCAGGTCGCCGACCTCGCGACAGTCCGCCTCGTCGAAGCCGCGCGTGGTCAGCGCAGGCGTGCCCGCGCGGATCCCCGAGGGGTCGAACGCAGACCGGGTCTCGCCGGGGACGGTGTTGGCGTTGAGGACGATTCCGGCCTCCTCGAGCGCCTCCTCGGCGTCGCCGCCGGAGGTGTCGGGATGGCTCTCGCGCAGATCCACGAGCACGAGGTGGTTGTCGGTGCCGTCCGAGACCAGCGAGAACCCGTTCTCGGACAGCGACTCGCCAAGCGCCTTCGCGTTGGCGACGACCTGTTCCGCGTACTCCTCGAACTCGGGCTCGAGGGCTTCCTTGAAGCCGACGGCCTTGCCGGCGACGTTGTGCATGAGCGGGCCGCCCTGGCCGCCGGGGAAGACGGCGGAGTCGACGTCGTCCGCGTACTCCTCGTCGCACATCACGATGCCGCCCCGGCCCGAGCGGATGGTCTTGTGGGTCGAACCGGTGACGAAGTCCGCAATGCCGACCGGCGAGTCGTGGACGCCGGCGGCGACCAGGCCCGTGATGTGGGCGATGTCCGCGAGGTGGTAGGCGTCGACGTCGTCGGCGACCGCCTGGATGCGCTCCCAGTCGATCTCGCGCGGGTACGCGGAGTACCCCGAGACGACGATGTCCGGCTCGAACTCCTCGGCGAGGTCGGAAAGCCCCTCGTAGTCGATGTAGCCCGTCTCGGGATCGACCTCGTACTGCTCGACCTCGTAGAGCTGCCCGGTGAAGTTGGCGGGGTGGCCGTGGCTGAGGTGGCCCCCGTGGGTCAGGTCCAGCGAGAGGATCCTGTCGCCGGGCTCGAGCATCGCGAAGTAGACTGCCTGGTTGGCCTGGGTTCCCGAGTGGGGCTGGACGTTGACGTGCTCGGCGCCGAACAGTTCGGTCGCCCGTTCGATCGCGAGCTCCTCGACCTCGTCGGCGTACTCGCAGCCGCCGTAGTACCGCGAGCCGGGATACCCCTCCGCGTATTTGTTCGTCAGGGCGCTCCCCTGGGCGTCGAGAACCGCGGGGCTGACGTGGTTCTCGCTCGCGATCATCTGCAACGTCGACCGCTGACGGTCTACCTCGTTCTCGAGCGCATCGGCAACGGCAGGATCGACCTCCCGGACGTGCTCGTGGTCCATGTGCGATAGGGTGACTGGCAATCGTATAAGTGTACCTTTCCCGAGCGCTCCCGTCCGTCTCCGGCGTCTGCCGCGGACGCAACGGCTCGACGTCGCCGATCGAATCTCCTGAACCAGTAGATATAATTATCAGTACCGGCCCATCCAGTACAACTAACTAATCGCGGCAACATTCCGCTGCTCGAATGATAGAGTGGGAGTTGGACGACCGGGCGCTCCGCGTGACCGACGCGGATAACGCCGAGTTGTCCGTTCAGGCCGAGGATCTCGCCGTCGACGGCGACGGTCCCGGCCTCCCGCGGCCGGTCGACGATACGATCGTCGCGCGCACCTCTCGTCTCTCCTTTCCCCACGCCGTCGTCTACGCGTTCTCGCTCGGATCCGACGGGGTGGGCGTCGACAACGCCAGCAGGAGCAGTCCCGAATCGGCCGCCGGCGAACGCCGCTACGAACTCGATCCCGGTGGAGACCCGCTTCGGTTACCTCCCGGCGAGTACGTCGTCGACGTCGACACGGAGATCAAGACCTATCTCCGGTTCTCCGGCCGGGCCACCATCGAGAAGACCCCGGACTTCGAATCGGTCGTCGTCTCCTTTCCCCGCCGCACCCGCGTCGTCCTCGGGTTCCGGAGCCGTCACGAACGCCCCGCCGGAACGATCACCGTCCCCGACGACCCGACGCAGGTCGCGGACGCTGTCTCCCACCTCGCCGCCTCCCACAAGACCACCGGCCCCGAACGCTCCTACCCGACCCTTCGGGGCCACCCGCCGTTGCTCGAGGCCGGCGACGAACTCGCGGTTCCGGACTGCATCGCCGCCGATACACCCGAAACCGGGATCGAACTCGTCGTGCCGCCGATCTACGAGGCCCTGTACGTCACCGCACCGCTCGCCTACTACCTGCAGGCGACCGTTCGCACGGACCCAGCCCTGGGCGGCACCGGCGACGGAGTGGGCGGCACTCGCCGCGGGCAACGCCGCGCCGAGGGACCACGTCTCAGGCTCCTCGACCACGGGATCGAACGGGAGCTATCACCGATGCCGGCGCTCGAGCGCGACGTCGAGCGCCTGCTCCGGAAGACGTTCTTCCTCGACTGTCTGGTCCGCAACGCCGGCCCGTACGGGACGACGCTCGCGGAGAGCAGCGTTCTCGAGGCGCTCGAACTGGACGCGGACGCGCTGTACGAGGCCGACCCCCAGCGACGGCTCGCGGCCTACCTCGAGGTCCCCTTCACGGCGATCGAGCATCGCCTGCCGGAGTGGCACCTCTCGACGTACGTCGCGCCGGAGTTCGGCCGCCTCGAGACGTTGCCGTTCCTGCTCGACCGAATGAGCTTGATCTATCGGCCCCGAACGTCGACGCTCGAAGGCCAGGAGTTGATCGAACGGTCGCTCGAGGACTTTTACCGCGGTCCGAAGCCACAGGGTCCGGCACAGTCGACGGAATCGACGACAGCCGACCGCGCCAGCACCGGCGAGGTCGCGTCCGTCGACGTCGTCAAACCCGAACTCCGGCACGGTCGCGTTCACGGCTGGCTCGCCGAGGGGGTCCCCATCGACGTCTTCAAATCCGCGCCGGGAGCCTACCAGAACCGCCTCGACTACCTCGAGCGGGCGAGCGACGGGACCTCGATCCGGATCGTGCTCAACGACCCCGAGATGGCGGGCGAAGGGGACGCCGTCGCCGAGATCTACCGTCGCCGGTCGGACGAACTGTCGATCGACGTCGCCGTCGAGGAATCGCTCACGACCGCCGAACTGGCACGGACGTTCGAAACGAACCACGACTTCGTCCACTACATCGGCCACTGCGAAACCGACGGGTTCCGGTGTCCGGACGGCAACCTCGCAGTCTCGAGCCTCGAGCGGTGTAACACCGAGACGTTCTTCCTCAACGCCTGTGGTTCCTACTACGAGGGTCGAGCCCTGATCGAGAAGGGAAGCGTCGCCGGCGCGGTGACGTTCTCGCGAGTACTCAACGACCACGCCGTCCGGGTCGGGTCGACGTTCGCGAAACTGCTCGTCCACGGGTTCAGCATCGAGCGTGCGATGCGACTCGCACGTCGTCGCATCATGATGGGGAAAGATTACGCGGTCGTCGGCGACGGTACCCACTCGCTCACGCAGGCGGACCACCGGCTCCCGACGACGGTGACGATCGAGTCGCTCGACGGAGAGGACGAGGTCGGCGACGGGGGACGGCGGAGCGGAAACGGGGCGGCGAACCCCAACGCTCTCGAGGGAAGCGATCGGTACTTCGTCACGCTCGACTGTTACGCGACGGGCGAAACCGGCGGCTACTACCATCCCCACACCGGGGTCGACGAGTACGCCTACCTCTGCGGGAACGAGGCCGCAGTGATACTCTCGGGGACGGAACTGGCGATGCTGCTCAAAGAGACGGAGGCGTCGGTGATCTACGACGGCGATCTCTACTGGTCCGGGGAACTGTGGCCGCGGTTCGAGAGTGGCCAGTGAGATCACTGCCGATCCCCTGGGCTCAGCTTCGGAAGGCACTGTCCGTGCTCGTCGTCGCTTCGTCCGGGCCCGGATCGGAATCAGTGGCGGGACGGAGTGGGATCAGAAGCAGGATTAGGATCGGGATCCGCCGTCCGTGCTAGATCAGGGTCCGCCGTACGTGCTAATACCCTTCGCGTGAACTGTTTCCGACTTCGTTCGTTCGGACTGTTCGCTACCGTGTCCGTTCGCGACCCACCACGGTCGCTGTCCTCGATCACCCATGCGGTTCGGTAATCACAGATGAAGGTTATATATTTACTGTAAGTTAAAAAACATGACATCCGCAGCGAGGATTTCCGAATCGACCTTTCGAATAACCGAGAGACGGGTCCGTACCACCGCCATCGACCCGACGGGATCGGCCGAGTTCGATACCGGGCCGTCACGGAGAAAATTACCGGTTGACCGCCGAGAGCAGAAGTTCTGCCGGGTCAACGGCCGACAAAATTAAGTAACTTTCTCACGTTTACTTCTGTATAGGCATGACCTCGAATTTACTCAATCACCAGATTGACGATATCCTCGAGAGTGTGCTCGAGGACGCGAGTGGGGACATTTACATGGTCAACCCCTCGTGGGAAGGAATCGAGCAGTTCGTCTCCGTCGCGACCGGGTTCGACGACTCGCTTCCGACCGTCCACATGCTCGCCGACGAGCGGACGCTTAAGGACGTCATGGACGACTTCATCGTCGCCTCGAACGCCGCCGACCTCATCAGCCAGGACGCGCTGGCGCTCCGAACGCTCGAGGAAGCCCCCGAGAACTCGCTGCTGATCACGGAGGACCGTATCGTCGCGATCGTCCACGCCGGCGACCGCGTCGGCGGCCTCGTCACCGAAGACGAGAGTTTCGTCGAGGACACCTACGACACCTACGCGGCCCGCTGGGAGAGCGCCGAGACGTTCAACCTCCGCACGCCGCCGATCACGGACGTTCAGGAGACGCTCTCCGACGAAATCGGCCCCGATGCGGAGGAGGACTTCTCCGCCATTCTGGACTCCCTGGAGACCGCCCGCGGCGACGGCGACGGACTCGACGAGGTCACCATCTCGCTTTTGGTCGCAGCCAAGAACGAGGCGCTGCTGTACGACATCAGCAAATGGGGGGAAGACGTCGGGATCGCATCCAAGGCGACCTTCTCGCGGACGAAGACCAAACTCGAGGATATGGGCCTGATCGACACCGAGAAGGTTCCGATCGACGTCGGTCGCCCGCGTCTTCGTCTGAAGATCGGCGACGAGCGCCTGCAGGAGGCCGACAACGGTCAGCTCGCGACGGTCGCGCAGTCTATTCTCAACTAACAACCTTTTACTCTGCGTTTGTTTCGCGCCGACGGCAGCGTAGCTGCCGCACGGCGCGCCGGCACTCGGTAAAAGGTTGATCAAAAGCACTCCTCCTTCCGTTCGTTCGTCCTTTCAGTCCTCCCTCACGTCAGTCGTCGGCCCGCTCGCTCCCTACGGTCGCTCGCGGTCGTATCGGGTGATGGCCTGCCCTCCCCCGGGTCGTGCGCCCTCACTTTTGTTCGGACGCACTCCCGGCCACGTGATTCTGCACGTACTTCGGTAGCGAATTGAGAGTTACTTCCGGCGGGACGAGCGGTCGGCAGATACATATCCCCCGTGTCGGTAGTGTCGTCTCAGTGTAACGATGGAAGCCTGGAAGCTCTATGCCGTCGGCCTCGGACTGGGACTGGTCGGAACGCTCGTGACTGTCGTCAGCCTCGTACTATCAGGGTTTGTGGCCGGCAGCGTCATCGTACTGGGAGCGGCGTTCACCTTCGCGGTCAGTCTCACCAACGTCTCTAGAGCGGATTCGAATCGAGACCATTTGTTGATCTACCGCATCGGCAACTGGGTCGGTGCCGTCATCGTGATCGCTAGCGGTCTCCTGATGCTCATAGTCGGAATCCTGTCTTTCAGGACGTTCGTGTAACGGTCATCCCGTCATCGGCTGACGCAACTTCGGTACGCCCGTTTGGTTCGACTTTCAGTTCGGGCTCGGAACTGACGACTACTCCCTCGAAGCGGAATTCCGTATTCGGTCGGTCGCCGCATGACGCAAACCACAAGTCGCCGCCTCGAGATCCCTCGAGTATGTACGAGGCCGTCCACGCCCACCCCGACGGACAGAGTACGGTCGCCAGGCTCGCCAAGACGGCGGCCGACTACGGCTTCGAGGGCGTGGTCGTGCGCAACCACGCGGGCGCTCGAGCGGAGTACGACCCCGACGAGATCCGCGACGAGTACGGAGTAGACGTCGTCGAGGGGATCGAGATCCGAACGAACGACCCACAGGAGGCGAGCGGCGCGGTCGGGAACCACCGGCCCGACGAGACGATCGTCACGGTCGCCGGCGGCTCGACCGCGATGAATCGCTTCGCCGTCGAAAACGAGAAGGTCGACGTGCTCGCCCGTCCGATGACCGACGACGGCGACGTCAACCACGTCGTCGCGAAGGCGGCCCTCGAGAACGGCGTCCGCCTCGAGTTCGACCTCTCGCGAGTGCTCGCCGATCACGGCGGTCGGCGGGTTCGAGTGCTCCAGTCGCTGCGGAAACTCTACGAGATCGTCGATCACTACGACGCGCCCTACGTCGTAAGCGCGACGCCGACCACACACCTCGAGTTCCGGGCGCCCCGCGAACTGGCCGCCCTCGGAGAGCAGATCGGACTGCCGGCGGACTTTATCGAGGACGGCCTCTCGGAGTGGAGGAATCTCGCCGAGCGCAATCGGCACATCCAGTCCGAGTCGTTCATTGAGCCCGGGGTCGAACGTGGCAGGTATGAAGAAGAGCATTGAGGATCACGCCGCCCGGTTCGACGAGGTTGCCGGGGAGTACGACGAGGACCAGTCCGACGAGTACAGGGCCTGTGCGAACCTGGTGATCGAACACGCCGACCCCGACGCCTCGGATACCGTTCTCGATCTCGGTACGGGGACCGGTGCGATCGCGCTCGCGCTGGCTCCCGACGCCGACCGGGTGGTCGGCCGGGACATCAGCGAGGGGATGATGGAGGAAGCGAAGCGGAAGGCCGACGAGCGGGGCCTCGAGAACCTCGAGTTCGATTACGGCCGGTTCCGCGACCCCGAGTACGACGGCGAGGTCGACGCCGAATCGTCGGAGACGCCTCGAGCCGACACTCGGTCCCCTCGCGTGGACGTCGTCACCTCGAACTTCGCGATGCACCACCTCTCGGACGAGGAGAAACGCGAGGCCATCGAGACGATCGCCGACCTCGAGCCACGCCGGTTCGTGCTCGGTGACGTGATGTTCTTCGGCGAACCCGACCCGGATGAGCCGTTCTACTCGCCGGAGGTCGACGACCCCGCCACGGTCGGCACGCTGGCGGACGCCTTCACCGACGCCGGCTTCTCGCTGACGGCGGTCGAACGCGTCCACGATCAGGTCGGCGTGCTGGTCGCCGAACGCGGCCGGGTGACGGACGACGGCCAGGAATGAAACACCTCCCGAAGCATCTCCGCCCGCGGTGGCGCTACCTCGCCGTCGCCATCGAGTCGTGGCCCGACGCCGACATCGATCGCCGGGCGTTCCAGCGAGAACTGTGGTACGCGGGTCAGAACCTGCTCGGCGATCCCGGCAGCGCAGCGGCCGATCTCACCGTCGTCAGGTTCGCGTTCGGGGACGGAACCGGGCATGCGCTGGTCAAAGTCCGTCGAGGGGAGACCGAGCCCGCTCGAGCGGCGCTGGCCTGTATCGACGGGATCAACGGCTCTCCCGTCGGAATTCGAGTCTGCGGTATCAGTGGCACGATCCGTGCCGCTGAAGAAAACTATTTAGGACGCGGCCGGCAAGATTTGGAAGAGAGAAACGTCGTGTTCGGGAACGAGGAGCGAGTCGCCGTCGTACGCGATGGCGACGGATCTGCAGACGTGCGACTCGCAGACGAATCGTTCACGGGCGCGACAGACCTCGATTACGATTTAGCGTGATACTATGCAGGGACAAGCCCAACAGCAGGCGTACGACCGAGGCATCACGATCTTCTCGCCGGACGGCCGACTCTACCAGGTCGAGTACGCCCGCGAGGCGGTCAAACGCGGTACGGCAAGTATTGGCGTCCGAACACAGGACGGCGTCGTCCTCGCGGTCGACAAACGAGTTCCCTCCCCGCTGCTCGAGGACTCGAGCGTCGAGAAGCTCCACAAAGCCGACGACCACGTCGGAATCGCGAGCGCCGGTCACGTCGCCGACGCCCGCCAACTGATCGACTTCGCGCGCCGCCAGGCGCAGGTCAACCAGCTGCGCTACGGCGAACCGATCGGCGTCGAGACGCTGACCAAGGAAGTTACCGACCACATCCAGCAGTACACCCAGGTCGGCGGTGCACGCCCGTTCGGCGTCGCCTTGATCGTCGGCGGGATCGACAACGGCGAACCCCGCCTGTTCGAGACCGACCCGTCCGGCACCCCCTACGAGTGGAAGGCCCTGGCCGTCGGCGCCGACCGCGGCGACCTCCAGGACTACCTCGAGGAGAACTACGACGAGGAAGCCGACCTGGACGGCGGCATCTCGCTCGCGCTCGACGCCCTCGCGTCGGTCAAAGAGGGCGGTTTGCTCCCGAACGAGGTCGGACTCGCGACGATCGACGTCGAGTCCGAGCGCTTCGAGCAGTTCGAGCAGGACCGGATCGAGACCCACCTCGAGGAGAACGACCTGCTCCAGGAACCGGACGAGACCGAAGACGAGTAACGTAATCGAGTCGTATCGAGACTCGGCCCGGGCCGGCCCGGGTCCGATCTCGACCTTGGCTCCGATCGCTCGCCGGTTTCCCGGTCGGGCGATCGGCGACCCGGCCGCCCGCATCCGGCGGATGGGACGCATCCGTTTTCCGTTCCGACCAGTTCTCGAGTCTCTTCGCTCTCCACAGTGCCCTCCCTATCGGCTAAGTCGAGGCCCGAACGGTTCGGTAGACGGATGTCGCGTTCCCGAAGGGACCTGACCGCGAATCTGAAGCGGTTTACACACCGATCGCGAAGCCGCCATGTGATCGGGGGTGCATCGACTTTCAGTAGCTACTATAGTTCGCTCCGCCTCCGCGATCCCCCTCGAGGCCGACCGCACGCCGCCCCGACCGCCGCCGTCAGGAAAAGCTCTTTTACCCGTCCGGGGGAACTCATCGGTATGATATCACTCGACGAGGCGGTGACTGCGCGACTCGAGTCACACGGGGCGCGCTTCGAGGTACTGGTCGATCCGGACGCGGCCCTCGAGATCAAGCGCGGCGAGTTCGAGGGCGACCTCGAGGACGTCATCGCCGCCGAGGACGTCTTCGAGGACGCCTCCCGAGGTGACCGGCCGGCCGAGAGCGACCTCGAGAAGGTCTTCGACACGACCGATCCCCTCGAGATCATTCCGGAAGTGATCAAGGAGGGGGAGATCCAGATCACGGCCGAGCAGCGCCGCGAGATGCAAGAACAGAAGCGCAGGCAGTTGATCGATACCATCACGCGCAACGCGGTCAACCCGCAGATGGACAACGCTCCACACCCGCCGGAGCGCATCGAGAACGCCCTCGAGGAGGCCGGCTTCACGGTCGATCCGATGGAACCGGTCGAGAACCAGGTCGACGATGCGCTCGACGCGCTTCGACCCGTGATCCCGATCCGGTTCGAGGAGGTGACGGTCGCGGTCCAGGTGCCCGCCGACTACGCGGGCAGCGCCCAGGCGAAGATCCGGCAGTTCGGCGACCTGGAACGCGAGGAGTGGCAGCCCGACGGCTCGTGGATCGGCGTCGTCACCTTCCCCGCAGGGATGCAAAACGATTTCTACGACGTGGTCAACGAACACTCGAGCGGCGAAGCCGAGACGGAGATCGTCAAGGACAAGGACGACCTGAAGACCCGGTAACCGGGGGTAACCGAGTCTCGGTCGAGCCGGGATCGACCCGAGTTCTTCGAAAACGGGGTCGCTATCCGCGGTGGTACCCGATCAGGAAGCCGCTCGCGAATCCGGCCCCGATCGCGACCACCGACAGTGCCGACTCGAGCCAGTGGACCCCGACTCCGGCCGCCTGCATACTATCGCCGCTCCCGATCGCGCCGGCCGTAAGCCGCTCGTAGTCGACGACGACGATGCCCTGGGACTCGAGGTACCGAAAGAGCATCAACTCGACACCGAGGACGATCGCGAGCAGTTTTGCGACGCGTTTCGTTCCATACCCCACCAGCGCGCCGAGGACGGCACCGCCGCCGAACTCGAGCAACAGCGTCGTCGGATCGACCGAAAGCATCAGATCCAGCATTCGAGCCGTCGATAATTACTGTTGCGTTGTCCTGTTTGCCGAAGAGAGAAACCGACGGCGGGGATAGTCGTGAGGTCCCGCTCGACGTGGCGCTGCCGAGCAGCAAGAATTTCCGGGCGCGGCATTCAAGACGGTCGGATACGTACGGAACGGTATGGCTGAGGCTCGTCTAACGGAGGTGTTCGACCGCCATCGTTAGTCGATTTCGAGCGGCATCGTCGACCGATCACGGCCACGACCGGAGCCGTCAGTCCGCCGCAGACGGAACCGAAAACGGCCACGACGATCAGTCACGTCCGCGGGCGAGCCAGCAGGCAGCCCACCAACAACTCGTACTCGCATGAGAGCGATCATCGCAAAACGCGTCGACTCCGGCACGCCCGACACGAGCGAGATCCGCGACCTCGCCGAGGCGGCGGGATACACCGTCGTCGGCGAAGTCACCCAGTCCCGACGGGCCGATCCCGCCCTCCAGATCGGGGAAGGGAAAGCCGAAGAACTCGCGACGAAAGCCGCGGAGACCGACGCTACGACCGTCATCTTCGACAACCGGCTCGGCCCATACCAGACGTACAACCTCGGACAACTGCTCCCCGAGGGCGTCGAGGTGATCGACCGGTTCACGCTGATCCTCGAGATCTTCGGCCAGCGTGCCCAGACCCGCAAGGCGCAACTCCAGGTCGAACTCGCCGAACTCCGGTACGAACTCCCCCGGGCCGAGGCCAAGACGAGCCTCGCGAAACGGGACGAACACCCCGGGTTCATGGGGCTCGGCGAGTACGACGAGAGCCGCGAACGGGACATCAAAGACCAGATCAGCCGGATCAAGGACGAACTCGAGCGGATCGAACAGACCGAGGAGCACCGGCGCGAACGCCGCCGGGATTCGGGCTTCGATCTGGTCGCACTCGCCGGCTACACGAACGCCGGCAAGTCGACGTTGCTACGCCGAATGGCGGCGGACCTCGACGTCGACGAGAACGAGGACCTCCACCGGGACCTCGAGTCGACGGCCGAGTCACAGGACAAACTGTTCACGACGCTGGGGACGACGACCCGACGGGCCGACATCGAACCTCGCGACGTGCTGGTGACCGACACCGTCGGGTTCATCAGCGACCTGCCCCACTGGCTCGTCGAATCCTTCAAGTCGACGCTTGACTCCGTCTACCGGGCGGATCTGGTCTTGCTCGTGGTCGACGTCAGCGAGCCGATCGAGGAGATCCACGAGAAGATCGTCACCAGTCACGACACCCTCTACGAGCGCAACGAGGCCCCGATCGTCACGGTCCTGAACAAGATCGATCAGGTGAGCGACGAGGAACTCGCGGAGAAACGCGAGGCGCTGTCCTCGCTGGCCCCGAACCCGGTCGCGGTCAGCGCCCGCGAGGGGACCAACGTCGATGCCCTGCTCGATCGGATCGACGACGAACTCCCGGACTGGGAGGAAGAACGGCTCGTGCTCCCGATGACCGAGGACACGATGAGCCTCGTCTCGTGGATCCACGACAACGCGAACGTCGAGGACGTTACCTACGGCGACGACGACGTGTTGGTCTCCTTCGAGGCTCGCCCCGCGGTAATTTCACAGGCGCGCTCGCGCGCGAGCGAGTTACAGGCGACGGCGCCGGAGTCGGCCTGACGGCGGACCACAGCGCACTCGTTTTCCGCCTTCCGTTCGTCCTGGCCGCTCGAGCAGGGAGAGACGGCAGTGAGTCCTGCGGAGGCCTCGAGCCGTACGGACCGACAGGACGCCGCGATCGACCCCACAATATAAATCGGAGACTCGAGTCCAGTAGGATATGGAACGTGTTGCAATCATCGGCGCCTCGATGACCCAGTTCGGGCAACGCGAGGACGAGTGGATCCTCGATCTCCTCGCGGAGGCCGGACTCGAGTGTCTCGAGGACGCGGGCGTCGACGCGGCGGACGTCGAACACCTGTACGTTTCGAACATGGCGAGCGGCGAGTTCGAGGGCCAGACCGGCGTCCCGAACGCGCTCGCACACGACATCGACGCGGTACCGGCCTACACCCAGCGAGTCGACCAGACCAGTTCCAGCGGCGGCGCAGGGATCTACGCCGCCTGGCAGTCGGTCGCCAGCGGGGCAAGCGACATGACCCTGCTCGTCGGTGGGGAGAAGATGACCCACCGGACGACCGGCGAGGCGACCGACGTGATCGCGTCGCTGACCCACCCCGCAGAGTACAAACACGGCGTCACCCTCCCCTCGTTCGCGGGGCTGACCGCGCGCCACTACCTCGAGAAGTTCGACGCGCCCCGCGAGAGCCTGGCGAAGGTGGCCGTCAAGAACCATCGCAACGGCGTCGACAACCCGAACGCCCAGTTCCGGAAGGAGATCGACGAGGAGACGGCCCTGGAGTCGCCGATCGTCGCCGACCCGCTGCGGCTGTACGACTTCTGTCCGATCACGGACGGCTCGGCCGCGCTGATGCTCTGCCCGGAGTCGGTCGCCGAGGAGTACACCGACGAGTACGTCGTCATCTCCGGGATCGACGGCGCGACGGATACACACGTCGTCCACGAGCGCGAGGACCCGACCGTGATGGGCGGCGTCGTCGAGAGCGGGAAGGGCGCCTACGAGATGAGTGGCTACGAACCCGAGGACGTCGACGTCGCGGAACTCCACGACATGTTCACGATCCTCGAGTTCCTCCAGATGGAGGGACTGGGCTTCGCCGAGCAGGGCGAGGCCTGGAAACTCGTCGAGGACGGGTACACCGAACGCGACGGCGAACTGCCGATAAACACCTCGGGCGGGCTCAAGTCCAAGGGCCACCCGCTCGGCGCCAGCGGCGTCGCACAGGGCGTCGAGATCTACGAACAGCTCATGGGCGAGGCCGGTCCGCGACAGGTCGATGCGGACGTCGGCCTCTGCTGTAACGTGGGCGGGTTCGGCAACTGCGTCATCACCACTATCATGGAGGCAGCACAATGACGATGGAAGCGATCCGCTACGAGGACGGTTCGATCGGTTACCCCGGCCACCCGCGCGGCCCGGGCGGCGCGGAGCCGGCGGAGACGATCGATCTGAGCGAGTATACGGCCGAGGTCGTCACCTGGACGACCTCGACGGCGACGCCGCCGGGGGTTCGCGAACCCAACACGATGGCGATCGTCGAGTTCGACGTGGAGGGCGAGTCGGTCCGCGCGCTCGGCCAGGTCACGACCGACGACGTCGAGACCGGCGACGAGGTCCGGCCGGTCCATGTCGACGAACTCCGGGAGCCCGGCGCAGGCATCCGGGAGCCCGACAGCCAGGACTGGGACGGCTACCGGTTCGAGCCAGTCTAACGGGTTCGGTTCGTTTCACTCCTCGTTTTCGTTATCGTCGTCTCCCGTACCCTCCGACCGGTCCTCAGGATGCTCCTCTGACTGCTCCTCCGACCGTTTCCCCGATCGCGAACCGACGTCTGAATCGGGGTCGACATCGTCCCCCTCGGTTTCACCGACGTCGGTCGCCGACTCGTCCTCCGGAGCGGCGTGTTTGTCGGGGTCCGCTCCGGTCTCGACCTTCTCGTCCGGGCCGTACTGGTCTTTGAGCGTCTCGAGTTCGGCATCCACGTCGATCGTCGGGTCCGGTTCCGGGCTCGAGTCGGCCTCGATTCCCGTATCGGACTCCTCGTCGGTCTCCTCGGGTTGCCCCTCCTGGATGTCAATGCTGATCGCCTCGCTTCGCTCGCTCGATCGTCTCTCCCATCCGTCCGGCCTCCTGCTCGCGTCACCGTCGGTCGCCGACTCGCAGTCCGTCGTCGCCTGCCGGAGTCGCTCGTCGACCTCGTCACGGAGCTCTCGAGCCTCCGAGAGGAGGTCGCTCGCCTCCTCGTCGGCGGGGAGCGCCCCTTCGGAGGCCGCTCGCTGGAGTTGTCCGAGGACGGTATCGAGTTGGGTCAACGTGGTTTCACGGAGTGAGGCTGCGCGGTCGCCCGCGACAGTCGACGCCTCGTCGGCCCGATCCCGGACCTCGCGTTCGGTTCTGACGAGTTCAAGCCCTCGCTGAAAGCTCTCGAGGGCGCGCACGCTCGCCTTGAGGACGGCCAGCGCGGCCGGCAGCGCTACCTCGTCGGTGAAATCGAGCAGCTCGCGCGGCGTCGGCGGACGCAGCGGCGGCCGTAGCGACCGGCGGCGGGACGAGGTCGACTCGAGTTCCCGGCGAAGCTCGTCGACGGTCCGGGTGAGTTCGCGGATCGCTTCGGCGAGCTCGTCGTTGTCGGCCATACCGATCCTACGGGAGCCGGTGTAAAAAGCCGGGTGGTCAGATGAGAGCCCACAACGCGGGTTTCTAGGGACGCGATGGCCGCAATATTTATTCCTGAATGTTGTATTTGTTATGTCGAATGGTGACGGAATACGGGAGCGGGGGGACCGATCTGGGGACGTTCGCGCGGACGCTCGAGCGGCTCAAGCGGGAGGGGTGTAACGTCTTGCTGGTCGGCGCGAACGCCACGGACTGTCACGGCGTCGTCTGTCGCCGACTCTGTGGGGCCGCAGGGCCGGAACCGCGACGCCGGCTGTTCGTCACCGACGGCGAGGGACCGGTCGCCGAGGACGCCGCGATGGAACGGGGGAAAGCATCCGGAAACGGGGCGGCGGTCCGTGACGCCGAGCACGTCGGCGAGACGATCCGGATCGACGAGCACGACTCGCTCGGGACGATCGGGATCGATATCGTCGAAGCCATCGACGACCTCGAGGACGAGGTCGGCGGGTTCGCGCCGTCCGAACTGCGGCTCTGTATGGATTCGGTCGCCGACCTCCTCCGAGAGCACGACGCCGAGCGCGTCTTCAGACTGCTTCACGTGACGGCCTCTCGCGTCGATCACATCGACGGGATGGGCCACTACCACCTTCCGCTCGAGCGCGACCACGACGCCGTCAACCTCCTCGAACCGCTGTTCGACGCGGTCGTCGAACTCCGGGTCCGGTCCGATGGCGACCGCCGCGAACAGCGGTGGCATCTCCGCGACGGGGAGACCACCGACTGGATTTCGCTGTAGTCGCGGCCCGTGGCCGATCCAAGCGCTTTTGTTGCTTCCGTGCCCCCGATCCCCTGTGCGAATCGAGAACAGCTTCATTCCCGTTCGGGGGGTCGGCGAGAAGACCGAGCGACGCCTGTGGGAAGCGGGGGTCACGCACTGGGACGAGTTCGACGGCAGCGTCGTCGGGGAGACGCTGGCAGACCGGATCGACGCGTTCATCGAAGAGGGGCAGCGACACCTCGATCGTGGCGACGTTTCGCCGTTCGCGGAGAAACTCCCGGCTGCGAGCCGCTGGCGGCTCTACGAGAACGTCAGGGAGGAGACCTGCTTCCTCGACATCGAGACGACGGGACTCGACGCGAGCTGTAACGACGTGACGACGGTCAGCCTCCACCGCGGGGGCGAGACGAAGACCTTCGTCAAGGGCCGGGATCTCACTGCGGATCGGCTCGGCCGGGAACTCGAGTCGTCGTCGCTCCTGGTCACGTTCAACGGCCAGCGGTTCGACGTCCCCTTCCTCGAGACCTGTTACGACCTCGACGTGTCGGTCCCGCACGTCGACCTCATGTACCCCTGCAAGAAGCTGGGGCTGGACGGAGGGTTGAAACAGATCGAACGGGACGTCGGCATCGACCGCGAGCTGGACGATCTGAGCGGCCGGGACGCCGTCCGACTCTGGCACGAGTACGAACGCGGCGACGAATCGGCGCTGGAGACGCTGGTCGAGTACAACCGGGCCGACACGCGGAACATGGAGCCGCTGATGGACGTCGTCGCCGACAGGCTCCACGAACGGGTGTTCGAGGCCGCACGCCCTTCCGAGTGAGGATCGTGGCGCTGTGCCGGCCTGCTCCGCGTGTGAACGGACGGCCCGTCGCTCGCGGAACGGTACGCATACGACGGTCGGCCGCGTGTCGACGGACGTGAGCGACGTCAGTGACGACTCCGATTACGATTACGAGGTCGAACTGGAGGTACGGCTCCGGGACATCGATTTCATGGGGCACGTCAACAACGCAACGTACGCCACGTATCTCGAGCAGGCCCGTGAAGCGTTTTTCCGGGACGCACTCGGCGTTTCGCTCGTCGACACCGGGACGGTTCTGGTCAACCTCGAGATCGACTACGTTCGCCCGATCGCGGCCGACTCGGACGTTACCGTGGCGGTCGACGTGCCGGAACTCGGCGACTCGAGTCTTCCCCTCGAGTACGAGATCCGGGCGGACGGCCGGCGTGCGGCGACCGCGAGTACCGTACAGGTCGTCCGCGATCCGGACACCGGCGATTCGGTTCCGTTACCCGACGAGTGGCGCTCCCGGATCGAAACCCACTGGGAGTAGATTCGGGACGGCTCCGAGCGATCGATGGAAGCGGAGACCGAGAGCGAACGACCGAAAGCAGACAGACCGAGCGCGTCTACGGGAGTGAGTGCTCGGATTCGGAAACGTCGACTTCCCCCTCGCTCGTGACGACGACGTGGTATCCGCAGAACTGGAACTCGACCTGTCCCGTTCCTCGAGGGGTCCCATCCTCCCGAGGAGCGAACAGCGAGTCCAGCGCTTCGGGGTTGACCACGTCGTACAGCGCGTCGTATTCGGGGGGTTCGATTTCGGTGGGATCGACGCCCTCTCGTTCGGCGATCGCAGCGATTACCTCGAAGCTGAGCGGCTGGACGTCGTCACCTTCCGTACGGTCGACTGAGAGTAGCATTGACCGGACGCTTTCCTCGGTCGCACATAAATCCTATGGGCCTAACCCAATATTGATGCTGTTGTTTGGGTATTGTACACCATACATGGCCATTAAGGAATTATTTGGTCAGTGTCAGCGATAGAATTTTGCTACATTCATACTATCCTGGAGAAAAGTCGACGAAAGCTATCCTTCAGGCAGGCCTTGTAAGCCCGCAAGGGGCAGCGGAAACCGAAGCGGACAGGTGCAACCGCTCGACGATGTCAGGAACGGAACGACGATGGCGTCCGGGTGAAAGACACGGGGATCCGGGGGGGCTCTTCATACGGACGTTCGATACCAATCCCCAACGGACCGCCGAGCGTGAAACGATCGTCCCCGGCGAATAGCGACCGCCGATGCGGGACGGGGCGATAGAACGGAACGTTTATGATCTTCCTGACTGAACAGTCAGTTGGCGAGGAACCAGGTGGACCTCCTGACATACTGCTCGATCGCACTCTCGGACCCGTTCCTCGCCAGCGCCGATTTCCTCCGATCACCTCATTGCTGACGCGACCCCCACCCTCCGTTCGGGGATCGACGGCTTCGAATACTCTTCAGGAGCACCCGTCCCTCTCCCTCTTCTTTCGATAACTCCGAGAAAGTGCATCCAGCATTCGGCTACGGAGCAGTAGCCGCCACGATTCCCACCGCCGATCCGCCGATCCCGATCGACCCCAGAATCGGACCGCTGCGGAGATCCAGGGAACAGAAAGTTGATAATGTACCTGACTGAACGGTCAGTTGGGGGCGGCGGCGAGACGCCCCGATCGACCGCCGTTACCCCACCGGACCATCTCCACCCTTCCGAACTCTGTGGGACGTGACTCTTTTGACCCCGGTCTCGCACCACCGGGGTTTGGGGAGTAAAACTGCGCGCGCGCGTTACTGGAGTCTCGAGACCAATCGGTAAAAGACCAGGTTCGGGAAGGAAGCCAGGGGTGGGATTTGAACCCACGAAATCTCGATTACAAGTCGAGTGCATGAACCGCCCATGCTCCCCTGGCGCGAGACATGCTGCAGTTACCCGTCCTCCTTTGAGTGTGTGTCGTTTTCCGACCGGTCGTCGAGCGAACGCTGCATTCCGACCCGGAACGGGTCGTATCCCTGTTCCCGGTAGAACCGGCGAGCAGCGTCGTTCTCGGCCATCACCTCGAGTGTCATCACCTCGATGCCCTGCTCGGCGAGTCTGCGTTCGGCGGCCTCGAGCAGCGCCGTCCCGATCCCCCGGTCACGGTAGGGTGGTTCGACGTAGAGGTTCGTGAGCGTTCCCCGGTCGGTGTCGAGTTCGAGGGTCCCGTGTTCGATCGAGAAAGAGGCGAACCCCGCGATGTCGCCGTTTATTCGCGCGACGAGGAGCCCACCCGCGGTACAGTGGGCCGCGAGCGTCTCCCGCATCACGTCGCGGTTCGGCTCGGCACGAACCGCGGATTCGTGGCGGCGCTGGTCGCGAGCCAGCCGCACCCACAGTTCGGTGATGGCGTCGATGTCGGCGGTCGTCGCGGGTTCGATTTCGATGCTCGAGTCCATGTTATCCTCCCCGTTCTCGTCCTCGTTCTGGTCCCCGTCCTTGTCCTCGTCCTCCGCCGAGTCCGATGTCATCGTCTCATCGGTTTGCGTCCGTCGCCTCGAGCGACGGCGACGCGTTTCCCTCCTCGATCGGACGGACACGAACGGTAGTCTCCTCGGCGTCCGGGGCATCGACGGTGTCGATCATTGTCGCTCACATCCACTGCCGCACCCGAAAGGTCTTTTTATCGTATCGGTCGGCCAGTCTGACTATCATCGATACTGGTCTCTTCCGGACGAAGATCGATGGGACGGAACGAGGGAGAATCGCGGTGTCGGAAGGAGTGCGGGGTCGTGTGCGGCCGACGGCGAACCCGTCGGTCAGACCGTCCGGCAGTCCGAACAGACGAGCTGGCCGTTCGACTCCCACAACGAATCAGCGAGCGAACCACAGGCCTCGCAGACGCCCTGCGTGGAGTACTCGTCACCGCCGTTGGGCAGGACCGATGACTCGCCCTCCTCGGTCCCGAGCGGGGGCTCTCGGGCCAGGTCGTCCGATATCGGTTCCCCTTCGGCCCCTGTCTCGGAGCCGGTCACGGCGGTCCCCGGGTTCGTTCCGGCACCGGTGCCGGGGTCGGTCGATCGCGGTGGCGTCACCGTCCCCTGGAACGATCCCGCCGCAGCGATGACGTCTCGCTGGGTGACGAGGCCGAGAACCTCGCCGTCGGTTTCGTCCTCGACGACGACGTTGCGGATGTTCTCCCGGGCCATCAGGTTGGCCGCGTCGGAGAGCGACCGATCCGACGAGACGGAGATTACCGGCGTCGTCATTACTTCGCCGACCGTCGTTTCGGCGGGGTCGTGCTCCTCGGCGACCAGTCCGAGGACGTCCCATTCGGTCATGATTCCGACCGGGTCCGTCCCCCGAACGACGAGCACCGCGCCCGCCCGTTCCTCGCGCATGAGTTTGACGGCACCCTGGACGGAGTCCGATTCACTGACCCCGACGTATTCGGTCGTCAGGACCTCCTTGACCGACAGTTCCGATTCCATACTCGAACAATGATCGCAGACGGGCTAAAAACTACCTCCGCCACGCTTAAGCGCGTCGCTGACGAAGTTTCTCCGTTCGGGTGATTTCCCCCGAAACGGGGACGTCGGAACCGACTGCGTCAGTATAAAAGGGCATCCCGGCGGAGCGGGTCTACCACTCGAGTTCGACCCGGGTCCCGTCGGCACGACAGGTCTCGAGGGCGTGTTTCGCCGCGAAGCCGGCGTCGTGGGCTGTCTCGCCGCGGCCGACGCCGACCTGGAGGCTGACGTCGACGGCGTTCTCGACGTGGTGGATCGCCTCCTCGTAGTCGGCCTCCTCGAGGTCTGGACAGACGACGATCACGTTGTCGCCACCGACGAAAAACGAGAGGCTGTCGTGGGCGTACCGCATGTGCCGCATGAGTTCGGCGTACCCCTGTTCGATCTCGATGAACGTGTCGAAGGCGTTGAGTTCGTCCGTGTAGTTGCCGGTCGCGTTGATCACGTCGAAGTGGGCGATCTGGACGTCGTCGGCGGTTCGGTGGGCCTCCTCGATGGCCCGGCCCTCGAGACACTCGCGTCGGTCTTCGTCCTGGGCGCTCCCGGCCTCCTGCAGCCGCTCGGTCGCGTCCGACAGCGCGTGAACCGGGTCGGTGCCGGTGGCGACGCCGAGGCTGAGCGTGACGGGGTAGCGGTTTCCGACTGACTCCTGTAACAGTTCGTGGTCGGTCATCGAGAGGCCGTTGGTGACGGCGATCATGTTGTCGAAGCGGGTGAAAAAGACGTAGCCGCCTCGAGCGCCGACGAACTGCGAGATGTCGGCGAAAAGTCGCGACTGCAGCGTCTGGAGATCGGCTTCCCGACGGGGCTCCGGCGTCACCGTCCACGGACCGTAGTTGTCGATCTGGACGAGCGTAACCTGCGTATTTGTCACGGTGAGCGATTCTTTCGAACGCCGTCGTATAAGTGATACGTAATCCAGATTCGTGATGCGCCAGGAGGAGCGGTCGTGTCGGCGATCGCGGGCGTTACGCGTGGACCTTCTCGGGATCCTCGCCCTGCGGGTGGTACGTCCAGAAGTCCCCCTCGCGCATGGCCGCCCCGACGGCCTTGTGCATGTCGACGATCTCCTCGAACTCGTCGTCGTCGATGTACTCGAAGATCTCACTCATCGCGACGACCGTCTCGTGGTTGATGCGGATCGGGTAGTCGCCGTACTCGTCGACGAACTCCGCGACGTCGAGCGGGAAGTCCTCCTCCTCGTCGACCTTGTCCGCGATGATACGCATGTCGTACTTGCGCATCCCCTCGCTGCCCTCCTCGCCGTCGGGATCGACTGGCCACTCGTTGCTCATACTCGAACGTGTGCAGGGGTGTTGCAAAAGGGTTACTCTTGGTGGCCATCGGCGACCGGTTCGAGCCTGCGGGAACCACACCGGATCTTTTTCGTACGGTCGTTCCCATCCCGAGAAAGGGCAATGAACCACCGGGGGACGAGTTCGGTCGTCGGCGTCGTGTTGCTGGTCGCGATCACCGTGATCCTGGCCGGCTCCGTCGGCGTATTCGTGTTTTCGCTCGGGGGGACGCCGTCCGAACCGGGACCCGTCGCCGGAGCGACGGCGGATGCGACCTTTACGCTCTCGGGCGCGGCGAGCTGTGACGGGGAAGTGGTCAGGTTACGCCACGTGGCCGGCGATCCCGTCAACGTCACCGATATGGAGGTCACGGTGCGGATCCGGGGCGGCGAGATGGAAGCGACGCTGACGAATCTTCCCTCGGAGGACTCGAGTCTCGACGACGACCACGTCGACGGCGACACCGACGTGATCGATCAGAGCGGCTGTGCCGGCGGCGTTATCGTCGACTCGAGCGACGACCCGCCACGGTGGAACTCCGGGTCCGTCGTCGAGTTCAGGGTGAACCACGGCCCGAGCACTACGGACCTCGAGTCGGGAGACGAGATCGAGATACTCGTGACGGACACCGACGCCGGAACGGTCGTCGCGTCCGAGACGTTGACCGCCTGACAGTGTCGGTACCTCGAGCGGAGAATCCGAGACGCAGACTTCCCCGGAGAAGGGATTCAGCGACGTGAAAAGGCGATCATCAGTCGATTCGAACGACCCCGTATCAGTCGTCGGCCGGCGTCTCCGCTTCCTCGCCCAGCACTTCCTCGCGGTGCTCGTCCAGGAGGGGCGCACGTCCCCGTGGCTCCGGCGGCGTCTCCGTCATCTTGATCGGCGAACCCGCGATCTCGACCTCCGCGTCCGTCCCCGGCTGCTCCACCGGCACCAGCATGTCCCGCGCGTGGACGTGCGGGTCCGCGAAGATGTCTTCCGTGTTCTGGACCGGCGCGACCGGGACACGGCCCTCGAGCGCGTCGACGAGGTCGTCGGTCGTCCGCTCGAGGGTCCAGTCGGCGATCTGCTCGCGCAGGTAGTCGCGGTGCTCGAGTCGGGAGGCGCGGTCCGGGTACTCCTCGGCGAGGTCTTCACGACCCATGGCGGCACAGACTTCCCGCCAGTGGTTGGTGCCGAAGGCGGCGATCACGGCGTAGCCGTCGGCGGTCTCGAAGGCGTCGTAGGGGAACAGGGTCGGGTGGGAGTTCCCGCGGCGCGTGGGCGCCTCGCCGGTGTAGGACTGCTGGTAGATCGCGCGTTCGGTGAGGCTGACCATTGCGTCGTACATCCCGGTGTCGACGTACTGGCCCTCGCCGGTCTGTTCGCGGTGGTTGACGGCCGCGAGGATGCCGATACAGTTCAGCGTCGCGGTGAAGAGGTCGCCGACTCCGGGACCGACCTTCGTCGGCGGGCCATCGGCCGACCCCGTGATCTCCATGACGCCGCCCAGCGCCTGCGCGATGAGGTCGAAGGAGGGCTGGCCCTGTCGGTGCGTCTCGCCGGTCCGTGGGTCGCCAAAGCCGCGGATCGAGGAGTAGATGAGCTGTGGGTTGTGCTCGCGGAGCGTCTCGTACTCGAGGTCGTACTTCGCCATCGTTCCCGAGCGGTAGTTTTCGACGACGACGTCGGCCTCCTCGACGAGCGAGAGGAAGTCCGCGCGGTCCTCGTCGTCGCCGAAGTCGAGTTCGATGCTTCGCTTCCCCCGGTTCACGCTCTGGAAGTAGCCGCCGTAGGCCTCCGTCTCGGCGTCGTCGACGAACGGCGGGTTCGACCGAATCAGGTCGCCGCCGGGGCGCTCGATCTTGACTACGTCCGCGCCCATGTCCGCGAGCAACATCGTACAGTACGGTCCGGCGAGCACCTGCGTCAGGTCCAGCACGCGCAGGTTCGAAAGCGCACCCATGCGAAGGGGTGATGCGAACTGGCGTCAAAAACCTTTACTATCGATAATGATGTTGTGACGGTATCACACGCCCACCCCTCAAACATCATTAAGGAATATTATCATGGAAGATCATTAAGTTTATAGCCCCGTTTCTCATGATTGGGAACACGATGTCCCAAACGGTTGTCCTCGGCGTGATCGGCTCGGACGCTCACGTCGTCGGCATCACGATCCTAGAGCAGGCGTTCAGTGCGGCCGGCTTCGACGTCGTCAACCTCGGCGTCCAGACCTCCCAGGAGCAGTTCGCGGAGGCAGCGGCAGATCACGACGCCGGGGCCGTACTGGTCTCTTCGCTCTACGGACACGCCGAGCAAGACTGCCAGGGCTTCCACCAGGTGCTCGAGGAAGCGGGCGTCGACGCCGTCACCTACATCGGCGGCAACCTCGCGGTCGGGCAGGACGACTTCGAGCAGACCCGACGCACATTCCGCGAGCTCGGGTTCGACCGGGTCTTCGACTCGGAGACCGATCCCGAGGAGGCGATCGCTGCCCTCCGGCAGGATCTCGAGATCACCCCCACCGAATCGGAGCGTGTTTCTATCAGTTCCTAAATGATACGTGACGAACGCATTCCCTCCGACGAGCTACGGCGTATCGACGACGAAATCCGATCGAACTGGGAAACCGGGAGCGAGGTCGACTTCGAGGAAGCGATCTCCTACCACGAATCGCTCCCCGATCACAAGCGGTTCGCCGACGTCCTCGAGTCGGCCGACAAACCGCTCTTGCAGCCGCGGGCCGGCGTTCCCAGGCTCGACGACCAGATCGAGCTGCTGGAGTACCTCCACCGGGAGGGGCAGGCCGATCTCCTCCCGACGACCATCGACTCGTACACGCGCGACAACGAGTACGGGAAGGCCCAGGAGGGCCTCGAGAAGGCACGCGAGACGGGCGAGGACACGCTCAACGGCTTCCCTGCGGTCAACCACGGCGTCGACGGCTGCCGGCAGTTGATCGAGGCGATCGACGCCCCGATCGAGGTGCGTCACGGCACGCCCGACGCCCGCCTGCTCGCGGCGATCACCTTCGCGGGCGGCTTCCAGAGCTTCGAGGGCGGGCCGATCTCGTACAACATTCCCTACACCAAGCGCCACGGTCTCGAGGAGACGATCGAGCGCTGGCAGTTCGTCGATCGGCTGGCCGGGGCCTACACCGAGCGGGGCGTGCGGATCAACCGCGAGCCGTTCGGCCCGCTCACTGGGACGCTGGTGCCGCCCTCGATCGCCATCGCGATCATGCTAGTCGAGGGCAAGCTCGCGGCTACCCAGGGCGTGCGCTCGATCACGCTGGGGTACGGCCAGGTCGGCAACGTCGTGCAGGACGTGGCCGCCCTGAACGCCCTCCAGAAGCTCGGGGACGAGTACCTGCCGGACGAGGTCGTCGTCACGACGGTCTTCCACGAGTGGATGGGCGGCTTCCCGCCCGACGAGGCCCGCGCGAACGGCGTGATCGGGCTGGGCGGGATGACCGCCGCGATCGCCCGGCCGGACAAGGTCATCACCAAGTCTCCCCAGGAGTTCCAGGGCGTGCCGACCAAGGAGGCCAACGCCTCCGGACTGCGGACAACGAGACAGGTCATCGACATGGCTATCGAGCAGAACATCGATATCGACGGCATTCAGGAGGAACAGGAGTTGATCGAACGCGAGACCCGCTGTCTCATGGAAACGATCCACGAGCACGGCGACGGCGACGTCGTCCAGGGGACGATCAACGCCTTCGACTCCGGGGCGCTCGACGTCCCCTTCGCCCCGAGCGACAGCGCGAAGGGTGCGGTCCTCCCCGCCCGGGACGACGACGGCCGGGTTCGCATCTTCGAGTGGGCCGACCTCGAGATGGACGACGACATCAAGGAGATCCACAAGGCCCGGCTCTCGCGGCGCGCCGACACCGAGGGGCGCGACCAGTCGTTCCGGATGGTCGCCGACGACGTCGACGCGATCAGCGACGGGAAGCTCATCGGCCGACCGCGGTCCACCCAGTCCCAGGAGGGAGCCTGATGACGGGGACGGAGATCACCGGGGTCCACGCGACGCCCGGCTACGCAGGATTCTTCTTCGACGACCAGCGCGCGATCAAGCAGGGGGCCCGCCAGGATGGGTTCACCTACGAGGGAGCGCCCGTCACGGACGGCTTCGAGGAGATCCGACAGGCCGGCGAGAGCCTCGTCGTCGACGTCGAACTCGCGGACGGCCGCGTCGTCCGCGGCGACTGCGCGGCGGTCCAGTACTCCGGTGCCGGCGGCCGGGATCCGCTCTTCCAGCCCGCGGAGTACGCCCCCGTCGTCGAAGGTCCTGTCGCGGACGAACTCGAGGGCCGGGACGCGACGGAGTTCCTCGCGAACGCCGACGCGCTCGAGGAGATGACGGTCGAGGGCGACCGCCTCCACACGGCGATCCGGTACGGCGTCTCGCAGGCACTGCTCGGGGCGGCCGCCGAGGCCGCGGGAACGACGAAAACCGACGTTCTCGCGAACGCGCTCGGCACCGAGCCCGCGACGGAGCCGGTGCCGGTCTTCGGCCAGTCGGGCGACGACCGCTACGCGAACGCCGAGAAGATGTTCGTCAAGGGCGTCCCCGTCCTCCCTCACGGGCTTATCAACAGCGTCGAGAAGATCGGCGAAAACGGCGGGACGCTGCTCGAGTACGTCGAGTGGCTGGTCGAACGCTCGGAGGAACTCGGCCCCGAGGGGTACGAGCCCCGATTCCACATCGACGTCTACGGGATGATCGGCGAGATCTTCGGCGCGCCGTACGACCGCGAGGAGGTGATCGACTACTTCCGGGCGCTCGAGGAGGCCGCCGCCCCCTATCCGCTCCAGATCGAGGGGCCGATGGACGTCGGCGATCGGGCGGACCAGATCGCGGCGATGGTCGAGTTGCGCGAGGGGCTGGCCGACGCGGGCGTCGACGTCGACCTCGTGGCCGACGAGTGGTGCAACACCTTCGACGACGTGTGTGCGTTCGTCGACGCCGGCGCGGCCGACGTCGTCCAGGTCAAGACGCCGGACCTCGGCGGGATCCACCGCAGCGGCCAGGCCGTCCGGTACTGCGAGGGGACCGACACCCGCGCCTACCTCGGGGGCACCTGCAACGAGACGGCGACCTCGGCCCGGGCCTGTGCCCACGTCGCGCTCGCGACCGACGCGGCGCAGGTGCTGGCGAAACCCGGCATGGGGTTCGACGAGGGGTTCATGATCGTCGAAAACGAGATGCGCCGGACGCTCGCACGGCGGGCGCGGGCGGGACGAACCGACACGACGACCGACGAACTCACCGCAGACGACTGAGACCGACATGACCGACTGGACAGACCCAGATACGTTCGCACAGGCGCTCGAGCGCGCGGAAACCCGGGAGAAAGGCAACTGCTTCGAGGACTTCGCGGAGGGCGACGTCCTCGAGCACGACCCCGGACTCACCCTTTCCCGCTGGGGCAACGAGGAGTGGATGAGCCAGACGCTGAACCACGACCCGGCCTACTGGCGGGGGGACGCGGCCCGGGAACGCGGGTTCGACGAACCGCCGATCCACCCCGACTACCTCACGGCCGCGACCCTCGGGATCACCGTCGAGGATTTGAGCGAGAAAGGCGGCTACTTCCTCGGCCGGACCGACGTCAGGTTCCCCGGCACGCCGGTCTCGCCCGGCACCGAACTCCGCGTCGAAAGCGAGGTCGTCAGCACGTCGGCCTCGAGTTCCCGGCCCGAGTACGGGATCGTCACCTGGCGCACCCGCGGGACGGACGCCGAGACGGGCGAGACCCTGTGTGCCTACGAGCGGACGAACATGATCCCGCGCCGGGAACCCGTCGCGACCGACGGGAGCGGGGCTACCGCTACCGAGGAAGACGGCGACGGTCCAGACCTTCCAGAGGAGTTGCTCGTCCCCGAAGGTGGCTACTTCGAGGACTTCGTCGCCGCGCTCGAGGACGCCGCGGATCGGGATGCCGCCGTCGCCTATCGCCACGAGCGGGGCCGCACGCAGGACGACGTCACCGTCGCCTCGCTCCCGCTCGCGACGCTCAACACGGCCAAACAGCACCACAACGCCGACGTCATGGCCGAGGCGCCGTCGGGCGACATCGTCACCTACGGCGACGTCACCCGCTCGACCGCGCTGGGTCACGCCCGTTCGGACGAACGGACCTGGCGCGAGGTCGGCTTCGACGACGAACAGTTCCACACCTTCGTGACGCCGGGCGATACCGTCTACGCGTTCACGCGCGTCCTCGAGGCCGAGGACGACGCCTCGCGGTCGGACCGGGCCGGCACCGTCCGGTTCGAGCACATCGCCTTCAACCAGGACGACGACCCCGTCTACTCGGGGACCAGAACCGCGGAGATTCGCAAGCGACCGAACTGATACTCAACACAGACACACAACGCTCACCGATACCATGACCGACGACATCCGACTCTGCCGTACGTTCCAGACCGCACCGGCCGCCGTTCCGAAAGACGACTCGGCGAAGTACCTCGTCTCCGGCCTCGAGGCCGAGGGGTTCCAGGCCCCCGACTGGCTCGTGCCCGACCTCGAGGACGGCACCGCGCCCGATATGAAAGCCGAGGGGCTCGAGAACACGATCGAGAAGGTGCCCGAGTACGAGTTCCCGGGGGAGATCTGGCCCCGCGTCGAGTGGAGCTACGAGGACGAGTCGTTCCGCGAGAAAGGCCGGGAGCAGATCGACCGGCTCGTCGCCGAACTGGGCGACGACATAGAGGGCGTCGTCGTCCCCAAGGTCGGCCGCCTCGGGGACGTCGAACGCGCCGCGGAGGCCGTCGCCGAGGCCGAGCGCGAACACGGCTACGCGGACGGCTCGATCGGCCTCTCGATCATCGTCGAGACCGGCCGGGCCCGGTCGGATCTGCGCGAGATCGCGATGTTCGGCGCGGATTCGCGACTCACTGCACTGGTCTTCGGCCCCGTCGACTACGCCGCGGAACTCGGCGGCCGCGACCTCGGCGACGGGATGCCCCGCTGGGACGGCCTGCTCGAGGCGCTGTCGAACGAGGCCAGCGCGGCGGGCCTGCTCGCGATCGGCGGTCCGTTCGACGACCTGTTCACGGAACGTGCCGGGCTGACCTACTACAACGCCGAGGAGTACGCCGACCAGATCGAGTACGAGGCCCGGATCGGCCTCGACGGCTCCTGGTCGCTGTATCCGAAACAGACGATCCAGGCGAACACGGTTCACATGCCCACGCCCGAGGAACTCGAGCGCGACGTGAGCAAGATCGAGCGGTTCAACGCCGCCAAGCGGGAGGGAACCGGCGCTGTGACCCTGGACGGTCAGATGGTCGACGAGGCCACGTTCAAGAACTTCAAAAACACCGTCGAGCAGGTGCGGGCGATCGACGCGACCCGACCCGAGCAGACGGCCGACTACTACGACGAGGACCTGCTCGAACGGGCGCTCGAACTCGAGTTGTCCTACCGGTAACAGAACCTGTAGCAGATCGCCACCGAAGCGACTACCGGCTGAATCGGCCGTCGACCATGACCGTTTTGTGATCGGTCACGTACACGTCGGTATGGCAGATACCGACACGGGACGCGATCCGGAAGCGCTCGTCAGGGAGTACTACGACCTCGTGGACGCCGACGAATACGACGACCTCGTCGCACTCTTCACCGACGACGTTCGGTACGAACGTCCCGGACAGGGTGCGATCGAGGGCCGCGAGGCGCTGCGGCGGTTCTACGAGGCGGAACGGCCGCTCGAGGAGGGGAGCCACGAGGTACACGACCTGGTCGTCGACCGCGAGGAGGGCGTCGGCGGCCTGACGGTCGCGGTCCGTGGCACCTTTTCCGGCCGGCAGGGCGACGAGACGGTCGAGTTCGGGTTCGCGGACTTCCACGAGTTGACCCCAGCAGGGGACGCCATCGCCCGTCGCTACACGTTCACGGATCGCGACGAGGTGTGAGCCCCGCTACCGGACTCGTCATGCGGATTGGCGGTGGGTGAGGGAGAAGGGATGGGATTCGAACGACGTGACAACGGTCCGGGGGCTGAGGCTGGGGCTGGGACTTCCCTAGTTCAACTCCCATCGATGTCGCTGTTGCTCACGAATTTGTTCGCGAGAGCAACGGTGGGGATGGGATTCGAACCCATGAGGCTTGACAGCCACCTGCTCTCAAGGCAGGCGCGTTAGGCCGCTCTGCCACCCCACCTCACGTCCGCTTACCCGGTCCGCTCAAAAAGGGTTATCGGTCTCGAGTTCGGTCTCGGTCGTCCGAGTCACCCGTCGCCTTCGTCCGCGAGTTCGATCTCGTCTCCGTCCCCGACGGTCACCCCGAGTTCCTCGAGCGTCGCCTTCGTCGCGGTCGCCGTTAGCCGCCCGGCGACCGCGCGAGCCTCGAGGGTGGCCGTCGTCGCCGCGAGTCCCGAGGGGGTCGCCACTGTCGGGACCATCGGCGCGAAGCCGAGATCGAGCCCCGCCTCCCCCGTTCGGTTCGCGAGCGTCGCGTGCGACGGCGGCGCGTACGCATCCGTGAAGTCGATCGGTTCCGCGACCCCGAAGGCAGCCAGGTACGTGTGCCCGCCGGAGGACGGGCCGAGCACGACGTCGTGGCGGCGCAGGGCCATCGCCGCGCCGTCGATCTCCGAGCGTCCCACTGCGGGGGCGGTCGGCTCCAGTATCCCTGCGCTGCCGGCCTCCTCGCGCTCGAGGAGGTGCGTGACCGTGTTCCCGGCCCGCGCCGAGCGGGTCGAGCCGACCTGACGTTCGAACCGGACGTCCTCGAGGTCGCCCGTGGCGTCCTCGAGGGCGTCGGCGACGAGGTCACGGATCTCGGATTCGGGATTCGGACGGTCATCACCGACGTACTCGACGGGGAGCGTCTCGGCATCGCGGTAGTTGATCAGCACCTCGCCGCCGCTGTCGGCGGCCGCCCGAACCGTGTCCGAGACGGCCGCCTCGTAGAGGGCGACGGCGTTGGCCGCCGAGAGCGGCGTTCGTTCGACGAGTTCCGGCAGGACCAGCCCTCCCCGCGGCGGATCGACCGGCAGGACGACGATCATGTCCGTTCCTCCGTCGGCCCGACTCTTGAACGCGGCGTTTCGGCGTTTCGCTGTCCCGGTTTCGAGCCCGGCTCCGCGCAAATCACCGCTTCGACCCCGGGTCCGACGAATAAATTATACCCGTCGCGTCCGTTGGTCGCGGTATGAACGACCGTACTCGCTCCACCACCGGACTGCTCGGAACGCTCGTCGCCGTCGCGCTCGCGGCGCTGGGCGTCTACGGCTTCCTCACCGGCTTCGCGCTCGAGGATCCGGGCGAACTGTTCGCGCCGTCGATGGGCGTGCTGGTGATCACGGCCGTCGTCGTCGGGACGTTGATCCTCGTCGGCGCGCGCTCGAGGCGGTGGCGGGAGAACCCGTACTGGTGAGCGGTCGGACGGCGATCGACGCCTACCGTTCCCGTCGCCCCTTCGTCTGTCGGTAATCCGACGCCATCAGCTCCGCGAAGTGCTCGAGCCACGCCTGCGTCTGGGCGTCGCTCTGCTCGCGGGGGTCGATCATCGGCACCAGGGCGAACCCGCGCCCGCGGATGGTCGTCGCGTGAGCGTCGGGGAATGAGAGGTCCTCGACGGGGGTCGTCGTGTACTCCGTCCCGAGTTCCTCGAGGGCTCGCTCGCCGACCGGGACGAGCACCTCTGGGTTGATCGACCTGATCTCGGCGTTGAGGAAAGGCTCGCAGTTGCCGATCTCCTCGTCGGTCGGCGGGCGCTCGGGATCGCGACACCGCGTCAGGTTCGTCAGGTAGGTGTTCTCGAGGCCGGGGCGATCCGCGGGCGAGGTGGCGTCACAGAGCGCGAGTCGCTCGAGGATGCGCCGGAGCGTGGTGCCGTCGTTTTCGTTCTCGGCCTCGTCCCCGTCGCCCTCCGACAGAAACGGAACCCCGACCGCGTCGGCCCGCGCGGTGGGTCGCTCGCCGACGAACAGGAAGTCGGCCCCGACGTCGCCGTAACCGTGTACGATTTGCTCCCGAGTCTCACAGAGCGCCGGACAGTTCCGGCAGTCCTCGTCCATTCCGTACGGGTTCGCTCGAGTGTGCTGGTTCGCGTCCACGTTCGCGTTCGACTCGGCGTTCGGCGGGCAAAAGGAGTGCGGCTGGCGACGGGGTCCGTTACGGGGGAGCGACGTCGGCCCGGAACCGAGCGATTCAGCGACCGAGACCGCCTTGCTCCGTGACCTCGAGGATGAACTTGACGTTGCGGACGATCTCCTCGGGCGTCGTGTCCTCGTCCTCGTCGTAGAGGTCGCTGGTCCGATAGAGGATGTTCGCGAGCTGTTTGCTCTCGCCCGTCTCGCCGCGGACGTCGTCGGCGATTTCGCGGAGGAACTCGACGCGCTCGGGGTCGGGTTCGGGCTGGTAGCCGCCGCCGCCGTCGGCCGCCGGGGTCGAGGTCGAGGTCGGTTCGGCATCGTCCTCGGACGAACGTTCGCCAGTCATGGTTAGCGGTCGGGTGCCGTCGGTTCGCCGCCGCTCGCCCGGGAGACGTTGCGCCGGTGAACGATCCCGACGTTGTTCGCGACGTTCTCGGTGATCGTCCGGAACGCGTCGCCGGCCTCGCTGCCGTCGTCCCCGTCGCTCTCGAGCACCGTCGGCTCCCCGCCGTCGCCGCCCTCGCGGACGGCCGGATCGAGCGGGATCGAGCCCAGGAACGGCATCTCGTGGGTGTCGGCGAACTCCTCGCCACCGCCGGAGTCGAAGATGTCGTGTTCGCTCCCGCAGTCGGGACAGGCGAACGTCGACATGTTCTCGGCGATGCCCAGCACGACCGTGTCGTGTTTGGCGAACATCTCGAGGCCCTTCCGGGCGTCGTCGAGGGCGACGTCCTGGGGCGTCGTGACGATCACCGCGCCCGTGACGGGCATCGTCTGGAGCATCGTCAGTTGCGTGTCGCCGGTGCCCGGCGGGAGGTCGACCACGAGGTAGTCGAGGTTGCCCCACTCGACGTCCTCCGTCAGTTGGGTGATCACCTTGTGGACCATCGGACCGCGCCAGATGACGGGGTCGTCCTCGCCGGTGAGGAAAGCCATACTCATCAGTTTCACGCCGTACTTCTCCGGCGGGACGAGCGTCTCCTCTTCGGTCGCCATCGGCGGTTCGTCGGCGTCGACCATCCGCGGCACGTTGGGGCCGTAGACGTCGGCGTCGAAGAGGCCGACGCGCGCCCCGAGTTGCGAGAGGCCGGCCGCGAGGTTGACCGCGACGGTCGACTTGCCGACCCCGCCCTTCCCGGAAGCGACGGCGATGACGTTCTTGACGCCCGGCAGGACCGCTTCCTCGTCGCTTCCCTCGTCGCGGTCCGCGATGCTCGCCGAGAGGTCGGGCTCGAGGCCCTCCCCGAGCAGGACCTCGCGGACCTCCGCCGCGATGTCGGATTCGGTGGGCGAGTACGGGGCCCCGAGCGCGAGGTCGACGTCGACCTCGTCGCCCTCGACCGTGAGGTCGTTGACGAGCCCGAGCGAGACGATGTCGTCGCCGAGTTCCGGGTCCTCGACCGATCGGAGCAGGTCGAGAACGGCGTCTTCGTCCATGTCGGTAGGTTCGTCCGACGGTCGAAAAGGGTTGTGTTCACCGGAGAGGATCGTCGCCGCGGGTCTCGAGGGAGCGCCGGATCCGGAGAGCGATCGATCGGGGAAGGGTCGCTTACTCTTACTCCCGGTTCGCCTCGAACCAGTCGACGGCGAAGTCGACGAGCGGGCGCTGATCGAGCAGTTTCGCGTCGCCGACCCCGACCTGCCCCGACTCGAAGGCGTCCGGGTGCGCACGCTCGAAGGCCTCGCCACAGTCCGGGAAGTCGCCGTCGTCGACGTCGAGGTCCTCCCACTCGACCCACTCGCGGTCGCCGTCGACGCGGACCGCGCTCGCGTGGCTCGTCCGCTCGATGTCGATGCCCGCGCGGTACTCCGCGAGGTGGAGCGAAGTGTTCGTCGCGTGGGTGGTGCCCAGAAACAGGACTCGGCCCTCGAGGTCGTAGACCCGGGCGAGCGGCGACGACTCGCCGAGCGAGTAGTCGTACGGATGATCCCCGGTGACGAACTCGGCGTCGGCCCCCCACGCGGCGAAGGAGTGTTGCGGGTGGGCGCTCCGGCGGACGCCCGGGTAGGATCGGAAGCACTCGGCGATGGCGCCAATCCCCTGGGTCGGCGTCACGGCGGGCCGGTACGGCGGCATCTCCTCTCGAACCGTATCGTACCAGGAGTCGGGAACCGGTGGATTCCCCATGTTGGTCGGGTCCCTGTTGCCGGGCGAGTGCGTCGGCATCACGAGCGTACCGTCCTCTCCGAGGACACGCTGGAGGGCGTCGACCACGGCAGGAGCGCCACCACAGACCCACCCCAGGGAGGACAGCGAACCGTGGACCAGCACCGTCTCCCCGGCCGCCACGCCGAGGTCGCGGAGATCCGTCGTCAGCGACTCGACCGTGATCGGCTCCGACGATCGCTCTTCGGGCAGCGGATCGCTCATGGGCCGACGTCCGCGGGTCACGGCATAAGTTTCGTGGCGGAAGGGCACTCGAGCCTCGAGCCCGCCGTTCGACACGGTCACCCCATGAAGTCGAACCGCGGCCCGCCGTAGGTCGGCGGATCCGGCTCGAGTTCGACCCCTTGCTCGTAACGGACGAAGTTGAGGTAGAACGGCCGGCCACAGCCCTCGATGGGCGCGCCCTCGAGGTCGGTGACGGGGCCGTCCTCGCCGCAGACGAAGGCGATGCCGTCGGCGGCCTCTCGCTGCTCGAGGGGGTCGTCCGGGGCGGCGTACTCCCAGCCGGGCTGGGAGCGTTTCGTGACCGAACGATCCGCGAGGTCGAGCGGCCGTTCGATGCTCGTGACGGATCCACAGTGAGGGCAAGTGTATCGGACGGTAGCAGTCATTAGACGGAGATAGGTTTCGAGGGCATCTATATTTTTCATATCGCATATACACGCTCACTTGGACGTAACTATAGTAAATTGAACCATCAGTTCTAGTAATACATTTGATATGGAAAATAGAGTTCCTCGAGCATTTAGATCCCAGAATATCTAATATAGTTAGATTGCAAGAAATACAAGTTATGGTGCTAACCAGACCCAAATGGTAGGAATTGATCAGGAATTTGGATGATATTATACGAGTTATAATTAGAATTACGATAGTTTTGATCATATATACAATTAATCCCGTGAAATAAATACTACCAAATTTATTAAGATTATAAATTAGTGTAAAAACCATACTATTTTAAGTCATGAAGCACTAATCTATGTGTTGAAATAACTGAGAATGAAACGACGGAAGTTACTGATCAGTTCGTACTCAGGAGTATTATTTACCTTCTCAGGTTGTATGAAGTTAAGGCGTAATGAAAATGTTGATATTTATCTTGCAAATGTGACTAGTGATTATATCACGTTTCAGATAAAGTTTCAAACATTATCTGATCAACTAGTCCTATGCGAAAATTATGAGCTTGAGCCAAACACTCGAAGGCGCATTGAAAACGTTGTCCCGCATGGAAAATATTCCGTATCAGTGAATATCAATGGGAATCTTGTTAGTGAGAATTATCCATTTATTGAAACTGATTGTGAGGAGCAAAAACTAACTGCTGAAATTTGGGAAGAAGACGGAGAGTATCGGACTGAATTAGACCAAAACAGATGCTGAGTAGAATTCTCTGAGCATGATTTCACAGAGGACTGGACTGGGTTATGTCGTCTCAGTCTTCCGTGAGTTCCCGGCTCTCTACGATCCCTACTTGTTTCAGGTCATCACTCTTTAGAAATTCACCACCTACTTCGAAGAACGCGAAGTCACCTACTCGAACGTCTACAACGACTTAGCAGATACTACGACTCGTAGATGCTCAAACGATCGACTGGCAAGTACTGAGCGATAGGAGCCGGTCTATCTGTATAACAGGTAGCAATGTTCCGCGGACGAACGAGCGGGCACCGCCCGCTCGAATGCGATGGAGAGTTTCACATCAAAGCCTACGCCCACATAGGGAGTGAGTCTGTCCCGTCACCGACCACGACCAGTTCGATAAGGTCCTCAACCAGTGATCGAGGAGATCGAACGGGGGGTTGCGGCGGACCTTCGATTCGACGACTGATTTAGCTCGTCGTAACAGTAGCTTCTTCTTCATTCAGGGGGATGAAACTAGATCGCTCGACGGGCCAACTGACCGTCCGAGGGAGAAAGATTATTTCTGCATATCACTACTATCAATCATTCACTTAAACAGACACCTATAGCAAGTCGGCGAAGAAATCTACAACGTTAGAACGTATCTGAGAGAAGAAACCGCTGATCTCTTCCATTTCGGCGTCACTATTGGCAACGTCAGCATACCGCCAACAAAAATAGCACCTCACTCACCGTCAAACAGCGTCGTAGGCACTGGACCAACTTTCCGCGAAGTCCGGTGGGGTGGACGGTATGGCCGACGGAAGGTTGGAGTTAGAGTACGGCCTCACGAAGACTACGGACAAAGCCTAACGGATACTGTTGCTTCCAGCGAGGGTGGGGTTCGAGCCGCTGACAACTCCCGGAACACCTTTCTCCCTGACGGGAATCGATTCAGGTATGATCGACGAGACGGTCGAGGAGATCCAGGAGATGCAGACCCACAGCTCCTCGGTGGTCGCCGTCAACGCGACCCGCGCCTTAGAGGAGCTGACCGAGCGGGAGTTCGCCACCGTCGACGAGTACGTCCGCGCCCTCGAGCGCAACGGCTCCGTGCTCCGGCGGGCCAACCCCTCCCACGCGTCGCTACAAAACGCCGTCCGTGACGTCGTCGAGGACGTCGCCGAGGCCGACCCCGACAGCGTCGACGAGGCGAAGGAGCTTACCCGGGACCGCATCGACGCCGTCGTCTCGCGGGTCGAGTCCGGCAAGCGCCTGGCCGCCGAAAACGCCGTCGACCTCCTCGAGGACGGCGCGACGTTGTTGACCCACGACTACTCCTCGACGGTCATCGAGGCCCTCGAGTTGGCGACCGACGCGGGCAAGACCTTCGACGTCTACGTCACCGAGGCCCGACCCCGCTACATCGGTCGGAAAACCGCCCGCACGCTCGCGGATCTCGAGGGCGTCGACCCCACGCTGATCACCGACAGCGCCCACGGCCACTACCTCGCCGAGTGCGACCGCGTGCTCGTCGGGATGGACTGCATCGTCGAGGACACCCTCTACAACCGGGTCGGGACCTTCCCCATCGCCGCGAGCGCGGCACAGGTCGACGTTCCCGTCACCGTAGTGGGGTCGGCCTCGAAGATCGTCAGCGAGGGGTTCGTCTTCGAGACCGAGTTCCGCTCCGGCACCGAGGTGATGCCCGAACCCGCGGAGGGGTTCGACGTGGAGAATCCGGCCTACGACGCGACGCCGGTCGACCTGCTCGAGAGCGTGGTGACCGACGAGGGCCGGCAGCGGTTCTAAACGGAAAACAGCGCGAGTTTCCCGCGCCACCGTGTCCCGGACGGGGGTACTTCACTCGGAGTCGCCGCCGGTCCTGAACGTTCTCGACGGCCCAGGGACCTGGGGACGCTTTTCCTCCTTCCCCGTCGTACGGGCGATATGCGTCTCGTCCAGGTGTTCGTTCCGCGGGGACAGCTCGAGGTCGTCCTCGAGACGGCCGACGAAGCTGGCGTCGACTACGCCGTGTCCGAAGCGGCGAGTCACGGCGAGTTCGAGGCGCTCGTCTCGATCCCCGTCCCGCCCGATGCCGTCGAACCGCTCCTGGCGGCGTTTCGTACCGCCGGACTCCCGGAATCGTCATACACCGTCGTCACCGCCGCGGAGGCGATTATCTCCGAGCGGACGCCCGAGATCGACGACGGCACCGGAACCAGAATTTCCCGCGAGGAACTCGAGGCTCGAGCGCGGGAACTCGCGCCGGCCGCGTCGACGTACTTCATCCTGCTGGTGGTGAGCACGATCATCGCGACGGCCGGGCTGTTGCTCGACTCCGCGGCGACGATCATCGGGGCGATGGTCGTCGCGCCGCTGATGGGACCGGCACTGGCCGCCAGTGTCGGCGTCGTGGTCGACGACGACGAACTCGCGGCCCGCGGGGTCGTCCTGCAGGTCGCCGGGCTGGCGGCGACGGTCGCAACGGCCGCCTTTCTCGGCTGGCTGCTCCGGGGAACCGTGTTGCTCCCGCCAGGGTTCGACATCACCGCTGTCCCCCAGGTGCGAGAGCGGATCACGCCGAACGTGATCGCGCTGTTTCTCGCACTCGGTTCCGGGGTTGCAGGCGTCGTTAGCCTCGTTCGGAACGTCGGATCGGTGCTCGTCGGCGTCGCGATCGCGGTCGCGCTCGTTCCACCGGCTGCGACGGTCGGGCTCGGAATCGCCTGGTGGCACCCGACGGTCGTCGTGACTGCCGGGACCCTGGTCCTCGTCAACCTGCTCTCGATCAACCTCACCGCACTCCTGTTGCTGTGGGGCGTCGGCTACCGTCCGGAACGGACCGAACGGATCGACCGCGTCTACGACCGCCTCCGCTCGCGGGTCGTCGTGTTGTTGGTCGCGATCGCCGTCCTCTCGCTCGTACTCGGCGGCGTCACCTACGGCACCTACCAGACCGCCGCGATCGAACACGAGGTCCGGACCGAACTCGAGTCGATGAGCGACGATCCGGCATTCGAGGCGTTCCGGTTCCAGGAGGTCGGCGTCGACTACGAACTCATCGACGTCTACAGGGACGACCCCCCGTCGGTGACCGTCCTCGTCGAGCGGCCGGCCGGTGAGGCCGAATCCGCGGACTTCGCCGACCGCGTCAGGGAGCGACTGGAAGAAGCCACCGGGACCGATCTCGAGGTCACCGTAGAACTGGTCGATACGCAGCGAAGCGGGTGACGGTCGGTCCGGTGGTTACGGACTGCTGTACCGATGTACCGGCGCAACCACGACCCGGGCGGGGTTGCGCCGGAACTGACGGACAGTAACCCGTATCAGTCCCGATCGCGCTCGCGGTTGCCGAACGTCCGGCCGGAACCGCCCTTCCCACCGGTCGGCTCAGCCCAGTCGACTGCGTTGCGAAGCACCCGACGCACCTCCTCGTTCTCGTAGATCGGGTACGTCTCGTGACCCGGTCGGAAGTAGAAGATCCGGCCGTTACCGCGGCGGTAGCAACAGCCGCTGCGGAACACCTCGCCGCCCTCGAACCAGCTCGTGAACACGAGCCGATCGGGTTCGGGAACGTCGAACGGCTCCCCGTACATCTCGGTTTCGGGCAGTTCGATGTACTCGTCGATCCCCTCGGCGATCGGGTGGCCGGGGTCGACGACCCAGAGCCGCTCGGTGGCCCCGTCCTCGCGCCACTGGAGGTTACACGTCGTCCCCATGAGCCGCTTGAACGGCTTCGAGAAGTGCCCCGAGTGGAGGACGATCAGCCCCATCCCCTCGAGCACTCGCTCCTGAACGCGGTCGACGACCTCGTCCGCGACCTCGTCGTGGGCCTCGTGGCCCCACCACAGCAGAACGTCGGTCTCCTCGAGGACCGCCGGCGGGAGGCCGTGATCCGGCTCGTCCAGTGTCGCTGTTCGGATCTCGAGGCTCGAGTCCGCCGGCTGTCCGTCGGCGAGCGCGTCGGCGATCGTCTCGTGGATCCCGTCGGGGTACACCGCCGCGGCCTCGTCGTCCTCGCGCTCGTGGCGATACTCGTTCCAGATCGTAACGGTGGTCATCCCGTGGGCCTGGGCCGGCGACGTCCTTAGTTCGGCCGGTCGGCTCACCCCCTGTTCACTAGTAACAGGCGATTTCGACCGGTTCCGATCGCCCGACGAGCGCCGATCGGCGACCGACTCTCACGTCCGCATGACTGTCACGGTATCCGAGTAATTAATCGGTCACAACCCTTATTTCGATCGCTGCCCGCGTTTCGCTATGAACCGGGATCGTTCGAAATCGGGATCGAAACGACGTATTTCTGACCACTCGACACCACGACTCGGACCGAAAGGAGGTGTTTCGCGGTGATCGGCACGGGCGTCGGTGTCGGTATCGTCGGTCTCGGGGGGATGGGTCACCTCCACGCCCGTCACCTCGAGGAACTCGGCGCGGAGGTCGTCGCCGGCGCGGATCTGGTGCCCGACCAGCGACGGCGCTTCGCGGAGGAGTTCGCCGCGGAGACCTACGAAACCCACGAGGGGCTCGTCGTCGACGATGCCGTCGACGCGGTCGTCGTCACGACGCCCAACCGATTCCACGAACCGATCACCGTCGACGCGCTCGAGGCCGGCCGCCACGTCCTCGTCGAGAAACCCCTCGCGCACACGCTCGATAGCGCCGAGCGGATCGCCGAGGCGGCGGTCCGGAGCGACGCGATCTGTATGGTCGGGTTCCACAACCGTCACGCCGCGTCGATGGCGATGTTCGACGAACACCACGCACGCGGCCGCTTCGGCGAACTCACCCACGTCGAAGCCAACTACGTCCGACGGCGGGGGGTCCCCGGCCCCGGCTCCTGGTTCACCGATTCCGACCTCTCGGGCGGCGGTGCGCTGCTGGATATCGGCGTCCACGCCCTGGATCTGGCCCTCTATACGCTCGATTTCCCGGAGATCGCCGAGGTGTCGGGCGTCACGCGGACCACGTTCGGTACCCAGGAGGAGTACGCCGACCCCGAGGGGTTCGGCGACAACTGGGACGCCGAAGCCGAGACCTACGACGTCGACGACTCCGTCAGCGCCTTCATCCGGACGACCGACGGGCGGACGATCTCGCTCGAGGCCGCGTGGGCGACCAACCGCGAGGAGAGCATGGACTTCCGGATCCGCGGTACCGAGGCCGGAGCCCAGTTCGACATCGGCGACACCAACATCGAGATCCTCGAGGCCGGCACGGCCGGCGGTGACCACTACGCCGACGTCTCGCTCACCGGCGACGCCTCGATGACCGGCTACAAGAAACAGGACCGAGAGTTCCTCGAGGCGATCGTCAGCGAGACGCCGCCGACGACGAACACGGTCGAGGAGGCCCTGACCGTCCAGCGTGTCATCGACGCGATCTACCGCTCGAGCGAAACTGGCGGTTCCGTGAGCCTCGCGGAGACGAGCGAGGCGGTCGAACGGCGAACGCAGATCAACTGAACCGATTCGGCCTCCGCCGAGTTAGCCCGGATCCGACTTTTTCCTTCCGTTTTCCGCCGTTCCCCGATCGTTTCACGACCTCGGATAGCGAGTAGTGTCTCGGTGTTTCGCCCCCGATCCTAGTAGTGAGGATCAGTACCAAAGGTATTAATACGTATCATAACGATTTTTTACAGTACAGAAGTTCACTATGGATCGTAATAATTCTGATAATCGTAGTACGTCACGACGAACCGTACTACAGGGAGCGGGGACTGCAGCCGTCGTCGGCCTCGCCGGGTGTCTCGGCGGTGACGACGAAGCCGAGAGCCTGGAGGAACTGCTCGAGGAGGATCCCGACGAGTACGAACCCGTCGAAATCGGTCACTGGTGGACCGCCGGTGGCGAGGAAGAGGCGTTCCAGGCACTCGTCGAGGGCTTCGAGGAGGAGTACCCCGAGATCGAGGTCGAATCCTCCCCGTCCCCGGGCGGCGCAGGGAGCGCCCTCGAGGCCGACATCCGGAACCGCGTCGTCGACCAGAATCCCCCGAGTACCTTCCAGGTGTGGCCCGGCCAGGCGCTGACCGACTACACCGAGGAAGACTTGCTATACGACATCGAGGGCCACGTCTGGGACGACGACATGCGTGAGGCCTACCTCGACGGTCCGGTCGACGTCTCGCGACCCCACGGCGACTTCGTCGCCGTACCGATCAACATCCACCGGCTGAACAACCTCTTCTACAACGTCGACGTCGTCGAAGAGGCGGACGTCGACGTCGAGTCGATCGATTCCCCGAGCGCGCTGCTCGATGTAATGGAGACCGTCGACGAGGCGGGCTACGTCGGGATGGCACAGCAGACCCAGTCGGCGTGGTCGACCCTTCAGCTGTGGGCACAGGTGCTGCTGGGCGAGTACGGCGCAGACGTCTACGAGTCGTTCATCGAGGGCAACGTCGAGGACAACGAGTCCGAGATCCGCGACAGCCTGCAGATCGTCGTCGACTACACCGACTACTTCAACGAGGACGCGAGTTCGCTCAGCTGGGACGAGGCCAGCGGCTACATCAACCGCGGCGAAGCCGCCTTCTTCCACCAGGGCGACTGGGCCGCCGGCGAATACGAGGCCGACGACGAACTCGAGTACGGCGAGGACTGGGACCACGTCGCCTTCCCCGGCACCGAGGAGATGTACGCGCTGAACATGGACTCGTTCGTCTTCCCGAAGCACAACCCGTCGCCGAACGCGACCGTCCGGTTCCTGCGGTACGCCGGCTCGGCCGACGCACAGGAACGGTTCAACCCGGCGAAGGGGTCGATCCCGCCCCGGACGGACGTTCCCGACGACGCGTTCACTCCGTTCCTGCAGGACCAGATGGCCGACTTCGAGGGCTCGAGCGAACAGCCGCCATCGGTCGCCCACGGACTGGCGGTCGCCCCCAGCATTCAGACCGACATCGAGGGCGCGTTCGCCAACTTCATCGACAACTGGGACGTCGACGCGGCCTACCAGGAACTCGTCGACAGCTTCGACTAGGACCAGCATCGCCACTTCACCTGACCTGAGCTATGGATTCGTTACGTAACTCGTTACAACGGCTCGATCCCCGCTCCAGTCGCGGGACCGACGAGCCGGTTTCTCGGGAGCGAGAGGGGAACCGCTTCGCGCAACTCCGGGGCAGCGACTTCGTCGAGTCGATCCCGTTCTGGTTGCCGGCGACGCTGCTTGTTTTGTTGTTCGTCTACGGGGCAATCGGCTGGAACGTCGCGATCTCGTTTACCGGCTGGTCCGGTCTCGGACAGCCGGATTACACGAACTTCACGCTCGAGATGTATCGCCAGATGCCGGCCGACCAGAACTTCCGGGCCTCGCTGCGTAACACGGTCGCGCTCCTGGTCGCGTTCACGAGCGTCTCGCTGGTCGTCGGGCTGGGACTGGCCCTGCTCGTCGATCGCAAGATCCGCTTCGAGAACACGTTCCGGACGATCTACCTGCTGCCGATGGCGCTTTCGTTCGTCGTGACCGCGATCTTCTGGTCGTGGATGTACGCAAGCGACGGGCTGATCAACACCACGCTCGCCGGCGTCGGCCTCGAGGGGCTCGCGTTCGACTGGCTGGGCGATCCGCGGTTCAAACTCGCCGCGGTCATTTTCGCGCTGGTCTGGCAGTTCAGCGGCTACTGCATGATCGTCTACCTCGCCGGGCTGCGATCGATCCCGGACGACCACTACGAGGCGGCCCGCATCGACGGCGCGTCGACGCTGACGCTGTACCGGCGCGTCATCGTCCCGCAACTCCGTTCGTCCACGATCGGCGCGACCGTCGTATTGATGGTGTTCGCGCTGAAGGCGTTCGACTTCATCTACGTCATGTTCGGGGACAACCCAGGTCGATCGGCCGACATCCTCGCGGTGACGATGTACCGCCAGGCGTTCTCCGCGAGCGAGTGGGCCTACGGGGCGGCGATCGCCGTCGTCCTCTTCGCGCTCGCGCTGACGATCATCGGCCCCTACGCGTACACGCAGTACAAACGAGGTGCACTCTGATGGCAACCGAAACGAGCGACGAAAGCGGTCTGACTGGGACGGTGTCCGATCTATCGCTCAACCGTGTCGCCCTCTACGGGGCGTTGCTCGCGTTCGTCGGGCTCTACCTGTCGCCGCTGTACAGCGGCCTGACGACGTCGTTCAAGACCCAGGAAGCGTTCACCCGGACCTCGCCGCTGCAGCCGCCGCTGGGCGGGTTCACGATCGATCCCTGGGTGACCGCCGGGAGCGAACTGGCATTCTCGATGGTCAACAGCTTCGCGATGGTAATTCCCGCCGCGGTGCTATCGGCGCTGCTGGGGAGCCTGACCGCCTACGGACTGACGAAAGTCGAATGGCGCGGCCAGGCGCTCCTGCTCGCGCTGTTCCTTGCCGCGGTGTTCATCCCGTACCAGGCGGTGCTGGTCCCGCTGCGGCAGTTCTGGTCGATCGTCGACATCTCGAGCCTCCACGAACGGGGCGAACTGGTCGAACTGACGATCACGCACATCGCCTACGGGATCCCGATCTGTACGATCCTGTTCCGGTCGTACTACCAGACGCTCGACGACGAACTCATCGAGGCCGCCCGCCTCGACGGGGCGAGCCTCGCCCGGATCTACCGGAAGATCGTCCTGCCACTGTCGCTGCCGATGTTCGCCGTCACGCTGATCTACCAGTTCACGCAGGTCTGGAACGACTTCCTGTTCGCGCTGGTGTTGCTCAGCAACCGGGCGAACTACGTCGTCACCCTCGAGTTGAACGCGCTCCAGGGGTCGATGGCGACGGACTACGGCGTCCAGATGGCAGGGGCGTTCATCGCGGCGTTGCCGACGATCCTGGTGTACATCATGTTCGGGGAACAGTTCGCCAAGGGGCAGACGCTCTAACTACCACACAATGGCAGACCTCACACTCGACGACGTAAGCAAAGTCTTCGTAGAGAACGACGGCAACGAGATCACCGCCGTCGACGACGTCAGCCTCGAGATCGACGACGGGGAGTTTCTGGTCCTCGTCGGCCCCTCGGGCTGTGGGAAGTCGACGACGCTGCGGATGGTCGCGGGCCTCGAGACGGTCTCGTCCGGCGAGATCCGCCTCGACGACAGGAGGATCAACGACCAGCAGCCGAAAGAACGGGACATCGCGATGGTGTTCCAGTCGTACGCGCTGTACCCGCACATGACCGTCCGCGAGAACATGTCGTTCGGCCTCGAGGAGTCGACCGACATGCCCGACGACGAGATCGCGTCGGTCGTCGAGGAGGCGGCCGAAATGCTCGATATCGACGAGTTGCTGGACCGGAAACCGGACGACCTCTCCGGCGGCCAGCAACAGCGCGTCGCGCTCGGCCGCGCGATCGTCCGCGATCCGGAGGTGTTCCTGCTGGACGAGCCGCTTTCGAACCTGGACGCGAAGCTCCGTGCCCAGATGCGGACTGAACTCCAGCGGCTCCAGGAGGAACTCGACGTGGCGACGATCTACGTCACCCACGACCAGACCGAAGCGATGACGATGGCCGACAAGATCGCCATCCTGAACGACGGGAAACTCCAGCAGGTCGGCACGCCGCTCGAGTGTTACCACGAACCCGAGAACCGGTTCGTCGCGGGCTTCATCGGCGAACCCTCGATGAACTTCTTCGACGTCTCCTTCGACGCCCCGGACGAGCGGCTCGTCCACGACGACTTCGACTACGCCCTCTCCGCGGAGACGCAGTCGGCCCTCGACGGGACCGAAGAACTCGTCCTGGGCATCCGCCCGGAGGACATCTCGATCGGCGGGGACGCCGCCGACGACCACCGCTACGAAACCGTCGTCGACGTCGTCGAGCCGATGGGCAACGAGAACAACGTCTACCTCGCGTTCGATGAAGGCGAGGACTCGGAGACGTTCGTCGCGACGATCGACGGCCTCGAGCGCGTAGAGGACGGCGAGCGCGTCGTCGCCCACATCCCCGAGGACGCCATCCACGTCTTCGATCGGCGCACGGGTCGGGCGCTTCGAAACCGACGACTCGAGGACGAGACGGCGACCGAGCCGCAGTTGTAACTTGGAACTCCCTCCCCCGCCGCTACTTCTCTTCGCCGTCGACGTCCGCCGCCAGTCGATACCCCCGGCCTACCAGCCGCGCCGCCACGACGTGGACGTAGAATGCCGCGAAGACGGCCGCTACGCCGACCGGCGTCGCGCTCGAGAGCGCGGTCGGGAGCACGATCCAGCCGGGTGCGAGGAACAGCGCCGCGACGGTCCAGGCGATGAAGTAACTCCCGTGGCCGATCACCGACCGATACGAACGGAGTCCCAGGGCCTCGCGGAGGCTGCCGCCCGCGGCGAGCCGACCGACCGCCGCGGGGTAGACGTAGGCGAACGACAGGACGACGAGGAGGACGGCCGTCGAGATTCCGAACAGCGAGAGCGCGCCGACGAACCCGATCTCGTCGGCCGAGGCGACGGGCAGTCGACGCAGTCCGGCGACGGCGGCGGCGACGACGAATACGGGGACCACGGCGTACGCGACGGTGAGGACGGAGAGCCGACACCCCTTCCACGCCAGTCCGGCGAACGGTCGGAACCCGGGCGGGTCGTCGCAGCCACGGACGCTTCGCTCGACCACGCGCAGGAGATAGCCCAGGAGCGCGACGACGGGCACCGCGGCCAGCGAGCCGACGACGGCGACCAGCGGGAACGGGGCCGTAACGAGAGCCAACTGCACCAGGATCGCCGTCGCGATCCCGAGGACCCCACCCGTTGCAAACAGGTCCGCCGTCCGGTCGCCGCGGAAGGGATAGCGAACTCCCTCTTCGATTCCGAACACCATCCGAGCGTGTCCCTCGTTCGGACGGGGGTCGTATAACGATTTCAGTACTGCGGCGACGACCGTCGCGAACGGCGTCCGACGACTCGGGAGCGATTCTCTCAGACCGACTCGCCGGCGTCCGCCTCCTCGGTGGCCTCGTCCCGGAGTTCTGTACGCCGAATCTTTCCGGTCACCGTCTTGGGTAACTCCTCGCGGAACTCGATCTCGCGGGGGTACTCGTGGGCGGACAGTTCCTCGCGGACGTGGGTCTTGATGTCCTCCGCGAGGTCCGCGGACGGATCCGTGGTCTCGCTGGGGACGACGTAGGCCTTGACGATGGTTCCGCGCTTGCGATCCGGCTTCGGGACGACCGCCGCCTCCGCGACGGCCGGGTGTTCGCCGAGCGAACTCTCGACCTCGAACGGGCCGATGCGGTAGCCCGAGGAGATGATGACGTCGTCGGCCCGCCCCTCGAACCAGAAGTAACCGTCCTCGTCCTTGTGCGCGAGGTCGCCCGAGAGGTACCAGCCGTCGACGAAACACTCCTCGGTCTTCCCCGGTTTCTCCCAGTAGCCCGCGAAGAAACAGGGGTAGTCGCCCCGCTGGGCAATCTCGCCCGTCTCGCCGGGCTCGAGCGGTTCACCCGTCTCGGGGTCGACGATGTCGGCGGTGACGCCGGGCAGGGGCTTGCCCATGCTGCCGGGCCGGACCTCCATCGCGGGGTAGTTATTGATGATCATGTTCCCCGTCTCGGTCTGGCCGTAGGTGTCGTGGATCGTCACGCCGAGGGTCTCCTCGCCCCACTCGACGACGCCGGCGGAGAGCGGCTCACCGATCGAGAGGGCGTGACGCAGGTCGAGGTCGACGCCCTCGAGGACCTCCTCCTTCTCGCGGAGCATCCGGTAGGCGGTCGGTACGCTGAAAAGCACCGTGATCGGGTACTCGTCCAGTAGCTCGGCCCACTCCTCGGGGTCGAACTCGCCTTCGTAGGTGAACAGCGACGTGCCCCAGAACCACGCGCCGAGGGTGTTGATCGGCCCGGTCAGCCAGCCGAGGTCGCCCGTCGACCAGTAGAGGTCGTCGTCCCGGAGGTCGGCGGCGAACCGCTGGGTCGCCGCGACGCCCGTCACCCAGCGGTGTTCGTGGAGCACGCCCTTCGCCGGGCCGGTCGTCCCGCTCGTGTAGTACAGCAGTGCGTCGTCGTCGCCGCCCGTGCGGACCGTCTCGTAGGTCGCCGCGGCGTCAGCGAGCGCCGCGTCGAACTCGAGGTCGTCGTCCGCGAGGTCTCCGTCCCCGCGGTCGACGACGAGTACGTGCTCGACCGACGGCACGTCCTCGAGCGCCTCGGCGACGGTGTCGCGGTTCTCGCTCGTCGTCACCACGGCCGACGCGTCGCAGTCCGCGAGCCGGTAGGAGATGCCCTCGGGGCCGAACCGCTCGTTGATCCCGCCGAAGACGGCACCGCGCTTGAGCGTCCCGATCAGCGCGACGTAGTGTTCCGGGATTCGGGGCAAGTACGTGAACACGCGTTCGCCGCGCTCGATGCCGAGGTTCTCGAGGGCGTTCGCGAACCGGTTCGATCGTTCGGAAAGCGCCTCGAAGGTCAGGGTTCGGGACTCGCCGTCGACGCCGACCTGTCGGAGCGCGACGCGGTCCCCGCCCGCAGCGTGGCGATCACAGACCTCGTGTGCGACGTTGATCGACTCGGGCGCGTCCCAGTCCGCCTCGGCGTAGATGTCGTCCCAACTGAACGACTCGCGGGTCGACTCGTACTCCTCGAGGTTGTATTCGTCCGGCATATGTTCGGCGACAACAATGATCAATATAACTGTTATCCCGCCTCGCAGGCGATCGAAAACGGGCCAGTTTCCGGAGTCTGGGGCGAGAATCGAGTCGAGATCGGTCGCGACGCTGTCGAAGAACGATCGACGGCGAAAGCGTGGAAGTCCGCGTTAGACGACTTCGTCGAAGTCGTGGTGCCCGTGGATGTCGACGCCCTCGTCGGTGATCTCACAGAGGAAGACCCCGTTACCCGAGCCCGTGTCGCGCTCGGCGGCGGACTTGATCGAGCGGGCGGCGATCGTCGTCGCCTCGTCGTTCGAGAGGTCGTCCTCGTAGGACTGCTCGAGGTGACCGTAGGCCAGTTGCATCCCGGAGCCGGTGACGGTGTAGTCGTCCTCCATGACGCCGCCAGCGGGGTCGATGCTGAAGACGTGGCTCCCTTCGTCGTCGACGCCACCCAGGATCGGGTGGATGGCGAAGAACGGACCGCCGCGGGCGAAGTTGCCCGCGAGGTTGGCCAGCGCCTCGATGCTCATGTCCTCGCCGCGTCGGGACTCGTAGAGGTTGACCTCGGCGCGCAGCGTCGAGATGAACGACTGGGCGCCGCCGACGCTGCCGACGAGCGTCAGTGCACCGGTCGGGTGGATCTGTTCGACCTTCTGGACGTTCTTGTTCGAGACGAATCGGCCGCCGAGGCTGGCGCGCATGTCCGTCGCGATGACGACGCCGTCCTCGGTCGTGATGCCGATGGTCGTCGTTCCCGTCTTGTTGACGTTGTCGAGATCGGCCTGGGTCAGGTCGTTGCGGGGCATCGAGCCGACCTCGGGCTCGTACGGGCTCGAGCTATCGGCCAGCTGGTCGACCGTCCGAGAGAAGTCCGAGTCGTGTGTGGGCGTACGCATTGCTCGAAGGGTACGGCCGGGAAGATATAAAACCCCGGCGGTCACCACCGGCGTTTCCGCTTTCACGGCCGAACCGCAGACGTACACCCATCGGCGTCGGTGCGTCGACCGCTTTCCCTCACGACATCCGACGACAGGTCGGCTGGAGGCGTTGTGCGTCGAGCCTCGAGGGGGCCGACCCTGAGGCCCGGGACGGTTCGATCGTCGGCCGTCGGCCGTCGACCGTCGCTCGTCGTCCGAGACGCGTAGCTTGTCGGCGTCGAAACCGTCGAAAAGCTCGGATCGCGGTATCAGTCCATGGTTACTGGGCGGCTTCGTAGGCGTCCTCGACGTTGGCGAGGACCTGGTGGATCGGCAGCGTTACCCCGGCCTGTCGGGCGGCCACCGCGAGCGGCATCGCGAGGATGCCGACCACGATACACAGCTGGTACAGTGCGAACAGGGTTGCGCGGTACACGCGGGATATCATCAGCGTTCAGCCGTGGCTCAGACGAGGGCAGTATATAAGCTTTCTTGAAACACCGTTTCTATAATGGTTGTTAATGTAAGAATAGGTCGACGCCGTCGTGCGATTCAACTCGAGTTGCGCTAGCAGCAACTCGAGTCGGACCGGAGCCGAAATCCGACTATCCAGGCGGGAATCGACGGGGGGAATTCTCGTAACTTATGAGCATAATCGGACTCACGTGCGCACCTGGCCCGCGGAGACGAGCCCCGTCCAGCCGTCGCGATCGGGGAGCGTTCGCGTCGCCTCGTGACGAGTCCGAACCGCAAAGCAGGAAACCCCCCGGAACGACCACCGTATATGGGCAACTATCTCGTCGCGATGGAAGCTGCATGGCTCGTTCGTGACGTCGAAGAGATCGACGACGCGATCGGCGTCGCCGTCAGCGAGGCCGGGAAACGACTCAACCAGGAGGACATGGACTACGTCGAGGTCGAGGTCGGCGCGACGGGCTGTCCCGCCTGTGGCGAACCGTTCGACTCCGCGTTCATCGCGGCCGACACCGCCCTGGTGGGGCTCGCACTCGAGATGGAGGTGTTCAACGCCGACGGCGAGGAACACGCCTCCCGCATCGCCAAAAGCGAGGTCGGCGGGGCGCTGCGCGACGTTCCGCTGACCGTCGTCGAGGTCATCGAATCGCCGGACGAGGACGCGTAACGGCTCGACCGACGGGCGTTCGCCGCGCCCTCGAGGCTCCCCGGGGCCGCCCGCGGCCGCCCGCGACCCGCAGCCCCGATCCACGGCGGACGACTTTTGACGATGCCGCCTCGAGTGTCAGGGGATGCTGCGCAAGGAGTTCCTCCGCGTCTCGCGGGCCGGCGGCGGCTACCACCCGCAGTTCGCCGAGCGATCGGACCGGCCCCTCGCGGCCCGGGTCATCGGCACGTTTCAGGGCCACGTTGGGGAACCCCGGGGCGACCTCGAGGACGCGCTGACCGACCTCGAGCGCGAGAGCGACGACTACAAGCTCGTCCGCGGGCTCGCGGCCCTCGTCGAGCGCGAGGCGACGTTCGAAACTGCTGCGCCGATCGACCCCGAACGCGCACGCCGCGCGGCGTTCGAGGCCGCGGAGGCGGTCGGCGTCGTCAGCGAGGAGGAGCGGGCGATGGCGCTCGTCCGCGCCGGGGAATCCCTTCCCGTCTCGGCCGACGACCTCGAGCGATCCCTCTATGCCGACCTCGAGGAGCGACAGGTCCTGACCGTGGTCGAGCCGCGCTGGGACCCGGACGGCCTGCTCGCACAGTACAACCTCTCGCTGGCCCAGACCGCGCTGTTCGACGCGACCGAGCTCCGGGTGCGCTCGAGCGATCCGAAGGCGCTGGTGTCGGCGATCAAGCGACTCCGACTCATGTACGAGATCCGGCGGGACGACTCGTCGAAGGGGAACGACGCAGCCAGCGACCGCGAAATCGTCGTCACCGGACCCACGCGGCTCTTTCGATCGACGCGGCGCTACGGGACGCGGTTCGCGCGGCTCCTGCGGACCGTCGCGAGCGCCGAGGCGTGGCACCTCGAGGCGACGATCGACGACCGCGGCACGGAACGGACGCTTTCGCTCTCCCACGAGGATCCCGTCGAAGTGCCCGACGCCGAGCCCGTCACCGACGTCAGCTTCGACAGCGGCGTCGAGGCCGACTTCGCGGCCCGCTTCGAGGACCTGGACCTCGACTGGGAGCTGATCCGCGAACCCGAGCCGCTCGCGGCCGGAACGCGGGTCATGATCCCCGACTTCGCCTTCGAGTACGCCCACGGGGAGTTTCGTGTCTACTTCGAGATCATGGGGTTCTGGACCCCCGAATACGTCGAGAAGAAGCTCGGACAGCTCGAGGCGCTGGAGGACGTCGACATGCTCGTCGCCGTCGACGAGTCGCTCGGCGTCGGCGAGGAGATCGCCGCGCGGGACCACCGCGCGATCCCGTACTCGGGATCCGTGCGGGTCAAGGACGTCGTCGACGCTCTCCGGGAGTACGAGCGGGACCTCGTAGCCGAGAGCGCGGCCCGACTCCCCGACGAACTGATCCCCGAGGACGACGCCGTCGGCCTCGAGGAACTCGCCGACCGCCACGGCGTGAGCGCGGACGCGCTCGGCGAGACGGCGTTCCCCGAACACGAGCGGGTCGGTCGGACGCTGATCCGGCCCGCCGTGCTCGAGGAGGTCGACGCGGAGATCGAACCCGGGACGGACCTCGCGGCCGTCGAGTCGCTGCTCGCCGAGCGTGGGATCGGCGACTCGAGTGCCGTCCTCTCGCATCTGGGCTACCGGGTCGAGTGGGAGGGGCTCAGTGGCGGCACGGTTCGCGAACGATAACCGATACTGGACGCCCGGTATCGGTCAGCGGTGGCCCCTTCATTACTCCGAGGAACCAAAACAAAAAAACACTTACAGACCAATGATTAATTCGTTATCATGTCTGCCAGTACACCACGGACGGAACTGCCGCCTTCGATCCGTACCGGCGTTGCGGTCCTTCTGTTCGTAATCCTTGGATTCGCTCTGCTTACAGCGAACATCTTCCTGGGCATATTCAGTGCGATTGCGCTCGGAATCACCGTGTTCGTGCTTCACCTATTCCATCGGTTGGTCATTGCCATCGAGGAGATTGCCAACAAAATGTAATGGAACATATGTTTCGACTGCCGGTCGCCGTGTCGGTCCCCTCGGTCTTGCCGTCGAAACAGTTCTCCCCATCGCTGGACAGTGAAACTCATCGGACCGTGTTTCACCTGCCTGTCGAACGCGTAGGGCCGCCCGCGACGTACGGTGATCGATGCTCGAGCTCTACCAGGCTGAAGGCTGCCCGCACAGCACCGAGGTGCGCGAGAAACTCACCGAACTCGGCGTCTCCTACGTCGTCCACAACCCGCGACTGACAGGGGACGAGGGCGGGGACGTGCTCAACGGGCAGGCCCACGCCCAACTGACCGCGATCGGCGGCGAGGACTCGATCCCGTTCCTCGTCGATACCGCCCGAGAGGAGACCCGCTACGAGAGCGAGGCGATCGTCGACTACCTCGAGGACCACTACGCGTAGCGGTTCAGTAGGGAGGGCGATCGAACGTTATCCGGCTCGAGCGCGTACGGATACTATGACTATGAACCTCTCCACGCCCGGCATCCATCACGTCACGGCTGTCGCGAGCGATCCCCAGCGGACACACGACTTCTACGCCGACACCCTCGGCCTGCGGCTCGTCAAGCGAAGCGTCAACCAGGACGACACGGACGTCTACCACCTCTTCTACGCCGACCACGAGGGCCGGCCGGGAACGAGCATGACCCTCTTCCCCTATCCCGAGGCGGGCTCCGGCCGGGTCGGGACGGGACAGGTCGCGGCCGTCTCGTTTCTGGTCCCCTCGGGGTCGCTCGAGTACTGGCGCGAGCGCCTCGAGGAGGCCGGCACGGAGCCCGGCGAGGTCGTCGACCGCTTCGGCGACGACGTCCTCCCGTTCAGCGATCCGGACGGCCTCCCGCTGGAACTGGTCGCCCGTCCCGACGCTCCCGAACCGAACCTGCCGGAGAGCCCCGTCGCACACGCCCACGCGATCCGGGGTTTCTTCGGCGTGACGCTGTCGCTGACCGGCACCGAACCGACGACGGACCTGCTCACGGGGATGGGCTACCGGCAGGCGGACCGTTCGGCGGACGGGACCCGACTGCGCTACGAGACCGACGGCGACCTGGGGTACGTCGTCGACGTCCGGGCGGAGCCACAGGCTCCCCGGGGCCTCCCGGGAGCGGGCACCGTCCACCACGTCGCCTACCGGATCGACCGCGAGGCGCAAGAGGGGTGGCGGGAGTTCCTGATCGACCGCGGACTGCGCCCGACGGAGGTCATCGACCGGAAGTGGTTCGAGTCGATCTACGTCCGGGAGTACGAGAACGTCCTCTTCGAGTTCGCAACCGCGGAGCCGGGGTACACCGTCGACGAAGACCTCGAGGCCCTCGGCGAGAGCCTGGTCCTGCCGGAGTGGCTCGAGGATCGGCGAGAGCGAATCGAGGCGTCGCTACCGGCGCTGTCGACGTAGTCAGCTAGAGGTCCCGCTGTCGACCCTTCGGCACCATCGACCGCAACTCGCCGTGGACGTATAGGCCGATGCCGAGCGGCTCGAGGGCGTCCCGGTCGACGGGTTCACCGTCGCCACTCCGTTCGCCCTTCGACCCCGCTCCGACCTCGTGGGCCGCGATCAGGTACCCCCAGTCGCCGTCCCACTCGAGTTCCTGGTCCTCGCCGGCGGCGAATCGGCGTGCGCGTTCGCGATCGAGTTCGATCACACATTCGTCGGCGTGGCGGCCGAACCGCTGGACGAAGTCCGTCGTCGGCTTCCAGTGTTCCTGGCGGGTCCGCAGGCAGGTCATCCCGATCGCCTCGATCTCGACCGGCGTCGGTGCCTCGCCGCCGTAGATCCAGATCTTGCCCGCGCCCTTCTCCCAGAACGTGTGCCCGTCGAAGGTCTCCGGCGGGATCGCGAACCGGTCCGCGAAGTACTCGAGTACTTTCTCGCGGCTGACCCGGCCCTCGACGGTGCGGTCGGCGGGCGTTTCGGGGAGTCGATCGAACCGCTGGCCGTCGTTTTTCTCGAGAGGGTCGCCTCCGTCGCGTCCGTCGCGTCCGTCGCCTCCGTCCCTCATGCTGTCACCTCCAGTTTCGCCACGAAGAACCCGCCCGTATCGTTGTGGTGCGGGTAGATCCTGTCCGCCCGCTCGAGGCTCTCGTCGAACTCCTCGCCGTCCCACTCGGTGAGGCCGGGCGCGTGCTCGAGTCCGAGGTCGAACTCGACGACGCGGCAGTTCTCCTCCTCGAGGACGTGCTGGACGACCGCCTCGTTCTCCTCCGGGGCGAAGGTACAGGTCGAGTAGACGACGGTGCCGCCCGCCGTGGTGGCCTGGACGGCCCGGCGGAGAATTCCCTTCTGGATGCCCGAGACGGAGGCGATGTGGTCCTCCGACCAGTTCTCGAGCGCGTCGGGGTTCTTCCGGATCGTCCCCTCGCAGGAACAGGGTGCGTCGACCAGCGCGCGGTCGAACTCGTCGAACGAGAACGGCGCGAGCGAGTAGTTGCGCGCGTCGGCGTTGGTCACGGCGAGGTTCGTCGCTCCCAGCCGTTCGGCGTTGAACCGGAGCGCCGAGATTCGCCCGAGGTTGCTGTCGTTGGCGACCACCGTCCCCTCGTCGTCCATCAGCGCCGCGATCTGGGTCGCCTTCCCGCCCGGGGCGGCGCAGGCGTCCCAGACGCGCTCGCCGGGCTGGGGATCGAGGACGACCGGCGGAACGGCCGAGACCTCCTCCTGGCCGTGGGTAAACCCGTGGAACGAGGCCCAGGTCGCCCCCGGCGAATCCGTCTCGAGGCGCAACACCCGCGGGTTCCAGTCGGCCTGATCGAACTCGACGCCTTCCTCCTCGAGGGTGGCGGTCGCTCGCTCGACCGAGGTCTTGATAGTATTGACGCGGACGGCGGTCCCCAGCGGCCGCCGACAGGCCGCCAGAAACGCCTCGAAGTCGTCGACGATCGGTCGATACCGCTCGAGTGGCTCCATCGGGTGGCGGTTCGGGGGGACGGCGCTTGTGGGTTTCGAAGGCTCGCCCGCGGCGTCGGCCGCGAAACGGGGACCGACCCGAGGATTCCCGGGACTCCGTATCGGTTACCGGCGACGGAACGGCGGCGTATTGCCCTCCAACATCGATTTCGTCGTCAGATCACCATCAAAACACTTTCAACGAATTTTTTATTCCCCGTTTCGTCCCGACCGATGAGAAATGACTACGGAGACGGACGCTCGAGACGTCGTGGTCGTCGGCGGCGGAACCGCCGGCTGTTTCGCGGCGGCGACCGCGGCCCGTAACGGACTCGATGTCGCCCTCCTCGAGCGGAAAACCGAGGCGGAAGCCGGTCACATCGCCTGCGGGGACGGTATCAAGGGAAAGAGCACCTTCCCGGACGTGATCGACCGCGAACGGCTCAAGGAGGAGTCGTTCACGAACCGCTCGATCACCCGCGGCATCTTCGAGAACCCACGGACGGGCGAGACCCTCGAGATTCCCTTCGGCGAGTCGGGGGCCGTCGTCGACCGCTGGCAGTACGGCCAGGTGCTGCTCGACGAGACCGAACGCGCCGGCGCGGAGATCCACTACGAGACCGTTGTCAACGACGTGATCCAGCCGGACGAGCGCGTCGAGGGCGTCGTCGCCGTCCGTGACGGCGATCCGATCGAGTACGAGGCCGAGGTCGTCGTCGACGCCGCGGGCGCGCTGTCGGTGCTGCAGGACCGGGCCGACCTGACGGGTTCGACGTTCGATACTAACATCGACTACTCGCAGTTCTGTTCGGCCTACCGTGAGGTACTCGAGGTGCCCGAGCCAGTCGACTGGGCGGACGCGCTCGTGTTCAAGCCGACCGAGGAGCTAGGATACCTGTGGTATTTCCCGCGCTCCGCGACGGAGATCAACGCCGGCCTGGGGTTCCAGATGAGCGAGGAGCCGATGCACCTCGTCGACGCGCTGAGGGCGGACCTGACGAACCGCGCGGAGTTTGCCGACGCGACGGTGACGGACAAACTCGGCGCGGCACTGCCGACGCGCCGCCCCCTCGACTCCGCCGTCCATCCCGGATTCGTCGCGGTCGGCGACGCCGCAGCCCACGTCAACCCCTGTACCGGCGGCGGCATCCCGGGCGCGGCGAAGGCCGGCCACTGGGCCGCCGAGGTCGCCACGGAGGCCATCGCCGACGGCGACGTGAGCGAGGCCGCCCTGTGGCCCTACAACGAGCGCGTCCAGACCGGCTTCGGGAAACGGTTCGCCGCGATGGACTGTTACAACATCTTCGGGACCGCCCACGACCTCGAGGAACTGGTCTCCGTCGTCACCGCCATCCCTGGCCAGCAACTGATCGACGCGATCGGCAAAACCGGGACCGCCGAGATGGGCCTGGGACTCAAACTCAAGACCCTGCTCCGGACGGTCGGCCACTGGGACGTGATCTACGAACTGTACAGGGTCCAGCGGACCGCCACCTCGCTCAAGGACGTCTACGACAGCTACCCCTCGAGTCCCGACGGGTTCGACGCCTGGCGAGCGGAGCGCGATTCCGTGATGGATCGCCTCTACGAGATCACGGGCGCGGCGCCGAAGTACTGACGGCCCGCGGCGTTTCGGCCGCCGGTGAAACATCAGGGACGCTTATATCCCACGGGACCAACGGGCCGATATCGTGTCACGCGAGAGGCCCCTCACGGCGTTGTCAGCGACCGAACTCGCCGACCGGATCCGACGACGCGAGATCACTGCAACCGAGGCCGTCGAGGCCCACCTCGAGCGCATCCGCGAACGCGACGACGAGATCGACGCGTTCGTGACTGTCACCGGGGAGCGGGCGCTCGAGGCCGCTGCGGAGGCCGATCGGGCGCTGGAACGGGGCGAGGCCGTCGGCCCGCTGCACGGCGTCCCCATCGCGCTGAAGGACCTCGGCGGGCTGAAAGAGGGGGTTCGGCACACGTTCGGTTCGGCGCTGTTCGCCGACCACGTCGCGGAACGGACGGCGGCGATCGTCGAGCGACTCGAGGACGCGGGCGCGATCGTCGTCGGGAAGACGAACACGCCACCGTTCGGCCACAAGGGAACGACCATCAACGACGTCGTCGGCCCGACGGCGTCGCCGATCGACACCGACCTGAACGCCGGCGGCTCCTCCGGCGGGTCGGCCGCGGCCGTCGCAGCCGGGATGGTCCCGATCGCGACCGGCAGTGACGCCGGCGGCTCGATCCGCATTCCGGCCGCCTGCTGTGGCGTCTACGGGTTCAAACCCACGTTCGGGCTGGTCCCCGACGACGGCCGGCCGAGCGCGTTCGGGCGGTCAACCCACAACGTCACGAAGGGGCCCCTGACCAGAAGCGTCGAGGACGCCGCGCTGGCGCTGTCGACGATGGCTGGTCCCGACCCCGCCGATCCGCGAAGCGTTCCCGTCGACATCGATCCGTTCGCTGCCCTCGAGCGTCCGGCGTCGGAGCTCCGGATCGCTTACAGTCCCGACCTCGAGGCGTTCCCCGTCGAGGACGACGTCCGGGCCGTCGCCGAGGACGCTCTCGGGGCGTTCGAAGCCGCGGGCGCGACGGTCGAGGAGGTGCGGGTCGACCACGGCTACTCGATGGCCGAGCTGGGGGAGGCCGTCGAACCGACGTTCACGACGGCGATGCTCCGGGCGGCGACGACCCTCGAGGAGTCCGCCGGCATCGACCTCCGGGAGCACGAGGACGAGGTGCCGGACAGCCTCCTCGAGATGATCCGCACGGGCGAGGAGTACGGCCCCGCGGACCTCGCACGAACCGAACCCGTCAGGACGGACGTCTTCGATGCGGTCCAGGACGTGCTCGCGGAGTACGATGTCCTCGTCACGCCGACGCTTTCGCGGGTCGGCGTCGGCCTCCGCGAGGACCCCGGCGTCGCCGCCTGGGACTGGTCGCTCGCGTGGCCGTTCAACTGGACTGGCCACCCGGCCGCCTCCGCACCCGCTGGCCTGACGGAACGGGGCTATCCCGTCGGCATCCAGCTCGTCGGTCGCCGGTTCGAGGACGGGACGGTGCTCGCGGCGAGTGCCGCCCTGGAACGGGAGCGACCGTGGGACCGGCTGTACGAATTCGAGGGCGGAGCCGGGGAGGGCGGCGACGATCGGGAGTAATCCCGAAATACCGTCTCGCTGTCCGCAACCCAAACCCACTTTCCTCCTCTCTCCCTTCGTGCGAACATGACCAACTCCGCCGACGAGATTTCGCTGGAGAACTGTCCGACCGCAAGCGGCGTCCCGATGCTCGGACTCGGCACCTGGCAGAACACCGATGCCGAAGCGTGCACTGAGAGCGTCCGCACGGCACTCGAGATGGGGTATCGCCACATCGACACCGCCCAGGCCTACGACAACGAGGAGGCCGTCGGCGAAGGGATCGAACGCGCCGACGTCGACCGCGAGGACGTCTTCCTCGCGACGAAGATCTGGATCGACAACCTCTCGCGCGAGGACGTCCTCGAGACGGCCCGCGAGAGCCTCGACCGGCTCGGCGTCGACTACGTCGACCTGCTGTACGTCCACTGGCCCGCCCGGGAGTACGATCCCGAGGAGACCCTCGCGGCCTTCGACCAGCTGTACGACGAGGGCCTGATCGAGAACGTCGGCGTGAGCAACTTCCTGCCCGAGCAACTCGAGGAAGCCGCCGAGATTCTCGACGCGCCGATCCTGGCCAACCAGGTCGAGTTGCACCCGCTGCTCCCTCAGGAGCGGCTCCGGGAGGCGTGTGCGGCAAACGACGTCGAGGTCGTCGCCTACTCGCCGCTGGCCCGCGGCGAGGTGTTCGACCAGCCCGAAATCGGGGAGGTCGCCGAGAAACACGGCGTCAGCGAGGCTCAGGTGAGCCTGGCCTGGCTCCGCGAGAAGGGCGTTATCGCGATCCCGAAGGCGACCGGCGAAGCCCACATCCGCGACAACTGGGAGTCGCTCTCCCTCGACCTCGACGATGAGGACGTCGAGGCGATCGACGCCATCGACGCACGGGAACGGCAGGTCGACCCCGACTTCGGCCCCTGGAACTGACGGCTGACCGCAGCCAGAGATAATATCGTCTTATCCTCGATTGAGTAACCTGTAGGCGGCGATGAAAGAGAAGGAAAGTTTACGGTACGCCGGTATTTCATGTTGGGTATGTCCACCCGCACGCGGAGCCGTGGCGGTGGTGGGATAGTCGGTGCGGTCAAGACCGACTTACGGCGGTTACACGGGGCCTGGATGGAACTCGTCTTTCCCAGGCAGCGTGGCCGCGGCCACTCCGTCATGGGCAAATGGGAACCGGAAACGCTGCCACAGAAGATCGCCTACTACGCCTGGAGTACCCTCGGTACGATCGGTCTCCTCGTTCTGTATCCGCTGACGGTCGTCGGCCTCGCCACCCGTTACTACGCGGCGAAACTCGACTCGACCCGGACCCGTCTCGGTATCGTCGGCGTAACCGTGGTCGCGCTGGTCGGCTGGGGACTGCTGACCCTCGCCTGGGGCGTGATGTCCTACATGGAACAGATCGACATTCCGATCGCGTCGGTCATCGCCGTCGCGGCGGCAAGCGGCGTCGCGGTCGTCTCGACTGCACTCGCCGCGGCCTGTGCGAAGTTCGGCGGCCGCGCACTCACCGTCGTCCTGGCCTACCCCTTCGCGATGACCTCGCTGTTCCTGCCGCCGGTCGTCGCCGCCCTGGTGACGCCCGCTCTGGAACCGCACGTGCTCGAGCCTAGCTATGCCTTCGCCGTCTGGCTGCTCGAGAACCCGCTGTCGATCGGCGGGATCAACGAGTTCCTCTGGGCGAACTTCGAACTCGAGGGCGCGGCCTACGCGGGGATGTGGGTCGGCATCTCGTTCCCGCTTGGCTGGTTCCTTGGAATCGTCGTCGCGCTGGCGAATCTGGTTCGTCCCTCGGAGTAGGACACGCCGACGAACCGGCCCCCGGTTTCGGGAAACATAAGGGAAGCTACTCCTAACCTTGCGTATGGACTTCGACCTGAAGACCACCGCAGGCGTCTTTGTCGCGATCGTTGCGCTCGGCACCCTCGGTCTGATCGGAGCACCGATGATGACCACCGAAACCATCCTGATGATGGTCACGCCGTCGATGGCCATCTTCGGCCTCGTCATGCTCGCACTCGGTGTCAAACACGGCGAGTACCGCGCGACAAACTGAGAGAGCCGGTCGAATCGACCCTGACCGTCCTCGAGCGCGTGAGGTGCGTGTTCGAGTCCGAGACGCCGATCGACTACGCTTCTCGATCGCCGCTCGAGTTCGAGAGTTCCCGCACGTTCTCCGCGAGTTCCTCGACCGCGGCCTCCTGCTGTTCGGTCTCGCCGACGATCTCCTGGGTCGTCTCCCGCACGGCGTCCGAACTCGAGCGGAGGTCCTCGACGGTGGCCGCGACCTCCTCGACGGTCGTGGCCTGGTCGTCGTTGGCGTCGGCGACTTCCTCGATGCCGGTCGCGGCGGACTCGGCCTGTCTGGAGATTTCCCGGAACGACTCGAGGGCGTTCTCGATCTCGGCGTCAACGTCCTCGATCCGCTCGCGGGCGGTTTCGACCCCCTCGACTGTCTCGTCGGCCTGTTCGCGGACGAGCTGGATCTGGTCTGCGATCTCCTCGGTGTGACCCTGGGTCTCCGTGGCGAGGGTCTTCACCTCGTTCGCGACGACCGCGAAACTCGCGCCCGTCTCGTCGGCCTTGGCCGCCTCGATGTTGGCGTTGATCGCCAGCAGGTTGGTCTGGTCGGCGATGTCGTCGATCAGTTCGACGACCGCGTCGATCTCCTCCATGTACTCGTCGAGTTGCTCGACGGTCTCGAACAGGTCCTCGCTGGTCTCGACCAAGTCGTCGGTCACCTCGCGGGCGTCTTCACCCGCCTCGACCCCGCTGTCGGCCTCCTCGAGGGCGTCCTCGGCCGCCTCGACGACCCCGTCGGAGGAGGCGGCGACCTCCTCCATCGTCGCCGAGAAATCGCTGATCTCGTCGGCGACCGCCTCCAGCGAGTCGTTCTGGTCGGCGACCTGCTCGTCGATGCGGTACGCCGACTCGGCGGCGCGCTCGATGGACCCCTCGAGTTCCCGCGTACGGTCGTCGACGCGTTCGACCAGCGACTGGAAGTTTTCGGCCATCTCGTTGACGTCGTCGGTGAGTTCGAGCAGGGCCGGGTTGACGACGTCGTGCTCGTCCTCGAAGGTCGCGCGAGCCGACAGATCGCCCTCCCCGACCCGCCCGAGCGTGTCGGTCACCTCGCCGATCAGTTCCGTGACGGCCCGCTCGTGGAGAATCTCCTCGCTGCGGTCCTCGACGAGTTCCAGGACGGCCTCGAGGTCGCCGTCCTCATCGAACAGCGGCATCGCGAGGAACGAGATGTGCGTCTCCCGGCCCTGCTTGTCCTTGGTGACGCTCGTGTCCTCGTAGACGATCCGGTCGGCGTACCCGTACTCCTCGTCGACGCGCTCGACGTCCCAGTGGTCCTCCGCGTCGCGCGGGTTCTCGGCGACCTTGTCGACGAGGCTCCGGTGGCGACGGCCGTCGGTGTACGTGGCTGCAGCGATGGTCTCCCGGTTGTCGTCCCCGAGGAACTCCCGGTGGCCCTCGTCGAGGCCGAGGAGGCGATTGAGGGGGTCGTTGTACGCCAGTACGGTGTGATCGTCGGCGATGAGAAACGCCGGGTAGGGGATCGCCTCGAAGACGTCCGCGAGCGGAACCTCGCTTTCGACGCCCTCGTCGGCAAACGCGTCGGCCCCGACCTGTAGGTCGACCAGCGTCGCCCGCAGCCCGGACCGGAGCGCCTCGCGCGCTTCCGACGGGGAGACGCCTGCCTCGAGCGCGTCGAACGCCTCGTCAACGAGGCCGTCGACGACCGCCCCGTAGCTGGCGACGAATTCCGAGGGTGGAGCCCCCTGGCTCGCCTGCGTTCCAGCGACGTGGGCAATACGCCGTTCCCGATCGATCCCAGCCTCGGACTCGAGGACGGACGAGAGGAGCGCGGTCTGGTCTGCGACCGCGTCCGCCCCGATAGAACTCGAGTACATCGACTCGACGTCGTCGGTTCCGATCTCGAGTTCCGGTTGTTCATCCGGCGTGACTGTATCGAACTGCCGCTTTGCATCCCCGCCGTACCCTACCGCTCGCCTCGCGCTATCGATCCGCGTGTCGGCGATTCGTTCGGCCATACCTGGGAATCACACGGATCGATATTATAGTCGCAGGCCGACATGTAAACCCGTTCGCGCGCGTCGCTTCGACCCCCTTACCTTTCGGTCGTCTCACAGGGCCGCCGGAACGAGGCGAAAACGGGCAATACTGGTGTCGCCGACCGGGAGAACGGAACCGACCCGACCGAAACCGCCCGCGTTTCGATCGCTACCTCACATGTAGCCGAGGTCGCGCAGTCGCTCCATGAGGTCCTCCTTGTCCTGGGCGCGACCCGCACGTTCGGTCGTCCCCTCGAGGTCCTGGAGCCAGGCGGGGTCCTCGTCGCTTTTCTCCGTGCTGACTTCGCTGCCGAGCGAGCGGAAGCCGGCGAAGTATTTCGGCGAAATCGGGACGTCTTCCTGCGTGACACCCTCGGGGAGGTCGTCGTCGGCCTCCGGGACGTACCCCTCTTCCGGGAACTCCTCGACGGTGTCCGGGACGACGAAGTTCCAGAAGGCGTCCCAGACGGCGGCCTCGTCGAACTGGAGGATGGGCTGCACCCGGTCGTGGGGCGGGTAGATGTCGGGGTCGTGGCGCGGCGAGAAGAACGTCTCGTCGGCGCGAGCCTCCTGTTCGTCCCAGCGGACGCCGGAGATGACGCCGTCGATGTCGTACTCCTCCAGGGCGTCGTTGAGCGCGACCGTCTTCAACAGGTGGTTGCCGACGTAGGTGTCGAGCAGGAACGGGAACGTGTCCTCCTCGTACTCGAGGATCTCCCGGACGTGGTGTTGGTTGTGATCGGAGAGTTCGGAAATGTCGATCTCGTCGCCGGGTTCGAGGCCGTGTTCGTCGACGTATCCGCCGACGTCCTCGTTGCGCGCGTAGATGACCTCGAGGTCCCACTCGTCGGCCCAGTGGTCGACGAAGTCGTGGATCCCGTCGAAGTGCTGGTAGTGGTCGATGAAGACCGCCGGGGGAACCTCGAGGTCGAACCGGTCCGCGACCTCCTTGATGAAGTACAGCGTGAGCGTCGAGTCCTTGCCACCGGTCCACATGACCGCGGGGTTCTCGTACTCCTCTAGTCCCTCCCGGGTGACCTCGATGGCCTTCTCGATCTTGTCCTGAATGTGCGGGTAGTCCTCCGGATCTTCGCCGTCGCCCTCGTCGTAGTCGACGTCGACGTACTCGGGGAAGTTTGCTGACATCGTGTAATTAGATATAATTACCTCGGTAAAACCCTTTTGGGGACCGGAAACCTCTGTCGGAAGCCAGGGACGGGAGACCCGCCGGTACGGGCACGGAGTCTCCGCTGACTCCGCCGACCCCGCCGATCACCCGGCCTGTCGCTCAGTCCAGTGGCACCGCTTCGATTCCCCGAGTCGGTTCGTCGATCTCGACGTCCTCGACCTCGACCTCACCGTCGATTTCCCGCCGGAGTAGCGTAACGATCCGTCGACTCGCCAGCCCATCGCCGTAGGGCCTGGGATGTGAGTCGGGATCCCAGTCGGTCGCGAGCGCGTCCCGAATCCGGTCGGCGTCGGAGCCGACGAGCCGGTTCCAGCCCGCGTCGACCGTCTCGACCCACTCGGTCTCGGACCGCAGCGTGATACACCGCGTCTCGAGGAAAAACGCCTCCTTCTGGACGCCGCCCGAGTCCGTCGCGATCCGCTCGGCCGCGTCGAGCAACCGGACGAAGTCGAGATACCCCTGCGGTTCGATCACCTCGAGCGCGTCGGTCGTCCGCTCCCAGAGCCCGTACTCGCGGAGCCGTTCGACGGTCCGCGGATGCGCCGGGAAGACGACCGGCAGCGGCGCGTCGGCAAGCGCCGAGACGATCGACTCGAGGTTCTCCCTGACGTCGGTGTTGCGCTGCCGGTGGACCGTCGCCAGGACGAACTCGCCGTTCTCGAGGCCGAGATTCTCGAGGATCGTCGAGGCCTCCTGTGACCGCTCGCGGGCCTCGAGCAGGGCGTCGTACATCACGTCGCCGGTCCAGTAGACGCCCTCGGAGATCCCCTCCTGGGCGAGGTTCCGGACGGCCGCCTCGCTCGGGGCGAAACACAGTTCCGAGGCGTGGTCGGTCATGATCCGGTTGATCTCTTCGGGCATCTCCCGGTCGTCGCTCCGGAGGCCCGCCTCGACGTGGGCGACCGCGACGTCGCGTTTCGCGCCGACGATCGCCCCCGCAAGCGTCGAGTTCGTGTCGCCGTACAGCAGGAGTGCGTCCGGGGAGACCTCCTCCAATACGGGCTCGAGTGCGGCGATCATCTTCGCGGTCTGGCGTCCGTGGGTGTCCGACTGGACCCCCAGGTTGTAGTCGGGCTCGGGGATGTCGAGTTCCTCGAAGAAGACGTCGGACATCTCCTCGTCGTAGTGTTGCCCGGTGTGGACCAGCACCTCCTCGCCGACGTCGCGGAGCTTTCTGGAGACGACCGCGGCCTTGACGAACTGGGGACGGGCTCCGACGATCGAACAGACGCGCATCAGTTCACCTCCGCGACCGCGGGTCGGTGGGTTCGAACGTCCGGGACGATCGATCCGACGAGAAACGCAAGCGGGCGGGCGAAGCGAGTTAGAGTTGCGCCCGCGGGCATCGCGCGGAGGGACCACTCCCGTCGACTGACGTTCACCTCGGAGAGCATGTACCCGTCGTTCCAGCGGCCGGCATATCGTTATCAGCGCGCTACCTCGTGCAGCGCCGTTCTGTCGGACTATAGCGTCCAAGAACTCCGAATTCGACCGTGATACGGCTCGAACCGAGGGTTTCAGGTCACGGCCCGAACGCCTATCGAAACGATACAGTTCGGAAAGGAAACCGTTCCGAACTCCCCGAAAACGGAGGAGTCCGAACAGGAACCGCCTTCCGTCCCGAATCGGGCCGCTACTCGCGCCGGCCGTTCGCGGCCGTCCACGCCGGCGACGGTTTGCGGCCGGTTTCCGTCCATGTACGGTGACCGAACTTCAAGGAGGTCGTGATTAACGCGAACGGTGATCCGTCATCGTCCCCGACGAATCGATCGATATGACCGAGCAACCGCCCTCGCCCCCGTCACCCGGTCTACAGTCCCCCACCGCGATCGAGTCCGACGACGCTGACGCCTCCTCGGCCGGTCCGATCGTCGTAACCACCACACAACTCGCCACGACCCTCCAGGAGTGGCTCGGCAACCCGCCCGACGAGGACCTGCTCGAGACGCTGCTCCTGGAACTGGATCGACGCGACTTCCTCGAGTGTGTGGGCGTGACTCGGGACGGCGACTACCGGTGGAACGTCACCGGAACGCCGGAGCGGGTGGGTGATGCGATCGCCGAGGCCGTCGTGAGCGCGCTGCGATCGGAATAAGCGACCAGTGGACTGGCTCCCGTCTGCTGTGAGTGGCGAAGTCAACGTTTCCGGTTGGCTGCTCGTGTCGACGAGAAAGGGATAATCGAACTCGGAGTATCCGAGGGACTGAAACGTAGTCGACCGTCGGACTCCGATTGTTCGTCCCGATATTGCCCGCACTCACGCTCGGTCGGTTCGATTCCTTGGCCCAGGATAGAGCGAATACTAGCCCGACAGTGCCGAAAACCCGACTAAAGACGGTATACTAATTCATCGAAACAGTCAGATTTGCCAAAAAGTTTTATTCAGGGACACTACCATGTCCCTACAGAATGGGACTAAGCCGAAGAGCAGCCATTACGACAGGGGGAACGCTCCTATTCGGAGCAGCAATATATCCGACGTCCGTCGTCGCTAACGAGGACGAATCGGGCATAGATTGGCGATCCTTCGGGGGAGACGATGGGAATACGGGCTACAATTCGAGCGCTCGTGTACCGAAGGAGAATATCAGCGAACTGTGGAGGTTCGACGAATTCCCTGACTTTCCTTCGGGACCTGCAGTGGCGGACGGGATGGTGTACTTCGGTACCTTTGGAGGAGAGGTGTTGGGTGTCGAAGCATCGAGCGGGCAAGAAAGATGGCGCACGAGGTTGAGCGAAGAGCTAGGGGATATCCCAGACGACGTACCAACACCGGCCGTGGCTGATGGATCGGTTTATCTGGGATCGAAGAGCGGGCAGGTATTTTCGCTCGATACGACGACGGGAAAAGTCGACTGGAAGCGAAATGCAGGTTCAGAGATTACGACGCCAGTCGAGGTTTCCGACGGTCGAGTGTACGCCGTAGCCAATGGAGTGACTGCGATGGATGCGGAGTCGGGGGACGAAATCTGGGAATTTTCCGAGGACTACTTTTTCGACTCCGGCCTCGCGGTCGTCGATGGGACGGTCTACGTCGGCAGTACTGGAGGGACGATGTATGCTTTGAACTCGGACGACGGGTCCGTCGTTTGGAAATCCGACGTCGGTGATGAAGTTAGAGCCCCGCCGGCTGTAGCTGACGGAACAGTTTACATCGGGACGGACGCTGGCGATCTCTTCGCACTGGATACCGCGGATGGATCACCCAGATGGACTACCAACCTCGATCAGGAGTTGTATACCTCTCCTGCAGTTTCGGAAGAGTTGGTTTTCGCCGGTGGTGAAACGGGTTCCGGCTTTTACGCTATCGATCGGTCGAGTGGATCGGTTGAATGGGAGGCAAAAATATCTGAGAAGAGGAATAACGTCCGCGCATCCCCCGCAGTTGCTGACGGTGTCGTCTTCATCACCGATGGGGATCTACGGGCAATCGATATCGAGTCCGGCGAGGATATCTGGCGATACCCCCGGGGCGACTTCATTAGTTCGCCTCCGGCTGTCGTCGACGGTGCGGTTCTGGTAGGGAACTGGGACGCGAGTATGTATGCGATTTCTAACGAGCAACTGAAAGAGAGGATAACTGAGTTGCAACCACCCTCGTCCGAAGATTCCTCGTCGTCCCCGTCTGAAGATACCTCGTCGTCCACGTCCGGGGACACCTCTTCGTCCTCGAGTTCGTCCGAAACCGAACGATCTTCCGAGAGTAGTGAGCCGAGCACTAGCGCAACTGAAGAACCCGTGCAGCGTGGCTTCCTTTCGAACGGAAATGACGAACAGTTCGGCATGCTCAGCGACCCGTTCTTACTGACCGTCGGGGGGTTTGCACTCTCCGTGATCGGGGTACTCCATTCGATGATTGGGGGGAAGTAACGTGGCTCGAGGAAAACCCGCTCTCTGGAGTGCGCTGCTCGGGTTACCGTTCTTGGGCGCTGGCGCGTATCTGTATTGGGCAGATATCGATTTCCCATCGCTTCTCGCCGTCCCGTTCGTGCTGTTTGGCGTATTCGTTCTCGCAATGGGGATGTACGTCCACGTGGTGGCGGCCCCGAAATCCCCGACGATGCGAGACGGTGAAGAACTCATCGACAAACGTCACCCGACTCAGCGTGTTGCACTGGTGAAAGTGTGCATCGGCCTTCCGCTGCTCGCAGCTACCACGTACCTGATGTTTTTCACGATGGTTCCGTATATTTACCCGACAGTAACCCTTCTCACTGGACTCTACTTCTTCTCCACTGGATTACAGATATACTGGGCGAATAGTCTCACGACATACTATCTAACGAACCAGCGAATTGTGCGGGAGTATCGTCTCATATCCCTTATTCGGCAAGAAGTACCCCTCGATAAGGTTCGAGGGGTAGAAGAACGAAAGTCGATTACAGAAGCGTTAGTAGGCCTAGGCAATATACGGGTTGCAAGCGGTGGCGGTGGTGGTGCCCTCGAAATCGTAATGCGAAACATGGAGATGTCTACGAGTTTCGCCGATAGAATTCGCGAACAAGTGTAGCGCCACCTTTCCATCGATCGAGTATATATCGCAGGTTCTTCGTGATGAATACACTGCGGGCGTCCTTACTCGAGTCAAAGTACGATCCGACCACTCCCGTTTCCTGTGTCCGATCGTCGGGACGAATCGTTCCTCCCTGCGTCGCCCGGACGATCTCACAGATCGGGACGGTCGTGTGACCGTATCCTGCTCGCTCCTCAAACCCAGACCAGACGAGACCAGATCCGTACGAAGGAGTTTACTAGTAGCTGCCTCTATCCGGAGGTTCGGAACCACCAGTCGTGAGTTCGAATACGTATCCGATCAGTCGCTGATGAACTTGTTATCCCGCCAGTTGACGCCCGTCTCGCCGGAGCCGTGGTCGCGCGGCCCCTCGACGACTTCGATGTCGGCCGGCCGGGGCTCGCCCTCGACGATCCGGGTCGCCTCGAGGTCGCCGTTGCGCTCCGAAATGGCAGTCAGCGTTCCCTTCTCGGCTGCCTCGGCGATCTCACAGAGGACGAGAAACATCTCATACTGCAGCAGCGAGTTCTGGAGGACCGTCTCCCGGTCGCCCTTGAACGCCGCGAACTCGACGAGTTCGGACTCGATCTCCTCTTCCTCTTCCTCGTCCCAGCTGAAGGACTGTCGGCGCTCGTCCGGATCCTCCTCGTAGACGCGGTTCTCCGTGACGCTGGCCTTGAGCTGGGCGGTCGGCGTGTACTTGCTGACGGACTGATCCTCGGCGACAGCCTTGAGAATCAGGGTGTTGTTCCGCCGTGTGATCTCGACGTCGTCGATACCGTCGGGGTATTTTGCCTCCTCGATGTGGTCCCGAAGGTCCTCGAGGGGTAGTTCGAGCGTCGAATGCAACCGATATACGTGTCTGGATTCCTCAGTTGACATAGTGGGGAGTACGGCGAGGGTTCTTGCTCGCTAGTACGCCCGGGTGACTTATATGATCTGCTATTAACTGCGTGAAATACCAGTACGGACAAATTCAAGTCCCGGCTACGCTTCGTCCCGGTGAACGGGGAGGGAACTTACTCCGCGTTGAGCGTCTCGGCCAGTTCGCCGCGTTCCTCGAGTTCCTCGAGAACGTCCGAGCCACCGACGAACTCCCCGTCGACGAACGTCTGCGGGATGGTCTCCCAGCCGCTGTGGTCCTCGAGCGCGACGCGGAACTCGTCTAGCGACTCGAGGACGTCGACCGTCTCGAACTCGTCGCGGTGCTGGTCGATGAGCCCGAGCGCCTTTCGCGAGTAGCCACACTGGGGCATGAGTTCGGTCCCCTTCATGAAGAGGACGACCTCGTTGTCCTCGAGCGCCTCGGCGACCTGCTCGTTGACCTCCTCCTGGTCGAGTCCCTGGTTCGGTGGGAATTCCATGTCCCGTCGTACGGCAGTGAACGGGATAGGCCTTGCGTCACCACCCCGCGGAAGTAACTGAAACGGGTTACGTTACGTTACGGCTCGAGCCGAACGACGCGGTCGTCGCCGCTTCGGGGAAACTCGCCGCCAGCGCGGCCGTCCAGGTTCGACGTCAGCAGGTACAGTGAGCCGTCCGGCCCGGGTTCGACGTGGCGGAGGCGGCCGTACCTTCCCTCGAACAGGGGAGTGACGGTCGCCTCGAGGCGGTCGTCGAGCCACGGGAGGTCGGCGGGGTGGGGGTGGCCCTCCTCGCCGGTTGAATCGCCGCTCCCGTTCCCGTTCCCGTCTCCCGGACGCAAGGCGACCGCGTACAGCGTCTCCGAGGCCAGCCCACAGACGAGTACGTGATTCTCCCACGGACCGACCGCACCGTCAGCGTAGAACGCCAGCCCCGACGGGGCCCACGTCTCGTCCGGCCCGGTGTTGAGCACCGGCGGCGTCGCAGCGTCGTGATCCTCGTCGTCGTAACTCCCGTACTCGGAATCGTTCGGGCCGCCACGGACGATGGGCCAGCCGTAGTTCCCGCCCGGTCGCAGTACGGATACCTCGTCTCGAGCGGCCGGGCCGTGCTCGGCGATCACCGGCGCTCCCTCGGGCGTGAAGTCGATCCCCTGGGGGTTCCGATGGCCGAGCGTGTAGATCCGGTCGTCGCCGTCGGCTCCCCAGTCGGGGTTCCCGGGCGCGGGATCGCCGCCGGGCGTGAGCCGAAGGACGCTTCCCGCAAGCGAGCCGGGATCCTGCGCGAGCGCCGGCTCCTGGGCGTCGCCCGTCGTCACCCACAGATGACTGTCGGGGCCGAACGTGATCCGGCCGCCGTTGTGTGTCGTCGCGCCCGGGATCCCCTCGAGGATCGGCGTGGGTTCGGGGTCGGGATCGGAGTCGGGGTCGTCCCCCTCGAGATCACACCGGACGACGCGGTTCTCGAACCCGCCGTCGTCGACGGTGTAGGAGACGAACGCGACCGCCGACTCCGGGTAGTCGGGGTGGACGGCGACGCCGAGGGTGCCGCCCTCCCCCGGTGCGGCGCGGTCCGGCAGGTCGCCCGCCTCGAGGACGACCTCGCCGTCCTCGGGCGCGAGTTCTTCCCCGGTCGCGAGGTCGGCGGCGTCGAACCGCCGCAGTCCCCCGTCGCGTTCGGTGAGGAAAGCATCCTCGCCCGCGAACGCGAGGTCCCAGGGCACCTCGAGATCGGCGACGGCGGTCGTCGCGTCGACGTCGTCCTCGGTCGGCGTTCCGTCGGCGGGTCGCCAGTCGGGTTCGGTCCAGTCGTCTCCGGGCGCCTCTTCGGGGGTGGTCAACTCGAGCGAGTCGCCACCGAATCCATCGAGACAGCCGGCGATGGCGACGGAGACCGAGATCGGGCCGACCGCGGAGAGCAGTCGACGGCGCGTGGGGGACATGGCTGTGGTCCGCTCTTTGGACCGGAGAAGTGAGTGTCTTTGTCCTCGACGCGGGTGATGCGTCGAGAGCGAAATCAGTTGTAGAACGCTTCTGCCACGAGCAGCGGGAAGACCAGCGTCGCCTCGGCCTCGACCTGGGCGTAGTTCGTCTCGGTGTCGTCCTTGATCTTGCCCCACGAGACGGCCTCGTTCGGCGGCGCGCCCGACAGCGAGCCGTCGCCTTCCATTCCCGTCGAGATGTAGACGGCGTAGTCCGCGCCGCCGCGGAAGAGGTTCGTCATGATGGCGTGGTGTTTCGGCACGCCGCCGCCGACGGCGATCAGACCCGTCGTGTCCGCGAGCATGCCGTCCTCGATTAGCTTCTCGTAGTCGTCTAAGATCTCGATGCCGATGTCCGAGTCCGTGTCCTGTCGCTGCCGGTAGTAGTAGAGGAAGTTCCCGACCTCGGCGTCGGTCAGCGCCGGACAGTAGACCGGCACGTCGTTGTCCGCGGCCTGCTTGAGCACCGAATCCTCGTCCTCGAGGGTCGCGCCGAGTTCGCGGGCGAACTCGGTCGGCGTGCGGATCGACTCCTCGGCGAAGAAGTCGTCGAAGAACTCATAGAGGTACTCCTCGAGCCAGACGTACCGGTCCGAGGGAACGAAGATGTTGCCGAGCCGGTTGATTCCGCGTTCCCGGAGTTCGACCTCGTCGGCGTCCCATTCGCCCATCTTGAACGGTTTGGCGGTCTTGATGACGTCCTCGGTCAGCGACCCCGAGGTAGTGATGACGACGTCGACGTAGCCGTCGCGGACGAGCGCGGCGACGACCTCGCGCAGCCCCGAGGAGACGATATTCGAGGTCAGCGTGAGGTAGATCGTCGCCTCCTCCTCCTGCATCCGGTCGACGACGTCGATCGCTTCGGCGAGGTGGGTCGCCTGGAAGCCGGTCGTCTCGTAGGACTCGAGCAGCGACGACAGGTCGACGTCGCCACGGAAGTCGTGGCCGCGAACGTCCGCCGTCTCCAGGTCTTCGTCGCTACCCGGAACGACGTGGTCGCGGGACGAATCGTCGGTCATACACGACACCAGGAAGAGGAACGGTTTAAGCTACGTGTTAGCCGTCCGGTATGCGCCGCTTACCCAGTCCAGTCGGCCGGAGTCAATCGGCTGCCGCCGGCGACTCGAGAACCTCGAGTTTCTCGGCGGCGTAGCCGAAGACGTCCCGGTAGCCGTAGGGTGACATCAGTACGGGGTAGAACGACTCGTCGGCGACCTGTTCGTTCCCGTCGGCCGCCGCGAACGGGGCTCCGGCCTCGACTTCGGTGAAGTTCTCGACGAATACCTCGTAGGTGTCGGCCGGTTCCTTGGGCACGACGTCGGTGAGCCGGAAGACTGGCAGATCACGCGAGACGGTGTCGCCGGGCAGCACGCCGACGGCGGTGAGAAACGCCCGCATCAGCCGGTTCGCGTTCTGGGCGGCCGACTCCGACCCCTGCTGTCCACACTCGACCTCGATCGTGTCGATCTCGGTCATCAACCGCCCCTCGGCGAAGTTCTCCGTCTCGACCATCGCCGTCACCGGGAGTTGCGGACACAGTCTCGCCGCGGTCTCGTCGACGCCATCGACGATCGCGAACGGATCCGCGTAGCTCTGGGTCGAGTGCATCGAGAACGTGAGACAGCCCTCGAGTTCCTCGACGAGGCGGTGGGCGAGCCGTCGCTCGTGGGTCTCCGCGTCGGGATCGCCGGGGAAGACCCGGTTGAGGTCCTCGTCGACGAATCGGACGCGTCGCTCGAGGGCGTTCTCGTTTGCGACGACGAGTTTGACGGGGCGTTGGACGGTCGGCCGCTCCTCGAGTAACCGTTCGACCGCGCGGACGCCGCAGGGTTCGTCGCCGTGAACGCCGGCGAGGACCGCGATTTCCGGCGTCCCCGACCCGATCTGTGCGACTCTCATCAACATACAGGAGGATCCGAAGGCCCAAAGGCGACACGGTTCGGTCTCGCGGTTCCGGTCGATATCACCGTGCGCCCGTCAGTCATCGAGTGACGCTGCGTACTCGCGGTCGACCTGTCGCGCCGTCGGGTACTCGGCGTCGAGACGGATCTGCCACCCGTCGAGGTAAGACGGATCCTCGAGGGCGTTCGAGACGGCCGTCCGGACGTCGAGGACGTCGACCCCGTAGTAGTCGGCGGGCGTCCCACGGAGGTACTGCAGCGCCGTCCGGAACAGCGATCGCATCCCGTCGTCGTCTTCGAAGTCGTTGTGTTTGTACGCGCCGGCGGCGACCTGGACCATTCCGTGGAGGAAAGCGCTCTCGGTTCGGCCGCGACCGTAGTTGTACCACTCGTCCTCGAAACAGTCGTGGCTCTCGTGATAGTCGCCGGCGTTGAACAGGCGGACGCCGTGGACCGTCGCCCGCCGGAGCGTCGCGTGTTTCCAGCGGCCCTCGGACTCGAGCCAGCCGGTCGGCGGATCGCTGCGGTCCGGCGGCGGATCGACGGTCGGGTCCGCCGTGTGGTCGGTCATGGTTCCGTATTGGACTCGAGGACGGGTATACCGTTCGGCGCACCGCGGAAAACCGACGGGCAACGCGACAATCAACGAGATATTTCGGCTATGCGGCGGGCAGTCATCGGAACGTCGCCGGTGTAGTCGGCCCCCGTATATAGTGCATACACAGTGTCAGGCAAGGCCTTATTCGCCTGTGGACCGTTTCCCGAGATAGATGAACCATCCGTACGGGCGGTGTGAGAACTGCGGGAACCGTCTCTACGAACACGTCGACGGCGGCTACCGCTGCCCGAACTGCGAGACGCTGTACTCACAGGACACGATCGAGCAGTCGCCCTCGGTCTGAAGCCGCTCGAGACCGACCGGTCGTTTCTTCGAGCGGCCTTCGAGCGCCTCGATCGGGTGGTGTACGATAGCGACCCGAACGGACGCGGGCCACCGACTGGGACTCGATGCCACCCCTGCCGGACCGGAAGAGGGGGCGACCCTCGCGTCGAGAGACGAGGAAAATCGCAGACTATTCAAACGACACGGTCGTACGGACGATTGCGTGCGAGGGTAGCCAAGCGGTCAACGGCGGCGGACTCAAGATCCGCTCGTGTAGACGTTCGTGGGTTCGATTCCCTCCCCTCGCATCGCAACGAAGTGCAAATCGCACTGAGTGAGATGCAGGAGGGATCGAACGACGCCGGAGCTCTGCGCGAAACGCAGGTTCCCGGAGGTAGTTCGATTCCCTCCCCTCGCATCGCATGCGGCGCGAACGCGCCGGAAAGATGCGGAAGATCAGCACGACGCGATCTTCCCTCGCAACATTCTCGAGAACCCGATCCCCCGTCGAGAGTGACGGCCCCGTCTCTCGCCGTCGCGTGAAGAGGACAAAACACTTATACGACGGCTGAAAACCCCGCTACCGACTCGGGACGCGAACGACGTCCTCACGAGCGGAGTACGACGGAATGCCCTCCACAGCAGCGACCGACGATCGGGACGACCGCGACCGAGCCGATGGAACGGCCACCAGCGGGTCACTCCGCCGTGCCGCGAGAGCCCTCCTCGCGCCGCGATTCGGGATCGATCCCCGGGCACTCGCGGCGTTCCGGATCGCCGTCGGCCTGGTTGTACTCGGTGATCTGCTTTTGGTGCGTCTCCCGGGCGTACGGGCCTTCTACACCGACGCCGGGGTGTTCCCGCGGTCGACGCTGGCGACGCTGTACCCGCCGTTCGAATCCGCGTCGTTGCACGCACTGTCCGGCGACGCGTGGTTCCAGTACCTCCTGCTCGGGGTCGCCGCCGTCGCCGCGCTCTCGCTGACCGTCGGCTACCGGACCCGGAGCGCGACGGCCGGTTCCGCGATCCTGCTTGCGTCGCTGCACGCCCGGAACCCGCTGGTGTTGAACGGTGGCGATACGATCCTGTTGTCGCTGCTCGTGCTGGGACCGTTCCTCCCGCTCGGCGTACGATGGTCGGTCGACGCGGTGCGACGCGCCGAAGACGCGACGGAGGACGGACCCGGGACCGACGACGACCGCGTGCTCTCGGTCGCCACCGCGACGATCCTCGTTCACTTCGTCGTCATCTACGCGATCAACGGCGCGGTCAAGTTCCAGAGCGAGGCCTGGATGGACGGGACGGCGACGCCACGTATCTTCCACCTCGAGCAGTACGTCGTCTGGCTCGGCCCCTGGGTGGCGAAACTGGGGACGACGCTGGTCGTCGCGAACTGGTCCTGGGTCGCCCTGCTCTGTGGCTCGGTCCTGTTGCTCGTCCATTCGTTCTAGTTTAGCCATTCGTTCTAGTTTAGCAGAGTGTAGCGCCGTCTGACTAGATATCGTTGTGACTACCAGTCAGAGAAATCCGGTGGATAGTGTGACCTACTCCCCACCGGATTCAGTGATTGTTGATCGGATTCAAAGAGCGTTTCCCTCCGATGAGTTGCGCGAGCGCGCTCGCGCAACGAATCTCGTAGAGCGTGAACGGAAATTCGACGCTGTTGCGCTGTTCTACACGCTTTCACTCGGCTTCGCTGCTGGATCAGACCGATCTATTCAGGCCTTTCTCGAACGATTCGTCGAGATGGCTGACTGTGACGAACTCTCCTATGCAACCTTCCACGGGTGGTTCTCTCCACCGTTCGTTGCACTCCTTCGAGAGATTCTCGATGACGCCATCGAGAATCTCGATACCAGAAGTGCCGACCTTAGCGGACGTCTCGAACGGTTTCGAGACGTCCTCATCGTCGATGGGAGCATTGTGTCTCTCTATCAAGATGCTGCAGATGTGTACGCTGCAACCGGTGACGATCAGGCTGGTCTGAAACTTCACCTAACAGAATCACTCTCAACTGGCCTTCCGGCACGGTACCAGACAACTGACGCTAAAACCCAAGAACGGAGCCAGCTACCCACCGGCGAGTGGGTAGCTGGCGCACTTATCCTGCTTGATCTCGGCTTCTACGACTTCTGGTTGTTCGACCGCATTGACCAGAATAACGGCTGGTTCGTCTCCCGTGTGAAGGACGACGCAAACTTCGAGATCGTCGAAGAGCTCCGGACGTGGCGGGGCAACAGTATCCCGCTCGAAGGAGAGTCGCTGCAGGACGTCCTTGACGACCTGCAGCGACAGGAAATCGATGTTCGCATTACCCTCTCGTTCGAGCGAAAGCGAGGGTCGTCCACCAGCCCGCCCCGAACGTTCCGCCCCCCTGTCTCAATAGCGGCAGCTCTGGAACGGCGACGCACTCACAGCCGTGAGTGCGCCGCCTCAAAGGTATCACACGACGAATCCGTGACTGCCTGTTCCAGCGACCCACTCTCCTGAGCCAGTCCACTCCAATTTGGTATAGTCTCTGCTGAGATCCTGCTTCACCCCGTCGCTAAACTAGAACAGATGGTTGCTCGTCTTTACCGACCGACTCCGGGCCGCACTCGCGTTCGCGTTCGTCGGCTGTGAACTGGGGCTTGCCGCGACGATGCGACTCGGCGCGTTCCCCTTCGTCATGGTGGCGGCCCTGTTGCTGTTCTTGCCACCGCGGATCTGGGACCGCCTCGAGGCGGCGCTGAAAACTAAGGGCGGTCGGGATCCGCGGGCCGTCGGGGAGTCGATCGGCTCCCGGCACCTCGCCGTAGAGCGCGCTGCGTTGCCGTCGGTTCCGGTGGGGAGAAGGGACGTTCCGGCCCGGACGACCGTCCGCCGGCTGGGACGCGTTGCGGCCTCGGTCGTCCTCGTCTGTTTCCTCGTCGCCGTCGTTACCTGGCAACTGGCCGGCGCGGGGTTCGTCGACTCCCCGACCGACGTCGACGAGATCGAGGAGGCAAGCTGGTCGTTCTTCGCGCCGAATCCGCCCGACGCCTCCTGGTGGTACGCCTGGGAAGCCGACCTCGAGGGCGGCGAGACGGTCGGGACGCTCACGGACGAGAGCGGTGAGATCGACCGCCCGCCCGACGCCGCGGACACCTACCCTTCGGTCCTCTGGAAGCGGTACGGTACCGACCTGCGCTACGGCGGCGACGCTCACTACGAGCCCCTGGCCGACTACCGCTGTCGCCGGGTGGCGGACGATTCCACCTCCGACGGCGAACCGGAGACGGTGCGGCTGTATCACGTCGAGCAGCCGGTGACGGTCGACGGGCCGGTCGGCGACCCGGTCGCGGACCTGCGCCTCGAGCGCGACTGTTGATCGGTCGATGCCCGACGCCGGGCGGACGCGAATCGGGCCGAAGGCCGAGGGCCGAGCCCTGATCGTCACGAATCGCTACACCTTTTCGCCGCCGGAGTGATCCTTCGGCAATGAGCGAGCAATCGGATCGTGCATCCGTCGCCCTCGAAGCGGCCGAAGCCGGTGCCGAGGTCGCCGCCGATTCTTTTCGCGGCAGCCTCGACATCGCCACGAAAGACGGCAAGACCGACGTCGTCACCCAGGCCGATCGCGAGGCCCAGGAGCGCGTCGTCGAGACGATTCGCGCGGCGTTCCCCGACGACCCGATCGTCGGCGAGGAAGACGAGGAACTGAAGGCCGTCCCGGAGGACGGGCCGTCCTGGATCGTCGACCCCATCGACGGGACGAACAACTACGTCGCCGGCATCCGGGCGTTCGGAACGGCCGTCGCGGCAGTCGTCGACGGCGAACCCGTCGCCGGGGCGAACGTCTTCCCCGCGCTCGGGGACACCTACCGCGTCGGCCCCGAGGGCGCGTTCCGCAACGGACGAAAACTGTCGGTCAGCGACTACGAGGACCCCGATATGGCGACGACCTGTCCGACCTTCTGGTGGGATTTCGACCACCGCGGCGAGTACGGCCGGGCTGCCCGTGCGCTCGTCGAGCGGTTCGGCGACGTCCGCCGGTTCGGCTGCGCCCAGTTCGAGCTCGCGCTGGTCGCCGCCGGGGGGCTCGAGGGCGTCGTCACCAACAAACAGGCGAACCCGTGGGACACGGTCGCCGGCGTCGCGATGATCCGGGAGGCCGGCGGCGTCGTCACCGACCTCGAGGGGAACCGCTGGCGACACGACAGCCACGGGCTCGTGGCCTCGAACGGCGGGATCCACGACGAGTTGCTCGAGGCGGCCAACGAGATCGAGATCGAGATCGAGGCCGACGACTGACGAGTTCTACAGGGCCGTCACGTTGAGCGCGTACGGCCAGGTCGCGTTGGCCACCGCGAGGAAGGCCAGCGCGCCGCCGGCCCCGAAGACGTTCTTCAGGAAGTGGTTCAACTCGTTTTGGGCCTCCTCGCCCTCGAGCGACCAGAAGTCGTGCATGGTCAGCGCCGATGCGAGGAGGAAGACGGCGAGTGCACCGGCCCCGAGGGCAGGAACGACGCCGAGGACAACCGAGACGCCGCCGAAGATCAGCGTGCCGCCGCTGAGCGGCACCAGGAGTCGCGGGGCCGGTAGCCCCTTGAACTCGGCGTACCCGATCATCGACTCGGCGTCGACCAGGTTGTTCACCCCCATGAACGCGAGGATGCCGCCGAAGATCAGACGGGCACCCAGAAACGCGACGTCCGCGAGCGCGGATTCGAACATCAGTTCCCCACCTCCGCCCCAACCCCCCGGAGTCGCGTCCGAAGGCGGTAGCGGTCGTCGTGTGCTTCGTGCATCGAGAGTCGGTCGATCATTGCACCCGCACATCGTTGCCGCACAAATATATCGGTTCGCGAACATCAATGTAAGCGGGTAACACCGGCGTCAACGGGGGACGCCAGCAAAACCCAGTCGGGGAAATACGCCAGCCGATAGGTCCCGCTGCGGACGGTAGTCGCCTCGAGCGGTCCGATTCCGCAGGGGACGGGACACGAAACGGGGAGACGTCCGGAGAAATCGGAAACGGTAAGCGGGCGCCCCGACGGATATCGGATATGTACGAGTCCGTCGAGCGGTACGGGCCCGAGCGCGTCTGGGCCGCAGCCGTTCTCGTCCTCGCGTCCGCGGTGATTCTGCTCGCCGCCCGCTTTCCACAGCGGGTGTACGTCGACATCATCTGGCAGTACTACTGGGGCCCCGTTGTCGCCGACGCCCACGGCTGGAGCTGCGTCGCCTGGGCCGGCGGCGAACAGGTCCCCTGTGGTGAAGCCTCCGGCGCGGGGCCGACCGCCGAACCCGGCTATACGTTCGTCTCCTACGCCGGCTACATCCCGACGCTGGTACTGGCCGTCATCGGCGTCGTCTTCCTCATCAAGCGTCTCGAGATCGAACGCTACCGTGCGGGCTTCTACGGACTGTTCCCGTTCATGCTGTTCGGCGGGGCGCTCCGCGTCGTCGAGGACACGAACGTCGCCGCGTTCCGCTACACCGGCGAACTCGCGATCGATCTCCCCTGGGTCGGCTTCCTGATCAGCCCGCTGATCTACTTCACTGTCTTCCTCGTGACGCTGTTCGCGGTCGTCGGTTCGGTCTGGCTCGACCGGAACGACTACGTATCGGGGTACGAGTACCCGCTGTTCGGCATCGGCACCGCATTGCTGACCCTGACCGTCGGCTACCTCGGAGTCACCGCGGCGACCGAAGAGTACGCCACCTTCTACCCATACCTGCTGTTGACGACGCTCGCGGTCGCGACCCTCGCGACGTGGCTCACCTGGACGGCGATCGAACGCTTCGCACCCGAGATCAACCGCGGCACCCGGTTCATGGGTGCGATCGTCATCTGGGCGCACGCGGTCGACGGCGTCGCGAACGTAATCGGACTCGACTGGGCGACCGCCTTCGGCCACGATCGGAACCTCGCGCCCAAGCACCCGGTCAACGAGGCCATCGTCGACCTCACTGCCTCGATTCTGCCGGCCGAAATCGCCGAGGTGACGGGGGCGGCCTGGCCGTTCCTGCTCGTCAAACTCGCAGCCGCAGTCTTCGTCGTCTGGATCTTCAACGAGGAGATATTCGAGGAGAGTCCGCGCTACGCCATCCTGCTGATGATCACGGTCGTCGCGGTCGGGCTCGGTCCCGGTACCCGTGACATGCTGCGGGCCACGTTCGGCGTCTGATACGGGGTACTGTCCGTCAGTTCCGGCGCAACCGTGACCCGGACGCGGTTGCGCCGGTAACTCGGTACGGGGATCCGTCTGAATCGGTCCGTCGCCCTACTCTCCGGTTGCTTCGTCGCGTTCGGTCGGCTCCCACGCTTCGGCGTCGGCCCAGAGTTCGTCGAAACTCGCCGCGAGTTCGCGGGCCGTATCGTCCTCCCGGAAGTTGACGACCGCCAGCAACTCGTCAGGCGCGGCCGGGTTGACGACCTCGAGACAGGCCTCCGCGTCGTCCAGGACGATGAACCGCCGTTCCGGGACGCTGTCGGCCCGTCGGATCTCCATGCCGGCCTCGAGCAAGTCCGTGACTCGATCCTCGGCCTGGTCGATCTCGGTCACCAGCAGTCGGATCGAGACGCCCAGGTCGAGGAGATTCCGGAGCCGATCGGCGAACGCCGCCTCGAGTGCCGGGCTGACGTCGACCGTCGCCGCGGCGATCCGGATGGAATCGTCGACCGCGGCGAACCGCTCGAGCAACAGATCGCGGGCCGCCTCCTCGTGGAGCGCGCTCGTCGTGAACCCCTCCGCGTCGTCGCCGTCCGTGATTCCCGAGAGCGCGTCGGACGCTGACGCCGCCGTTCGTTCGTACGCTGTCCGTTCTTCCTCGAGTTCCTCGAGCCGTCGTTCCTTGAGCCGGGCGACCGCCTCCTCGGGCTCGACGTGGACGTACGTTCGGGGGCGACCGTCGTCGGCTCTCGCGAGCGACCGATCGACCAGCGAGTTGAGAACGTCGTAGACCCGCCCGCGTGGAACGTCGGACTCGTCGGCGACTTGGTCCGCCGTCATCGGACCGTTGCCCGCGAGCACGACGTAGGCCCGCGCCTCGTAGTTCGAAAGGCCGAGTTCGGCCAGTAGATCGGTGTGATCGTCCATACTGGACTTACCGGAGAAAGAAACAACAAGCTTGTGGTTTGTAATAGAAAGGTTGATACGTGGGCTGCCAATACAGTCACGTGATGAGACGGACTCGTATAGTCGCCCTCAGTTTCGTTCTACTACTGCTGGTCGGCTCACCGATGACGGCGTTGGTCTCAGCCTCCGACGAGCCCGATTTCGACGTTTACCTCACGGAAAACATCGTCGCACCGGGCGAGGAGACGACCCTCCAACTGGAGATTCGCAACGCCGCCTCGCCGTACGAGGACGATAGCGACGTCGGTGATCCGCCGCCGACCGAGGCGCGCGACGTGACGGTCGAACTCAACGAAACGGACGCACCGGTCGATGTGAAAACCAACGAGACACCGGTTCCGACGATGTCGGCCCAGACGCTGCTGTCCGAGTCGTTCACGATCGCCGTCGACGAGGACGCCGAGGCCGGGACGTACGAGCTCGAGGCCGAGATCGAGTACACACACGGCGAGGACGACAGCAGCACCGACACCGAGACTGTCACGATCGTCGTCGAAGAGCGAGCGCGGTTCGAGGCCGTCGACGTTCGCTCCGGCCTCGTCGTCGGTGACCGAGGACTGGTCACTCTGGAACTGAACAATACGGGCGTCGAGAACGCGAGCGACGCCGTCGTCCAGTTCGAGTCGCCGGACCAGAACGTCCAGACGATCACCCCGGCGGCCGACGAATCGGGGTCCCAGACAGGGCCGGCTGGCGGGGCGGCGCTCCAGCCGGTCGCCCCGACGAGCGAGGGATCGGACCTCCAGACGTCCGGCAGCACGGAGTACGTCGGCGACTGGGAGATCAACGAAACCGCGACGGTACAGGCAGCGATGGACGTCGATGCCGACGCGGTCGCGCGGACGTACCCCGTCTCCGTGACCGTCGACTTCCGCGACGGCGAGGGGGTCGATCGGACCTCCCGTGAGGTGCGTGTCGGTGCCGAGACCGCACCCGAACAGCAGTTCGCCGTCGAAAACCTCGAGACCGACCTCTACGTCGGCGAGGACGGGACGATCGAAGGAACGATCGTCAACGACGGTCCGAAACCGGTCAACGACACCGTTCTCGTCGTCGACGACGGAGAAGAGGGGATCGTCCCGAACCTCGAGGAGGGACTCGGCAGCGGATCGAACGTCTACCCGCGCGAGACCCAGTATGCCGTCGGCGACCTGCAACCCGGCGAAACGGCACCGTTCGAGTTCCGGGTCGGCATCGGCGGGGAAGCCGAGCCCGGTCCGCGGGTGATGGAAGCAAACGTCAGGTACCGTAATATCCACGACGACGTTCGAACGACGCAAGAGCCGGTCGACCTCCCGCTCGAGGTCGCACCCGAGCGCGACGAGTTCGACGTCGATGTGCTCAACGCCACCCAGAAGGTGGGGGAAACGCAGGAAATCTCGCTACAGGTGACGAACACGAAGTCGGAGACGCTCACTGATATCGAGGCGAAACTCTACACGAACGATCCGCTCGACAACCACGACGACGAGGGGTTCATCCCGTCGCTCGAACCCGGCGAGTCGGCGACGGTCACCTTCGAGGTCGAAGTCAGCGACGACGCGACCCCGCAGACCTACCCGCTGCGAATGGACTTCCGATACGACGACGAGCGCTCCAACTCGCAGTTGACCGACACGTACCGGATCCCGCTCGAGGTGGTCGAGCCCGAGGAGGGGATCTCCACCCAGGCCATCCTCGCCGCGGTTGGGCTCCTCGGCGGTGTCGTGGCGGTCTGCTGGTGGTTCCGCGCCCGGATCGCCGCCGCCCTCGAGGGCGTGCCGGTGCTCGGGCGGATCGGGGACCTCGAACTCCCTGGACCGATCGCAAAGCGGCTCGGGGAAGACGAGAGCGGAGGCTCGGGGGCCGAGAGCGGGACCCGAACCGGCTACGGCGGCCACAGCCAGGTCGAAACACCCGGAACCGACGCCGCCGAATCGGCGTTCGGCTACGACGAGACTGACGACGTGGAATCGGACTCCGACGTCTGGCCGGCCGACACCGATGAACCCGAAGACGCATCCGATCCCTCCGTCGAACGGACCGGCCCGACCGGGGAACGACTCGAGTACGACGAAACCGATGCCGACGACTCCGAGGAACAGCCCGCCGATTCCGGCACCGAATCCAACGCCGACCGCTAACGAGCGATGTCCGACCAACCGGAGTCCGTCGAACGGGTACTGGGGACGATCAACCACTGGATTATCGATCGTCCGCGAACGGTCATCGTCGTCTTCCTCCTCGTTACTGCGCTGTTTGCTGGCGGACTCAGTGCGATCGAAATGGACGCCGGGTTGAACGCGTTCACTGACGGAATCGACGCGCAGAACGCCCAGGACCAGGTTAACGAGGAGTTCGAGCCGCCGTTCGAGGAGGACGCGCCGACGACACAGCTCATCCACCGCGGTGAGAACGTCCTCACACGGGACGCTTTACTCCGGATGCTCGAGATCCAACACTACCTCGAGGAAAGCGAGGAACACCGCGTCACGGAGAGCTCGAGCGTCGCGGAAGGGGTCGCCCGGTCGATCGATCCCACGGCCGACACCAGGGAAGAACAGATCAGAACGCTCGAAGGGGCGACCGACGCCCAGGTCAGAGAAACGGTCAGAGAACTGGGGGACAACCCGGAGTTTGCGGCCTCACTGAGCGAAGACTTCAGTCCCGCCGAACCCGAGGCATCGGCGACCATCGCGGTCGTCACTCACGAGAGCGACGTCGACGAACAGGCGATCCAGTACCGGGTCCGTAGCACCGTCGAGTCGATGGACGGCAACATCGTTACCTTCGGGAACGGCATCCTGGACACCGAGTTCGAGAACGTGATTTCGGACTCGATGGCGATCATCGTGCCGGTGGTCATCGTGTTGATCCTCGCGTTCCTGATTACGGCCTATCGTGACCCGTTCGACGTGGTACTGGGGCTCGTCTCGCTCGTCATGGCGGTGATCTGGACGTTCGGATTCACCGGGCACGCCGGCATCCCGTTCTCGATGGTGATGATCGCGATCCCGCCCCTGTTGCTCGCGGTCGGGATCGACTTCGGGATTCACGCCGTCAACCGGTACCGGGAAGAGCGCGTCGACGGTGCCGGGATCGAAGAGGGGATGGATACCGCCGCCACGCAGTTACTCATCGCGTTCTTCATCGTCACTGGAACGACCGTCATCGGCTTCGGCGCGAACGTCACCAGCGACCTCGAACCGATCCGCGAGTTCGGGTTCGTCGCAAGCATCGGGATCATCTTTACGTTCTTTATCTTCGGCATCTTCCTGCCGGCGGCGAAGGTGTATCTCGATCAACTGCGAGACGCGTACGGTATCCGCGAGTTCGGCTCTTCACCGCTTGGCTCCGAAGATTCGCTGCTCGGGCGAGTCCTCCCCGTCGGTGCACACGTGGGGCGGCGGGCACCGATCGCGATGGTACTCGTCGCCCTGGTGGTGACCGCTGGAACCGGTGCGTACGCAACGACCGTCGATACCACCTTCGAGGAGGAGGATTTCCTCCCGGCCGAGGAACTGCCCGGCTACGCCGAGACGATGCCCGAACCCCTGGCGCCCGAAGAGTACACCGTCACCGCGACGATCAACTACCTCGAGGACACCTTCGAGAGCGGCGAGGACGACGAGGTGACGATCTACGTCGAAGGGCCGATACACGAGGATCACGCCCTGGAGTCCGTCCACCGCGCCGGGAACGATCCGCCGTCGACGATCGTCACCGAGAATGGCCGGGCCGAGAGCAACAGCATCGTCGACGTGATGCACGACCACGCGGAGAACGACGACGAGTTCGCTCGCCTGCTCGAGGCCAACGATATCGACGGCAACGGCGTCCCCGATCGCAACGTCGGGTACGTCCTCGATCGCCTCCTCGAATCGGACGCCCGTGACGACGCACTCGAGTACATTACCGAAGATCAGCGCAGTATGCGGGTCATCTACACCGTCGAGGCCGACGCCACCCAGGCCGAAGTCACGGAAGACGCCCGGGAACTGGCGGCCGACTTCCGACTGGATACCACACCGACCGGCGATATCGTCGTCTTCCACGAAACCTCGAAGGTGATCCTGGACTCGTCGCTGTTCAGCCTCGCGCTGGCGCTCGTGTTCACCCTGGTGTTCCTGATGCTCATCTACCACGTACTCGAGGGGCGTGCGTCGCTAGGGATTGCGAACATGTTTCCTATCGTGGTGACGGTTGCAGTGCTTGCCGGGACCATGCCGATACTCGACCTTCCCCTGAACGCGCTGACGGGAACGGTGCTGTCGCTCACGATCGGTGTCGGCGTCGCCTACTCTGTCCACGTCACTCACCGCTTCATCGACGAGTACAACGAGTGTGGGGACGCCTACGAGTCGCTCCTGACGACGCTGCGTGGGACCGGTGGCGCACTCACGGGGTCGATGCTGACGACCCTCGGCGGCTCGGCGTCGCTGATTCTGGCGATCACTCCGCTGCTCGGCCAGTTCGGACTCCTGATGTCGATCAGCGTCATCTACTCGTTCCTGATGGCGGTGGTCGTGTTGCCGCCGACGCTGGTGGTGTGGGAGCGTGTGGCCGGGTGAGGCGGCGCGGCGGTCCCGGACTCGAGAGACCGGTCGGCGAGTTCGGGTCCCACCTGAAATATTCCGTTCGGACCAGTAACACCCAAAACGGCGGCCGGCAAACCACAGATATCACCGATGATCGAATGGCGACGGCGGATCGTGCTGGCGACGGCGTTCGTCGTGGGGCTGGTGGCGTTGTACACCGTGGCATACCAGTGGGCGTTGCTCGTGTTCGAAGGCCACCAGACCTCGCTCGCGGACTCGTTACAGGTCGTCATCGAGGCCTTCACGACCGCAGGCTTCGGCGGCCACACCGACCACTGGAACAGTACGGCGATGAACCTGTTCGTCGTCGGGATGAACCTCACCGGCGTGCTCCTCGTGTTTCTGGCACTGCCGATCTTCGTCCTTCCCCTGTTCCAGGAGGCGATCGCTGACCGTCCCGCGATGGAAACCGAACTCACCGACCACGTCATCATCTGTTCGTACTCCCCGCGCGAGGACGTCCTTCGGTCGGAACTCGAGGCCGCGGACGTGCCGTACGTGATCGTCGAGGAGGATCCGGACGTCGTGCTCGAACTGAACGACGAGGGGATCGAGGCGATCCTCGGCGACCCCGAACTCGAAGAGACGTTCGAGCGGGCCAACCTCGACTCGGCCCGGGCGGTAGTCGCCGACGTCTCGGACGAGCGGTCCGTCTCGGTCATCCTGACGGTCAGGGAGTTCGGGGACGACATCGACATCGTAAGCATCGCCGAAAGCAGAGAAGACGCGGTTTACCACCGGTACGCCGGCGCCGATCACGTGATCCGGCCCCGGCAGGTGCTCGGCCACAGCCTCGCGGAGAAAGTGACACTGTCCATCACCCGGGAGCTCCGGGACACGATCGAGATCGGCGACGACTTCGAACTCTCGGAACTCGTGGTGAAAGGGGACAGCGACCTCGCGGGGAAAACGATCGCCGAGGCCGGACTCCGGGACCGGATCGGCGCGACGATCATCGGCGCGTGGTCGAACGGCGAGTTCGTCCCGACGCCGGAGCCCGACATGCGGATCGAGGGGAACACGATCCTGCTGGTCGCCGGCAGCCACGAGGAACTCGAGGAGGTTACGTCCCGAACGATCGCCCCGAACGGGCTGCGTGACGGGCAGGAACGGGTCGTCGTCGCCGGCCACGGGATCGTTGGACGAAGCGTCGCCACGGCGCTGGACGAGGCCGGGCTCCCTCACACGGTGGTCGATACCGAGAAAAACGGGTCGGGCGTCGACGTGGTCGGGGACATCACGGATCCGACCACGCTACTGGACGCAGAGATCAAGGACGCCGACATCGTCGTGCTGGCGCTCGACGACGATACGGAAACGATGTACACGACGGTCGTCCTCGAGCGGATCACACCCGAGACCGAGGTCATCGCCAGGGCCAACGAGATCGAGAACACGGGGAAGCTCTACCGGGCCGGCGCGGAGTACGTGCTCGCGCTGTCGACGGTCACGGGACGGATGCTCTCGACGGTGCTGCTCGAGGACGAGGAAGTACTCTCGCCGGAGACGCAGTTCGAGATCATCCGTACGTCCGCGCCCGACCTTGCCGGTCGAACGCTCGAGGGGGCGGCGATCCGCGAACGTACCGGTGCGACGGTCGTTGCCGTCGAGCGAAACGGCGACCTGGTGACCAACCCCGGCCCCGAGTTTCGGGTTCGACGCGACGACACGCTCGTGGTCACGGGGAGCGACACGGCTGTCAACGAGTTCATCAAGCTCGCCAGGTAATCGCCGTACTGCGGACCGACGGTTCAGCGATCGCTTCGGCCTCGTCTCTCGGACTCGAAGAAAAGGGAGAAACACAGTCGAAACGTAACGCCGAGCGGAAACGGCACAACGGCCATCAATCCGTCCAGTACGCCTTCGTCAGCAGGACGAGCACCGGGAATATCTCGAGGCGGCCGATCCACATGTAGAGGATCATCAGCAGTTTTGAACTCGTGGGGAAGTCGACGTACCCGCCCATCGGTCCGGTAATCGTTCCCAGGCCCGGTCCGATGTTCCCGAGCGTCGCGATCGATGCGCTGATGACGTCGAGCAGGTGGAGATCGAACCCGACGCGGGCCGCGTCCGCGGCGAACAGCGCAACGCCGACGAAAAAGAGCACGAGGTACAGCAGCGTGAAGGCGTATATTCCTCGGACTGCCTCTTCCTCGAGAACCCGACCGTTCATCCGGACCGGTCGGACGGCTTCGGGGTGGATCGTCGTGAACACCTCCCGCCTGAGCGTCTTCAGGATCACCAGCCACCGGAGGATCTTGACCCCGCCACCGGTCGATCCCGTCGAACCGCCGATGAACATCGCGAACAACAACAGCCCCTTGCCCGGGCCGTTCCAGGCGTCGAAGTCCATGTTCGCGTACCCCGTCGAATTCGTCAGTGAGGCGATCTGGAAGGCTGCGTAGCGTGCCGACCGCTCGATTTGTCCGCCGATCTGGCCCGTCTGGGGCGTCTCGAGGGCGGAGAAAAAGAGCATGATCGTCCCCACGATCGTGAGAACGGACACCGAGCCGAGGTAGAGTCGGAACTCGTTGTCCTGGAGCAAGGCCCTGGCGTCGCCGGAGATGACGTGCCACCACAGCACGAAGTTGACCCCGGCCGCGAACATGAACGGGATGACGAGCCATTGAACCAGTGGCGAGAACGCCTCGATACTGCGGGCTTCCGGAGAGAACCCGCCGGTCGGGAGGGTCGTGAACCCGTGAGCAATGGCGTTGTAGAGATCCATGTTCGGTGCGTAGCCAAGCAGGTTGACCGCGTACAGCAACAGAATATAGATTACCGTGAGCGCGACGTAGGCGATCCAGAGCACGCGGGCCGTTTCGGCGATGTGGGGCGTGAGCTTCGAGACGCCCGGCCCCGGCGTCTCGGCTCGCATCAGTTCGGCACCACCGACAGCCATCTGGGAGAGGATCGCGACCGCGAGGACGATGATTCCCATTCCGCCTAGCCACTGGGAAAGCTGTCGCCACATCAGCATCGCCCTGGAGTGAGTGTCGAAGGAGATATCGCCCATCACCGTCGCCCCCGTCGTCGTGAAGCCGCTCATGCTCTCGAAGATGGCGTTGATCGGATGTGCAACCGTTCCGTCCCCCGCAAGGACGTACGGAAGCGCACCGAAGATCGCCGCGAACAGCCAGGTCAAGGCGACGACGAGAAACGCCTCTCGAGCGCCCGGATCGGGCTCGGGATCGAGTTTACGAAGGAGGAGACCGAACGTGGCGGTGATGGCCATCGATGCGACGAATACCCAGAGGTCCTCGCCGCCGTAAACGAGCGCGACCAGGATGGGGACGACGAACGCGAGCGAAAGGAACGCCAGTAGCGTTCCGACGAGACTCAGCCCTGCCCGCCAGTCGACGTGTAACCTCCGTCGCATTCAGATCGCCTCGATTACATCGTCGATGACTGCCGAATCGACGAACACGACGACGTGATCGCCCGGCTGGACGACCGTCTCGCCACGGGGGGTAATCAGTTCGCCTTGACGGGAGATCGCTCCGATGACGACCCCATCGGGAAGCGACCGCATCGCGTCGACGATCGGCTTGCCGGAGAGGACCCCGTCGCCGTTGACCTCGAACTCGATGACCTCGGCCCGGTCGTGCTCGAGCATGGCGACTTTCTCGGTGTGATCGGCGCGGGTAAAGCGGACGATCTCCTCGGCGGTTTCCTCGCGAGGGTTGACCGCGACGTCGACGCCGACGGTTTCGAAGAGGTCGACGTACTCGCGGTTCTCGATGACTGCCACGGTCCGCTCGACGCCGATGCGTTCGGCCAGCAGCGAGACGAGCAGGTTCTTCTCGTCGCTGTCGAGCGCAGCGACGACGAGATCCGCCTCGTCGACGTGCTCGCGTATGAGAAACTCCGCGTCGGTCCCGTCGCTCTCCATCACCATCGTGTTCGGCAAGGCCTCGGCGACTTCTCGGGCCCGCTCGTGGTCCCGTTCGATCAGCCGGGGCCGGTAGCCGTGGTCCTCGAACTCCCGGGCGGTCTGGTAGCCGACCTCGCCGCCGCCCACGACCACGACCTCGTTGCCCTCCTCGCTCGTCGGTGCAGCCACGTCTCTGGCGAAGTCGGCGACGGAACTGGTACTCCCGATGACGACGATCCGATCACCTGCCTGCAACACCGTATCCCCGGTCGCGACGATCATCTCGTCGTCCCGGAAGACCCCTGCGAACGTCAGCGAGTCGTACCGGTCGGCGTCGCTCACCGTCGATCCGGCAACCGGACTTTCCGGACAGACCTCGAACTCCGCCATCCTGACCAGTCCGCCGACGAACGTGTCGACGTCCTGGGTCGCGGGCAGGTCGGAGATCCGGACGATCGCTCGCGCCGTCAACAGGTCCGTACAGACCATGAAGTCGACGCCGAACGCCCCCTGGGATCCCTCCCAGGTCTCGAGCAGGGTTCGGCGGCGCACGCGGGCGATCGTGAACGCGTCGCTGACGGTTTTGGTTGCTCCACAGATGACGACGTTCGCTTCGTCGTTGTCCGTACAGGCGATGACGAGGTCGGCCCGTTCGACGTCGGCCTCCTCGAGCGTTCCCAGTTCGGTACCGTCGCCCTGGATCGAGAGGACGTCCCTGGAGTAGGTCAGTTCCTCGACGACGTCCGGGTCGCGGTCGACGACGACCACGTCGTGGGACTCCTCGAGGTTGTGGGCGATAGTCCGACCGACTTCCCCGGCCCCGACGATGACTACGCGCATCGTTTTCCTCCGCCGATTCGATGATCCGTAAGCGTTGATTTCCGAGTCATCGTGATAGTGGTCGTCGTCCGCTTACCTGTCGCGTTCGCGTGTCCCGTCTCGGGTTTCATGACCCCAAGTCCGTGGTTTCTGCCGTCCGTCAATCCGAGAGTCCGCTTCGAAAGCGCGCTTTCGAGACTTTCGAGAGAGTCTCCGCGGTTGGGTCGTGTAGAGAGCAGAGCAGGGAAAGAGAGTTTCGTTTCCGAAGTTCGGCACATATACCTAGCTACTGATCAAGACCTCAACTTAATAATATCGGAGAGATACATAAGCTCGAACGGACTCGTCCGAATCCACAGCGCAGGCTAAATTGCGCCACAACAGTTTGGCACCCCTCTCGTTCTGCCTTCCGAACTCAGAGACAGGGTCTTTTTCGAATCAACAAGTGTTTGAACCCGCCGTTCGACGTAGGAACTGACAAAGCAGAAACGCCGACGAACGACACCTCGTACGCCGCGTTTCGTTATTACGCGAAACGACTACCCACTAATGATAACTGATTTACGAACGCTCTTCCAGGGAAAACAGACACAGAGGATAGCATGAGTGACGAGGAACTCGCCAAGGACCTGGGGCTGATCTCGGCCCTCGCGATCGGTATCGGGACGATGATCGGCGCGGGGATCTTCGTTCTGCCCGGCGTCGCGGCCCAGGAAGCGGGGCCGGTCGTCGTCCTCTCGTTCGTCATCGGTGGATTGATCGCGATGATCAACGCGCTCTCGGTGAGCGAACTGGGGACGGCGATGCCCAAAGCCGGGGGTGCATACTACTATATCAACCGCGCGCTCGGTCCCCTGTTCGGATCGATCTCCGGAATGGGTGACTGGATGGGGCTCGCCTTCGCCAGCGCCTTCTACTGCATCGGGTTCGGCGGCTACCTCGCGACCTTCCTCGGGGACGTCGTCGTTTCGCTCCCGGTGGTCGGCGAGATCGCCGTCCTGCCGACGATCGCGCTCGGCCCGCTCGTTCTCTCGGAGGTACAGGTCGGCGCGTTCGTAGCGGGCCTCGCGTTCGTCGGGGTCAACTACATGGGTGCGAAAGAGACCGGCGGCGTCCAGACCGCAATCGTCGCGCTGTTGCTGACGATCCTCACCGCCTTCTCCCTGCTCGGGTTCTTCTCGTTCGACTGGGGCACCGTGATGGTCGACGACACCGTCGCGCCGCTGGGCTACGGCGAGATCCTGCCCGGAACCGCTCTCGTCTTCGTCTCCTTCCTCGGGTACGCGAAGATCGCGACGGTCGGCGAGGAACTGAAAAATCCCGGTCGGAACCTCCCGATCGCCATCGTCGGTAGCGTCGCCATCGCGACCGTCATCTACGCGATCATCGTCGGGTTGCTCGTCGGCATCATCCCCTACGACTCGATCAGCGATCAGACGCCGATGTCCGACGCCGCCGAGATCATTTTCTCCGGGAACCTCGGCGTAATCGGCGTGACCTCGATCACGCTCGGCGCACTGCTGGCGACCGCCTCGAGCGCGAACGCATCCATCCTCGCGTCGGCCCGGATCAACTTCGCGATGGGCCGGGACAAGATCGTCACCGCGTGGCTCAACGAGATCCACCCGCGGTTCGCGACGCCGTACCGCTCGATCGCGGTCACCGGCGGGATGATCCTGCTTTTCATCGTCGTCCTCGGGAACGACCTCGAGGTGCTGTCGAAGGCCGCGAGCATCCTGCATCTGGTCGTCTACGCGCTCATCAACGCCGCGCTGATCGTGTTCCGTGAGGCCGACGTTCCGGAGTACGATCCCGACTTCACCGTCCCGCTGTACCCGATCACGCCGATCCTCGGGATGGTCTTCTCGCTCGGGCTGATCGGCTTCATGAAAGAGATCGAGATCGCGCTCAGCCTCGTGTTCGTCGTCGGCGCGGTGCTCTGGTACGGGGTCTACGCCCGTCACGAGACCGATCGGGAAGGCGTCCTGAGCAATTACATTCTCTCCCGCTCCGAGGAGATGCCCGACCTGGCGGTCTCGGCCGCGAACGCGGCTCGTCCGTCCGGGAACGCGGAGCATACGGTCGTCGTCCCGGTGTCGAACCCGCGCACCGAGTCCTCGCTGTTGTCGCTGGCGAGCGTGATCGCCAAGGCCAACGACGGGGCCGTCGAAGCCGTCCACATCGTCGAGGTCCCGGACCAGACGCCCCTCGAGGAGGGCTCCGAGCACATCCAGCGGATCGACGAGGAGTCCCAGCAGTTGATGGAACGGGTCCGTGAGAGAACGGAGACGCTCGACGTCCCCGTCGACGTCAAGACGGTGGTCTCACACCGATCCGTCGAGGAGATCTTCGACGTCGCCCGTCGAGAGAACGCGGACACCGTGGTCATGGGCTGGGGGCCCGGCCGCGCGTGGTCGGCCGGCCGCGTCGAGAGTCCGCTCGACGAACTCACCCACGACCTGCCCTGTGACTTCCTCGTGTTCGACGACCAGGGGCTGGAGACCGACCGCGTGCTCGTCCCGACGGCCGGCGGTCCAGATTCGGACTTGAGCGCCGAAGTCGCCCGCGACATGCGCGACCAGCTCGGCTCCGAGATCACGCTGTTGCACGTCGTCGACGAGGACGAACGCGCCGAGGGTGAACGGTTCCTGACCGAGTGGGCCGCGGACCACGGCCTCGAGGACGCCGCGATCCTGATCGACGAGTCCGGCGACGTCGAGGGGGCGATCGCCGAGGCCGCCGAGGACCACTCGCTGATCGTCATCGGTGCGACCGAGCGGGGGCTGCTCTCGCGGCTCCTGCGCGGGTCGCTCGCCTACGACGTGATCAACGAGGTCGACCGCTCGGTGATCCTGGCCGAGCGACCGACGGGCCGCTCGCTGTGGGAGCGACTGTTCGGTCGCTGAACCGACCCCGTCGTCCGTTCTTCGCACTTTCGAGGCCGTTCACGACTGCCGCGCAGCGCCGGGTGCGGTTCTCGAGCGACCGAGTCGGTCCGCCCCCGTTCTCCGGCCGGAAAGCCGGCCGCGGATCGCTTCGAGAACGCATATACAACCGGAGCGACTACTCCCCGGCAATGACCACGACCGATCCCGCGGACGCGGGCTGGTTCTCCGAGGCCGATCCGGATGACCCCGAGTCGGCCGCCGAGGCCGTCCGGGACGGTTCCGCCGACGAGCCCCGGAACTGGCCCGCGCTGGCCGTCGAGAGGGAGTTCGCCGCCGACGAGGAGGAGTACTACGACGCCCTGAAGGAGGCGACGACCGCGGCGACCCGCGCCGCGGTGACCGAGCGCGAAGCCGCCGACGACCGGCAACTCGTCCACGCGGTGCGCGCGATGGACGACTGCGAGCGGACGGCGAACGAACTCGCCGAGCGGCTCGCGGAGTGGGGCGGCACCGTCGATCCGAACGTCGGAACCGGCGTCGACTACGCGCGGGAGCTGGCCGCTCGAGACGGAAGCGAGGCCGACCTCCCGGGTGACGGCGGGGACCGGATCCGCTCGCTCGCCGAACGTGTCGCGGACCTGGCCGACGAGGCAGACGACCTCCGTGAGTTCGTCGAACGCCAGACGCCGACCGTCGCGCCCAATCTCGCCGCGCTCGCGGGCCCGGTCCTCGCCGCGCGGCTGATCTCGCTGGCGGGCGGCCTCGAGGAACTCGCGAAGAAACCAAGCGGCACGGTCCAGGTGCTCGGGGCCGAGGACGCGCTGTTCGCCCACCTGCGGGGCCACGCGCCGTCGCCGAAACACGGAGTCATCTACGTCCACGACGCGGTCCGGGGAACTCGCCCGGAGGACCGCGGCTCCGCGGCGCGGGCCGTGGCCGGCAAACTCTCCATCGCCGCGCGGGTCGACCACTACTCGGGCGAGCGCAAGCCCGAACTCGACGCGGAACTCGAGGAGCGAATCGACACGATCCGGGCGCGAGCGGACGGCGACGACGCGTCGACGGGAGGTGAGGGCGATGACTGACGCCCTGCCGGACGGCGTCGAGCGCCGCCGGTTCGACGGCGCGGAACGGCTCGCCACCCGCGGCGAACCCGTCTACGGCGAGCCGACCGATCGGGAGTGGCGCGCCTGGAACCCCGACCGGTCGAAACTCGGCGCGATGCTCGAACTCGGGATGGACGTCGACCTCGCCGGCGGCGACGACGAGACGGTCCTCTACCTGGGCGCCGCGAGCGGGACGACGGTGAGCCACGTCGCGGACTTCGCGGGGCCGACCTACGCCGTCGAGTTCGCCGCACGCCCGGCGCGGGACCTGCTGTCGGCCGCCGAGTCCCGGCCGCGGCTGTTCCCGCTGCTTGCCGACGCGCGAAAGCCCGAGACCTACGCCCACGTCGTCGAAGCCGACGTCGACGCCGTCGTCCAGGACGTTGCGACCCGCGGACAGGCCCGGGTCGCCCTCGAGAACCGGCGGTTCCTCGCCGACGACGGGCGGCTCCTGCTTGCCGTGAAGGCCCGCAGCGAGGACGTCACCCGCGACCCCGAGGACGTCTTCGCGGACGTCCGCGAGGAACTCGCCGAGGGGTACGAAATCCTCGAGGAGGAACGTCTCGAGCCCCACCACGCGGACCACCTGGGGATCGTCGCGCGACCGCTCGGGGAGTGATGGTCTGGCTCTATTGAATCGCTATAGTCAGGTCCATCTCACAGAACTCGCATTTCCATTCACGTGCTCTGACGGCGGAGACGTATGAGCGTCTGAGCGAGGAACCCACGGTTCCAGTCATTGACGGCTGGTTGTAGAGACCGTCGTTGATTCTTGTGCGCTCTTGTGTAGCACATTGTTGATGGGGCGCCCTCTTGCGATCGTGCGCTGATTGCGATGAACTGAGTCATCGAACAGGACCGCTCTACACGTGGACCTCAATCAAATAGACGAGAAACGCAACTGGATCAACAATCTCCTACGGAAGAGCGTCGGTGATTATCTCATGGGTACTTATTCCGCTACTCGGTCTTGTCGCTGTCTTCTGTGGGTACAAATTGTACGACGAAGAGGAGACGGTCGTCAGTTCGGGCCTGATGGCTACTATGGGAGGGATCGGCTTTCTGATGTGGCTTGCATATCTGGTCACGATGGTTTGAACTGAAATAGCGCCACTCCCTATCTCGATACATCGATATAGTATCTCTTCTGGCTGTGCTGAATCATACTCACGGACCGTTCGGACACCGCTCATTCGACTCGTTAGAGTTCGCCGTAGCAGCTCTGACACTGGTTGTTTAACCGAACCAGAATCTCAGCGCGACACTTGATACAGATCGCTACCGTTCAGGGATCGAACGACGGCAGAAGGGTGCGACCGGTGGAGATGAACGGAAGCACGAGTAAGATCTCGTGCCAGTTAGTGGGCTGGCGGGGTGCGGTCACTGTTCCTGACCGCATTTATTGCTTGATGGAAGGGATAATAAACCGCTCAACAGACTCCTATGAAGTAAGAATCCATCCCAGTAGTACATATTTCTGGTAGTCATCCCAGTCCATAATATCGTATTATCAGTAGTTCACAAAGCCGCTTAGTTAGAACGTCTGCTTGCTGAAGGTGTGTCTACAACCAAGCAAGCAGACAGTGAGATTAATTGCTCTGTTGAATAGGGGTACGGCGTCGGGGTGGGTGTGCTAAGGCTACTTCCGAGTGAGTGAACAGCGGAATTACAGAAATCACTCTTCGATTTGTTCACTACGTTAGATTAGTACACAACCAACCGTGGCTCAAAGAACTCCTTTGCGCCACAGTTATTCGTCTTTACTTAGCTTTGTACGTTGAAGTAGGAGCATGACGTAGGGGGGCAAGGACGGATGATGCCGATTACGGACTTCTTGTCCTGCGTGCGTGTGTTCGACGAGTTCGACTCGCTGTCGCCAGCACAACGTCATTACGCGAAAACCTACGCCACAGGTCTTGTTGCGGCCAGCAACAAGACCGTGGCGGGGATCGCGCGCGAAGTCCTTCCAGCCAATAGCAAACGCGCTCTCAACAAGTTCCTCACCGAGTACGACTGGGACGAACAGCAATCCAACCACGAACGCCTCGAAGAACTCCAAAAACACGGTGAAACACGCCTTCGAGCGAACCTCGAACATTCCCTGAAGGAAGCCGTCTACAACCTTCTCTCGTAGGTTCGGGACAACAATGATCGTGGCGTCGATGACCTCATGACCGAGATCGATCACCTCTGCGTTCACTCAACCGCCGAGGCTAACGTGCAAAGCTGAGTTTATAATTTATTCACGGAGACCGGTCGGCACCGACCAAATCACCCACTTATCATCCTCGAACAGGAGATAGATTGAGTTGAACGTGAGCCCTTCCGCTTCAGCGTCATGACGAACGTAGGCGTAGTCATCAAATCCGTACTCATCCTGAAGCGATTCTAATGCGGCTTTCTCTTCTTCAACGAATTCGTCAATTGGATGTTCATCGGGGTCTTCGTACATGTACCGAACACCCGTCTCTATATCGACTACTTCCGTTTCGTTGACTGTGATCCCCTCTGCATTCAGCAAAGGATGGTCCTTATTATTAAGATAATACTCGATATCCGGATGAGTGTACTGATTTGCACTCTCTCGGTCCCCATCACTCAGCGCTAGGAAGTACTGCTCAACCGCGTCAGTGGGTGAAGTCGCTTCGTCTTCATTATTTTCGCCCGTTTGACTACAACCCGCAGTCGTCGCTATGAAAGCAGTTGCAGTTCCGAGTAGCATTCTACGCCGATCCATAGTCGAATATTATTCTTTCCAAATATGACACAATGTTGATCGATATCTTGGGACACCGGGAGGAGACATGCATGGCCGTGAAACTGTCGAGTCGCCAGAGACGAACGCGAAGACGTCCCGACAGTCGTCGGGAAACGATAGCCCGGCGCAGCCTCGAGAATCCGGCGTATCTCCGACAAACCTGTGTGTCGACAGTATCGGGAAGGACCGCGGTCACGCCGGCCACCTCCCGAGGTCATACTCTCCGTTTGGGCCAGCGTCGATCTCCTCGTCAGTGCGGTCGCGTGCCCACTACCAGGTCTCCGTCACGGCGACTTCGAGGACGTCGACAAGGTGACCGTCGCGGCCGCCCCTGCTCGCCCGCCCGATGCAGGAAGCATATGTAGGCGGGCCGAATGGGACCGTTCATGAGAGACGAACGCGCTCGGCGCGGGTTCCTGCGGACGGCCGCGGTCGTCGGCACCGTCGGACTGGCCGGCTGTGCGGCCGAATCCGACGACAGCCCGAACCCTGACGACGAGTCCCCCGACCTCGACCTCGACCTCGAGTCCGACGGCTCCGACGACGACGAGGAGCCGCCGGACGGCTGGCCCTCCTTCCAGTTCGACGCCGGAAACACCGGCTTCACCGCGGCGTCCGGCCCGATCGACGGGGCCGAGACCCGGTGGGAGTTCACGACCGAGAGCGCGGTCTACAGCAGCCCTGCGGTCCTCGATGGGCTGGTCTACGTCGGCAGCAGCGACGGCCACCTGTACGCGATCGGCGCCGACTCCGGCGACGAGGAGTGGGCCTACCGGACCGGGGACGACGTCTCGAGCAGCCCCGCGGTCGCCGACGGTACCGTCGTCGTCGGGAGCCACGACGGGACGATCTACGCGCTCGCGGCCGACTCCGGCGACGAGGCGTGGACGTTCCAGACCGGCGAGATGGTCGCGAGCAGTCCGACGATCGTCGACGGGACGGTCTACGTCGGGAGCAACGACGGCTCGCTGTACGCGTTCTCCCTCGAGGAGGGCGAGGAGGAGTGGGCCTTCGACACCGCGGGCTCGATCCAGCGCGCGCCCGCGATCGCGGACGGGACGGCCTACGTCGGGAGTACGGACGGCCACCTGTACGCGGTCGACGCCGACTCCGGCGACGAAGAGTGGGCGTTCGAGACCGACGACTGGATCCAGAGCCGACCCACGACCGCCGACGGCGCGGTCTACGTCGGGAGCAACGACGACTCCCTGTACGCCCTCGAGGCCGACTCGGGCGACCTTCGGTGGGAGTTCCCGACCGACGGGTCGGTGACGAGTTCCCCGGCGGTCGCCGACGGTGTCGTCTTCTTCGGCAGTTACGATACCAGAGTGTACGCAGTCTCGGCCGCAGCGGGCGACGCGCCAGCGGACGGAAACCCCCGTCCCGAGTCGTTCTACTGGTACCACACCGGGTTCTTCGAGGTCCGGAGCAGCCCCGCCCTCGCCGGGGACACCCTCTACGTCGGCAACGAGGACGGCACGCTCACGGCGCTCGAGGCCGAGACCGGCGACACGCGCTGGCAGTTCTCCGGGGAGAACTGGGTGGCCAGTTCGCCGGCGGTCGTCGACGGCGCGGTGTACGTCGGGAGCGGCGACGGATCGGTGTACGCGCTCGAGGAGTCCGGGACCGAGGAAGAGTAGACAACCGACCGACGAGAGCGGTTCCGGCCGTACGCTCCGACTCCAAACCGTATTTACTGTCGGCGGCGAAACGGGGACACGATGGAACGCGGGTCGCCGGATTCGTTCACGCGCATGGGCACGCTGGGGATCGAGGAGGAGTGTTTCGTCGTCGACGAGCGCGGTCGGCCGACGAGCGGCACCGACGAACTCGTCTACGAACGCGATCCCCCCGAGATCCTCGAGGATCGCCTCGATCACGAACTGTTCAAGTTCGTCATCGAGACCCAGACGCCGCTGATCGAGGACCCCGGAAACGCCCGCGAGGCCCTGCGCGAGATCCGACAGGCGCTGCTCGATCACGCCCACGAGGCCGGCTACGACATCGCTGCCGCCGGTCTCCACCCGCTCGCGAAGTGGCGCGAACTCGAGCACGCCGAGAAACCCCGCTATCGCTCCCAGTTGGACCGAATCCAGTATCCCCAACACCGGAACACCACCGCCGGCCTCCACGTCCACGTCGGCGTCGACGACGCCGACAAGGCCGTCTGGATCTCGAACGAACTCCGGTGGTACGTCCCGATCATGCTCGCGCTGTCGGCGAACTCGCCGTTCTGGAACGGGTTCGACACCGGACTCCAGTCGGCCCGCGCGAAGATTTTCGAGGGACTGCCGAACACCGGGATGCCGACCTACTTCGAGGACTTCGAGGACTTCGATCGGTTCGAGCGTCGGATGCTCGAGACCGACTCGATCAACGACCGCGGGGAACTCTGGTACGACGTGCGCCCCCACACCTCCCACGGGTCCGTCGAGATCCGAACCCCGGACGCCCAGGCCGACCCCGACGTCGTGATGGCGTTCGTCGAGTACTCCCACGCGCTCGTCGAGGCCCTGGCCGAGGAGTACGAGGACGGCACGAGTCCGAGTCGACACCGGCGGGAACTGCTCGACGAGAACAAGTGGCGGGCGATCCGCCATGGCCAGGAGGCCGCCCTGATCGACCGCGACCTCGAGGGGACCGTCGACCTCGGCGAACTCGTCGACCGGGAGTGCGAACGGCTGGGGATCGACGGCATCAAGGAGGTCTACGAGCGCGAGAGAGGCGCTAAGAGGCAGCGACGACTCCTCGAGGACGAGGGGCCGGACGCACTCTGTGAGGCGCTACTGCTGGAGGCGGAGTAGCCCTAGCCGAGCAGGTAGCGCAGCCAGGGGTTTCGTCGAACGACTCCTGCCTTCTCGAGCCTCGCGTCCAGGCCCATAACGCGGCCCGCACCCCACGCGGCGAGGCCGAACAGCAACAGCAGGTAGACGAACGTACTGTCGACGAAGTAGCCGTGTTCGACGGGGAAGCCGGCCGCGAGCCCGCCCTGCCAGGCGGCGGTCCAGAAGAACAGCATCTGGATCGCACCCATCAGCGCGGCGAACCGGAAGAAAACGCCGAAAAGCAGCGCCAGCCCGATGAGGACCTGCCCGAAGACGACCAGCGGGTCGACGATCGCGGCGTAGTCCGCGAACCAGGTGAACACCCCGTACAGCGGGTTGGCCTCGGCGATGGCGTTGTTCAGGAAGCCCGCCGAGGACCACGCCAGCGGATCACCCCAGCCGCCTTCGGCCCACTTCTCGAGGCCGGCCTGGAGGAACACCCAGGCCATCACGATCCGCAGGCCGAAAATCGAGTACGCCAGCCAGGTGTCCGAGTACCGCAGCGAGATGTTTCGTCCCAGCAGGGACGTATCGAGCGTCTGTTCCGCGGGTCGCCGGTCGATTGCCATCGTTGGATCCCTCTGTATAACGGTTCTTCATTCGCGGAGTTAATAAGTTTGTAACTAGGAAAACATGAATGTCGAGGGAGAGTAGTGGTTGGCTCGAACACCGTTACTCGTCGACGACTTCGGACAGCACCTCGGCGACCGCTCGGTTGGTCGCCGGGCTGTAGTGACCGCCTTCGCCGCGGTCGACGTACAGCGATTCCACGTCCTCGTCGGCCGGCGAGAGCCGGCGTGCCATGTCGACGGTCTCGAGGGCGTCGTATCGATCGTCGAGGCGTTCGAGCAGGTCGCCGTAGATGGGGCCGTGTTCGGCCTCGTATTTGGCGTACCGGAGCTGCTGGACCATCACGAACACTGGGACGAACTCGTGCTCGGCGGCGTAGTCGACGAACCGCCCGATCAGTGCGTCGAACAGCGGTTCGTGGGTGTCGAACAGCCGTTCGTGGTACCGGACCCGTGGCCGTTCCATCCGCAGCGCTGACCGGGTCTGCGCCCGGTCGAGGTCGACGTCGATCCCCGGAATCGGACGTTCGAGCCGCTTCTCGATCTCGATGCCGGCCTCGAGCAACGCGTACCGCACCTTCTCGGCGTCGTCGAGGAAGTCCGTCGCGTACGGGCGCGACGCGAAGTGAGGACGAAACCAGTGCTCGTAGTGGAAGTCCCGCTCCCGCAGGAAGTCGGCGTTCGACTCGAGATCGAGCAAGTCCGATTTCTCGTCGACCGGGCTCTCGATGCGTTCGAGGTCGCCGTCCTCGAGGGTGAACCGGGGTTTGACTGCGAGGACGTTACCGAACTCCTGGTAGTGTTTCCAGACGCTGAGGATCCGGGCGATCGAGGAAGCGGTGACGACCATGAACACGTAGTCGGTGGGATCCTCGGGGTAGTTCCGCTCGAGGCGCAATAGCGCCTGGTCGAGTCCGTAGTTGCCGCCGCCGTAGTTGGCGACGTGGGTGTCCAGTTCCCGCGCCATGTAGTGCTGGAACGTCTCGTCGTCGTCGACCTCGCGGCAGAAACAGTACGAGTCGCCGTACGTCGAGACCGTCGGGAGCGTGCTTTCGTCCCGATCCCTGGCGGGACAGATCCGGCTCCCGTAGTCGTCGGTCGAGTAGGTGACCGTGGTCCGGACCTCCTCGCCCGGCAGGTGGTCGCCGGTGTCTTTCTGTTTCTCGCGGTTCGGCTGGGGACACCACCCGAGTTCCGGGTCGAAACTGCTGAACTTCTCGAGCAACTCCCGGTCGATTTCGGGAAACTCCGCCGTCGCGACCGAGGGGATCCGCTTCAGTGACACGGCGGAGACGGCCTCGAGAACGACGACGCCGACGACCACCGCAATCGCGATCGCTACGAACGGGAACATCCGATACGATGTACGTTGGGAGCGGTGACCAAGGGGATTGGCCCGGCAACTGCGATGTCGCTTCTTACTGACCTCGCCGGTCGTAGACCGCCGTCGGTCGAGCGTCCGCCTCGCGCCGACGCTTGTGCGCAATCGCCGCGCTGTAGGAGCCGACGCCGAACGTAAGGAGGCCGACGATCAGCAGGAACCCGGCGCCGATCTCGGTTCCGGCGGCGGCCGGTCCCGCGGTTCCGGTTTCGGGGCCGAACAGGAACGGCGACGCGACGAGCCACAGCCCTGCGATGGCGGCGAGCGTCTCGACGCCGACGCTCCCGAGTTCCTGGTTCGCCCGCCGGTAGTAATTGTACGCGCCGAAGACGCAAAGTGCTACACCGATCAGGCCGGCGTTCCAGGCGTGACTCTCGGCGAAGTCGATCGCGAGCGTTCCAGCGATCGTCACGACGCCGAGGAGGACGACGGCTACGGAGAGCAACGTCCCTCGCTGCTCGCGGTTCGGTCGGTACTCGATGACGTCCCGGTCAGTCCGGCGGTCGTCGGTGTGACTCCGCTCGTCGTGTTTCGCGTCCGGGTCGTGCTCGCTCGCATCCCAGTCAGATCCGGTCATCGTTCTCGACCGAAGCTGTACGCCGAGCCGAGACAAGTCTGGTGCCCGCCGCTGCAGGTCGCCTCACTGTCGCTCAGCGAACGACCGTTACCGGTACCGACGAGTGCCTGACGACGACTTCCGCGACGCTCCCGAGCAGAATTCGCGTGACGCCCGACCGGCCGTGGCTCCCCATCACCACGTGGTCCAGGTCGTTTTCCTCGGCGCACTCGATGATCTGCTGGGCCGGCGACCCGATCGCCACGTCCGTCTCGAGCGGCCGGTCGTGCTCGGCTGCGATCGCTCCCGCGGTCTCCAGTCGCTCGCTCGCTTCCCCGAGCAGTTCCTCGAGTTGGTCGTCGGTGTCGTCGGTCGACGAGCTGGGGATGAACGGAACTGACGACGTGTCGACGACAGTCAGCGCGACGAACTCGCCGCAGGGAAAGAGTTCGAACGCGTACTCGAGGGCGTCGCGAGCGGGATCGGAGTCGTCGAACGGGACGAGGACGCGTGCCATCGGGCAGTTTTTCCACTCCGACTGCCTTGAGTCTGGTACCTGTATCGCCGACGCCGCTCACAGCGCCAGGTACGGACCGACCCCCAGCATCACGAACCCGAGTGTGACTTTCAATCGGTTCGGATCGACGGCGTGAGCGACTTTCCAGCCGACGACGACACCGAGCAACAGCGGTATCCCGACGACGACCGCCAGGGAGAGCAACACCGTGCTCTGGAGGGCGTAGCCGGCCGTCGCGAACGCCGCGATGAAGATCGACTGGACCTGCGCGACGGCGACGGCGAGTAGCATGGGAACGCCGACCAGAACCAGCGTCGGGACGGCCAGAACCGGGCCACCGATGCCCAGCAGACCGCTGGCGACCCCGAGTCCGAACCCCAGCACGCCGAGAGTGACCCGTCCGGTCGACGTCCCGATCTCGAGGTCGTAGACCGGACTGAACCCCCGGCGAACCCGGAAGAGGATGGTCCCACCGACGGCCATCGATACGGTTCCGAGCAGGGCCCCGAAGACTGCACGCGGAACGAACGCGTTCGCGTACGCGCCGGTAAGCGCTCCCAGGACGCTCGAGAGGCTGAGAACGATCGCGAGCGCCCGCCCCTCGCCGGTTCGCATCTCGCCGGAGCGGAGGTACACCGCACTGCCGACGAGGCCGGTGGCGACGAAGGTCGCGTGAGCGGTGCCGGCGACCTGTCCCGAGGAAAGCGGCGTCAGCGAGTAGAGCGCGATGGTCACGAAGATGCCACCCGGACCGATCGTGGTGATACCGATCCCCGAAAGGAAGGCGATGGAAACGAGCAGGAACGCCAGCGGAGCGTCGAAGGGGAGTCCGAACATCGGCCGCTATCGTGTCGTTCGTACCCGCGTCCGTGACTCTTCTCATTGCGTATTCAGCCGCCGGGGAGGGTAGAACCCCGTCGAGAGTGGCCGGCGATAGCAGGGGGAATCGATTTATTCGCCCTCGGTGGGAACCGCGCTCGCGCTCGCGCGCGTACGTGAAGCTTTATTAGGCGTCGTCCACTACCCGAAAGCAGGTTTCTCATGTCCCAGGAAAGCGAGTACGGCGCTGGACAGATCCAGGTCCTCGAAGGCCTGGAAGCCGTGCGAAAACGTCCGGCGATGTACATCGGCTCTACCGACTCTCGAGGGCTCCACCATCTGGTCTACGAAGTGGTGGACAACTCGATCGACGAGGCGTTGGCCGGCCACTGCGACGATATCACCGTCACCATCCACGAGGATCGGTCGGTGAGCGTCGCGGACGACGGCCGAGGCATTCCCGTCGACACGCACGAAGAGTACGATCGCCCCGCGCTCGAGGTCATTTTGACGGTTCTCCACGCCGGCGGCAAGTTCGACAACAAGTCCTACCAGGTCTCCGGCGGGCTCCACGGCGTCGGCGTCAGCGTCGTCAACGCCCTCTCGGAGCGACTCGAGGCCGAGGTCAAACGCGACGGCGGCGTCTACCGGCACGCGTTCGAGGCCGGCGAACCCGTCGGCGACATGGAGCGAGTCCGCGACATGGAGAGCGACGAGGAGACCGGCACGGAGATCCGGTTCTGGCCCGACGAAAGCATCTTCGAGGCCGACGACTTCTCGTTCTCGACGCTGTCGAACCGGCTCCGTGAACTCGCCTTCCTGAACTCCGGCGTTCGCATCTCCCTGCGGGACGAACGCGAGGAGGCGGCCGACGCGGAGGGTATCATCGAGGAAACGTACGAGTACGAGGGTGGCATCCGCGAGTTCGTCGAGTACCTGAACGAGACGCGCTCGGCGATGCACGAGGAGGTCATCTACTTCGAAGACGAGGCCCAGAACATCCAGGTCGAAGTGGCGATGCAGGCCACCGAGGAGCTCCAGGGCTCGATCCACGCCTTCGCGAACAACATCAACACCCGCGAGGGCGGCACCCACCTCACCGGGTTCAAAACCGCCCTGACGCGGACCGTCAACGACTACGCCAACGAGAACGACCTGCTCGGCGACTTAGACGAGAACCTCAAGGGCGAGGACATCCGCGAAGGGTTGACCGCCGTCGTCTCGATCAAACACCCCGACCCGCAGTTCGAGGGCCAGACGAAGACGAAACTCGGGAACTCGGAGGTCCGAGGGATCGTCGAGAGCGCCATGCACGAGGGCCTCGGCACCTACTTCGAGGAGAACCCCGACACCGCCGAAGCGATCATCAACAAGGCGGTCGAGGCCGCGAAGGCGCGCAAGGCCGCCCAAAAAGCCGAGGAGCTGACCCGACGGAAGTCGGCCCTCGAGTCGACATCGCTTCCCGGCAAGTTGGCCGACTGCCAGACGAAAGATCCCGGGGAGGCCGAACTGTTCATCGCGGAGGGTGACTCCGCCGGTGGGAGCGCAAAGCAGGCGCGAAACCCCGAATTCCAGGCCGTCCTCCCCATCAAGGGGAAGATCCTGAACGTCGAGAAACACCGGCTCGACCGCATCCTCGAGAACGACGAGATCCGGAACATGATCACCGCGATCGGCGCGGGGATCGGCGACGAGTTCGACCTCGAGGACGTCCGCTACGAGAAGATCATCATGGCGACCGACGCCGACGTCGACGGTGCCCACATCCGCACCCTGCTGTTGACGTTCTTCTACCGGCACATGCGGCCGCTGCTCGAGAACGGCTACGTCTATGCGACCCAGCCGCCGCTGTACCGCATCCGGTATCGCGGCGACACCTACGACGCGATGACCGAACAGGAACGCGACGAGATCATCGAGGAGAAGTGCAACGGCAGTCCCTCGCAGGTCCAGCGGTTCAAAGGTCTCGGCGAGATGAACCCCCAGCAGCTCTGGGATACGACGATGGATCCGGAGAACCGCATCCTCAAGCAGATCACGATCGAGGACGCGGCCGCCGCGGACAAGATGTTCTCCGTGCTGATGGGCGACGCCGTCGAGCCGCGCAAGCAGTTCATCAAGGAGAACGCGCCGGAGGCCGAATGGATCGACATCTAACGAAATTTTGCTCTGCGGGCCAGCTTCCCTGGCCCTCGGCAAAATTTCGATCAAAAGCACTCCTCCCTTCCCTCCGCGCAGCAAGCTGCGCTCGGCTCACGGCCTTCGACCGTTCGCCTTTCCGCGGTGCTTCGCACCGCGCTCTCCGGGTCGGTCGTCGGCCCGTTCGAGCGTCCGCTCCACGGACGCAGTGCTTGACAACTAACCGACGGAACCATATGAAGACATGAGTTCAGAGGTACCCGATCCGACAGACGTAGACGCTCGAGCGGTAGAGAACGTCCGTATCGAGGACGAGATGGAACAGAGCTACATCGACTACGCGATGTCCGTCATCGCGGGTCGTGCGCTCCCCCGCGTCGAGGACGGCCTGAAGCCCGTCCACCGCCGCATCCTGTACGCGATGCACGAGATGGGCGTGACCTCCGGTTCGTCACACCGGAAGTCCTCCTCGATCGTCGGGGAGACGATGGGTGACTACCACCCCCACGGCGACAGCGCGATCTACGATACCCTGGTCCGGATGGCCCAGGACTTCTCGATGCGTTACCCGCTGGTCGACGGCCAGGGGAACTTCGGCTCGATGGACGGCGACCCGGCCGCTGCCCAGCGGTACACGGAGGCCCGGATGTCGCCCATCTCCGAGGAACTGCTCGCCGACATCGAGAAGGACACCGTCGACTTCTCCGCGAACTACGACGACCGCTTGCAAGAGCCCGACGTCCTCCCCGCAGCGTTCCCGAACCTGCTGGTGAACGGCTCCTCGGGGATCGCCGTCGGGATGTCGACCAACATCCCGCCGCACAACCTCGGGGAGGTCATCGACGCGACGATCGAGTTGATCGACAACCCCGACGCGACCGTCGAGGACCTGATGGAGCACGTCAAGGGACCGGACTTCCCAACCGGCGCGAACATCGTCGGCCGCGACGCCATCTACTCCGCGTACAAGACCGGCCGCGGCCGCATCCGAGTCCGCGCCGAGTTCGAGGTCGAGGAGTGGAAGAACGGGCGCGAGCGGATCGTCATCACCGAACTCCCCTTCCAGTCCAACAAGGCCCGACTGGTCGAGCGCATCGCCGAGGATGTCCACGAGGGCGAGATCGAAGGGATCTCCGACCTCCGCGACGAGTCCGACCGCGACGGCGTCCGCATCGTCGTCGAACTCAAACGCGGTGCGAACACCGAGGTCGTCAAGAACCGACTGCTCGAGAACCACCTCGAGCGTACCTTCGGCGTCATCAACCTCGCGCTGGTCGACGGCCAGCCCCAGGTACTCTCGCTGAAGGAAACGCTCGAGGAGTACGTCGCCCACCGCCGCGAGGTCGTCCGCCGACGCAGCGAGTACGACCTCGCCGAGGCCGAGGACCGCGCCCACATCCTCGAGGGCCGGCTGAAGGCCGTCGAGAACGCCGAGGACGTGGTCGAACTGATCCGGGACAGCGAGACCCGGGACGACGCGAAGGAGGCCCTGCAGGACGCCTACGGCTTCTCTCAGGATCAGGCCGACCACATCGTCCGTATGCAACTCGGTAGCCTCACGTCGATGGAGGCCGCCGAGATCGAGGACGAGTACGAGGAGGTCCAGGCCGAGATCGAGCGCCTGACGGAGATCCTCGAGAGCGAGCAGGAACTGCTCGAGGTCATCAAGGATGAACTCCGGGAGGTCAAAGCGGAGTACGACGACGAACGCCGCACCTCGATCGTCGAGGACGAAGGGACCGTCACTCACGAGGACCTCATCCCCGAGGAGGAAGTCGTCGTCGTCATGACCGAAGACGACTACGTCAAGCGCATGCCGATCGAGACGTTCGACCCCCAGGGTCGGGGCGGCAAGGGGATCATCGGCGCGGACGTCAAGGACGAGGACCGCGTCGCCACGGTCTTCCGGGCGAACACCCACGACTACCTCCTGTGCTTTACGAATCAGGGCCAGGTTTACCAGCTCAAGACCTACGAGATCCCCGAGATGGGTCGGACGGCACGCGGCAAGTCCGCGGTCAACATCCTCGATCTGGACGACGGCGAGGACATCACCGCCATCGTCGACACCGACGCCCTCGAGGGCGACGAGTTCGTGACGATGGCTACCCGGAACGGCTACGTCAAGCGGACTGCCAGCGAGGAGTTCGACAACATCCGCTCGACCGGGATCATCGCGGCCGACTTAGAGGAAGGCGACGAACTCGTCGACGTCGAGGTCACCGACGGCTCGCAGGACCTCGTGATTGCGACCGAGGGCGGTATGACGATCCGGTTCGACGAGGACGACGTCCGCGCCATGGGACGGAACGCCCGCGGTGTCAACGGGATCAAACTCCAGGACGACGACGCGGTCGCTGGGCTGGTCGCGGCCAACGGCAATGACGGCGACGACCAGGCGCTGCTTACCGTCACCCGGAACGGGTACGGCAAGCGAACCCCGCTCGAGGAGTACAGCACCCAGTCCCGCTACGGCAAGGGGCTGATCGACATCAAGACCGAGGGCCGGAACGGCCCCGTGACCGCCATCAAGGCCGTCTCTCCCGACGACCACCTCGTGTTGATGAGCGAGGACGGCCAGATCGTCCGCACTCGCGTCGACGAGGTGTCGACGGTCGGTCGGAACACGATGGGCGTAATCGTGATGGAGGTCGAAGACGAGGACGCCGTCGCAAGCGTCGACGTCATTCCTGCGGGCACCGTCGAGGATGAAAACGGTTCCGAAGCGGCCGACGGCGACGACGAATAACCGCCGCGTTCGAGTTTTCTCCCGGTTTTCGTTCACCGAGCGTGCCGGTCGATCCCGGTTAGGTTCGCGGCTCTCTCAGCAGTGGGCACGCTGGATCCGACTCGAGTCCGTCTCGAGTCGGCGGCGGTCGGACCGTTCGGGGCAGGTGTCAGGGGTCAGGGGTCGAGCGCGGGAGAGCGGGAAATCGGGAGACAGCGGGACGTGTAGAAACCGGAAATCCGTAGAGACTGACGGAGCAGTGGCAACCCGCCCGGCGAAGAACGGAAAACGGCAGAAAGGTGGAGAGTGGAAACGCGAGACCCGATCAGTGCTCGGGCTCTTCCGCGGGGGCAACCATATCCTCGATCCGGAGGATGAGGATGTTGTTCGTGTCGTCCTTGCCGTCGACGCGTCCGTCGATGACGAGCTTCGAGAGCGGCGTCGGGCCGACGGTGACGGCGTCGTCCTCGGAGATATCGCTCATCGATCCCTGCATATGGACCTCGGCGCGACAGAGCTCGGGGTGGTGGACGCTCGAGAGATCGATTTCCTCGACGAGGACGTCCTCGACGGGCTCGCCCTCGTGTTCGATCGGGACGGAAGCGGGATCGTCCATCTGCTGGATCTCGAGGGCCTCGTAGGCCGCGGCCGTCGGTTTGTAGCCGCCTTTCGGTCCGGGTACCCCCTCGACGAGCTGGAGGGCCTTGAGACTCTGCATCTGGTTGCGGATCGTCCCCGGGTTCCGGTCGACCTGCTCGGCGATGTCCTCGCCCTTGATGGCGTCTTCAGACTCCTTGTGGAGGTTCGTCAACGCGCGCAAGATCTTCTTCTGGCTCGGGGTCAGTTCGATTGATGACATGGCGAATTATTCGTAATTGTATTCCTTAAACCCGGCGGGTGAGACCGGTCGTTTTCTTCCGGATTTCGTCCTTCGTGCCGGGGAATCTAAGGCGTTTCCTTTGGCGGTCGAACGACCGCCTGCATTTCGGAAGCCGTCAGACGGAAGCCAGCCATCCCTCGAGGAAGACGGCGGTGAGGACGTCCTCGAGGAGGAACATCAGGGCAAAGCCCATCGAGAAGGTGACGGCGTTGGTGCGGGTGATCACGGCCTCCGCGTCGAACCGGATGAGTTCGGCGACCTCGATGAGGACCTGCAGGACGGCGCCTATCGCCATCCCGAAGAAGACGGCAGCGAGAGCGGCCGACTGGGCGATGCTGCCGATCCAGCCGCCGAGGATGACCGGCCCGCCGGCGAGCAACCCCATCCCCGCGAAGTGCCACAGTGGGGGCGTCTCGTGGTCGCGTGCAACGGCGGCGACGACCGTCGGCCCCTCCATCACGTTGTGCATGATGAAAGCCAGGACGAGCAGCGTGAGCAGGGAGGTGTTCCCCTGGACGTACGCGACGCCGATGCCCAGGCCCTCGCCAACGCTGTGGAGGCCGAGCGCGAACGCGACCAGATACGCGACCTCGAGACCGCTCTTTTCGGCCCCCGCGGCCGCGTGCTGGCGCCACCGGCTGACGAGGTACATGACGGCGAACGTGGTCCCGATGCCGGCGAGCGCGAGCGCGAGCACGACTGGCGTGTTGCTCGCTTCGCCGGCGTAGTCGGCGACGTCACCAACCATCTCGACGGCGATGAACGCGAGGACGCCCGCCGCCAGCGCCATGAACCCGTGGAGATACCGGGTCGGGAGGTTCCGGATGAACGGGAACCAGAGCATCCCGATCGCGACGGGGACGATCCCCGCGATCGAGCCGATCACCGTCAGCACGCGAACGATCTCGAGCGTCGTCGCGCCTTCGCCGGCCGAAAGATCTCCGAATGGGGAGGTCAGGGAGAGGAGTCCGAACACGACCGCGAGGACGACGAGAGGACCGATAGCGAGCAGCCACCGCGGCAGATCCTGGAGCGACCGATCACGCATCGGGCCCGATCACCTCCGTCGAAGCATACAGCAATAGTACTCCCACACGCATAGTTTAGATAACTCTAAACTTATTCCTTTTCACGCGACTTGCCGTTAGAGTCGATCTAAACCCGTGGATTCGGCGACCGAGAAACAGCAGGAACCACGGTCGGAGAGCACTCTACTGCTCGAGTTCCGGCGGACGGGCGACGCGGACGTGGTGTGCGACCCGGTCGGGCAGGGAGACGGGCTCGTCGGCGTCGCTCGAGCGGGCCGTCACCATTCCGAACGGAGCAACCTCGAGAATCTCGAGTTCGACGCCGGGTTCGACGCCGTGGTCCGCCAGGTACGAGAGGATCTCGGCGTCACGGTCGGCGACCTCCTCGACGACGACCGTGTCGCCCTCCTCGAACTCAGCGATCGATTCGCCGTCGGGCCGTTCGGGCGGCTCGAGGTCGGCGCTCGGGATCGGCGAGCCGTGCGGATCGACGTCGGGTTCGCCGAGCGCGTCGGCGACGCGAGCCTCGAAGTCCTCGCTGATGTGGTGTTCGAGTCGGTCGGCCTCGGCGTGGACCTCGGACCAGTCGTAGTCGAGATGTTCGGTGAGGTAGGCCTCGAGCAGTCGATGGTGGCGGACGACCTCGAGCGCGACGGTCTCTCCCTCGTCGGTGAGCGTGACCCCGCGGTATTTCTCGCGGTCGACGAGCCCGCGCTCCTCGAGTTTGTCTACCATGCTGGTGACCGTCGGCGACGTGACGTCCAGCTCCTCGGCGATCTCGGACGTCTTGATCCGGTCGTCCGTCCCGCGCTGGAGCTGGTAGATCGCTTTGAGATAGTCCTCCATCACGTCGCTCAGCATCATGTACTCGGTTTAGAACCGTCTAACCCTAAATCTATTGTCGTTCGAACTCACGCGAACTCGCGCGGTCTCGTCTCCACTCGACTACCCGACATGCAGACCTGCTACCGCGAGGCAGTCACGTTCGCTACCGGCCCGGAGTATGACGGGTGACAACACTCAACACTCCGATAACGGTTCCAACACCTTTGTATCATAGGGTTTCAGAGTGTGGGGTATGACTGAGAACGTCGTCGTGCTCGGTGCCGGATACGCCGGGGCCGGCGCGATCAAGAAACTCGAGTCGGAACTCGGTGATTCCGCTCGTCTAACGTGGATCGCCGACGTAGACTACCACCTCGTCCTCCACGAGTCCCATCGGGTCATCCGGGATCCGTCAGTCCGATCGGACGTCACCTTCCCCGTCGACGACATCGCCGCACCGTCGACCCGATTCATCCAGGCCGAAGTCACCGGACTCGACGTCGACGACCGAGTCGTCGAACTCGACGGAGCCGAAGACGTCGAGTACGACTACGTCCTCGTCGCGCTTGGCACCCAGACCGCGTTCTACGGCATCCCCGGCCTCGAAGAGCACTCTCTGACGCTCAAGAGCCTCGACGACGCCCTCGAGATCCACGAGGCCGTCAAGGAAGCCAGCCAGGAAGCGACCCGCGGCGACCCCGCACAGGTCGTCATCGGCGGCGCCGGCCTCTCGGGCATCCAGACCGCCGGCGAGATCGCCGAGTTCCGCGACAACCACCGCGCGCCGATCGAGATCCACCTCGTCGAAGCCCTCGAGGAGATCTTCCCCGGGAACGATCCCGAGATCCAGCAGGCTCTGCGTGACCTCCTCGAGGACGCGGGTGTCCACATCCACACGGACGACCCGATCACGGAGGCTACCGAGGACCACATCGAGTTCGACGAGGGCGATCCGCTCGAACACGACGTGCTCGTCTGGACCGGGGGGATCACGGGCCGGGACGCCCTTGACGACGTCGACCTCGAGAACGAGCACAACCGCGTCACTGCCGAAGCCAACTTCCAGACCTCCGACGAACGCGTCTTTGCCGTCGGCGACTCGGCGATCGTCGACCAGGGCGACCAGCCCGCACCGCCGACCGCCCAGGCCGCCTGGCAGGCCGCCGAAGTCGTCGGGGAGAACATCGCCCGTGCCATCGAGAACCGCCCGCTCAAAACCTGGGAACATGAGGACAAGGGGACGGTCGTCTCCGTTGGCGACAAGGCCGTCGCTCACGACGTCAAGCCCGCATTCGGTGTCTCGCTGCCGGTCGATACCTTCAGCGGCGTTCCCGCCGAGACCCTGAAGAAGCTGATCGCCGCCCGCTGGATCGCTGACGTCACCTCCTGGAACGAGGCCCGCAAGGCCTGGTCGTCGCTGTAGCCGTCCCGTAGACCGATACGGGAAACATACCGAACCTGATCACACCGGACCCGACTGAGCCGGATCCGACCGACCCGACCCGATTCGACCCGACCGAAATCGTACTCGAGCCCCGGACCGACTCGAGTTTCGTTCGCCTCTTTGTTCCTTTCCCCTAAGCGTCGCTCTCGTCGCTCTCGGTTTCGTCCGGCGGCGCGTCGTCGTCGGTCCCCATCGGTCGCGCCGGTACACCCGCGACGGTGGTCCCCGGTTCCACGTCTCGCGTTACAAGCGAGTTCGCCGCCACCCGCGCGTCGGCACCGATCTCGACCCCCGGGAGGACGATCGCCCCCGCGCCGATCATCGCCCGTTCGCCGACGACGACCTCGCCCGTCCGGTACTCCTCCTGGAGGAACTCGTGACACAGCAACGTTGCGTCGTAGCCGACGATGGCGTCGTCCTCGAGCGTGATCAACTCCGGCCAGAACACGTCCGGCGTGGCCTCGAGTCCCCAGGAGACACCCCGCCCGACCGTGACGCCGATCCGGCGCAGACACCACCGTCGGAGCCGCAGACTCGGCGCGATTCGGGCCAGCCAGACGAAGACGTAGTTGATCGCGACCCGTAGCGGGTGTTTCGCGTCCGTCCAGTACGCAAGCGAGTTGCGCCGCCCCGGCGTCGGGTGCCGATCCACGCGGTCGTGTCTGGACAGGTCTTGGGAGGAACCGTCCTCTGCCGTCGAATCGGGGTCCTGGTCGTCGGTCACTGCCGGTGGTTCGACCTTTCACCACAAGAAACCGATCGATTGCGGTCGGATATGGGGGGCGATTTACCGTGCCGTCTCCGTCCGTTCCGACGTCTCTACGCCGCTCGCGTCGACGGGCCGCTCTCCCGGCCTCCCGACCAGATCGACGAACTCCGCTCCCGTCAGGTCACAGCGGTACGCCGGTTTGTACATCATGTTGTCGCCACCCGCCGTGACCGCCCAGTCGTCGGCGATCCCCTCGCGGAGGTAGTACTGCGCCCGCTCGTTCCCCGGCTTGACGTAGTAGTCACTGAGCCGGACCGGCTCGCGCTCGAAGAGTCCACCCGGTTCGCGGCCGTCGACGAACACCACAGTCTTCTCCGTAAGGTAGAGTTCCCCATTGCGGGCACGCTTCGTGTGGGCGTTGTCGGGATGGGACGCTAAGATCGCCTCCCGATCGGCGGGCGGCGTCTCCGGCGTAACGACGTCGACCGAGTCGACGGTAAAGTACCCGATCAGGTAGCGGTGGGCGCGGTCGCCGTCCGGTCGGCGGAGGCCGGCGTAGAACCCGACGACGTCGCCCGGCTCGAGTTCCCGGAGCCGCGAGACGTAGCCGCTCGTCCGGTGTTCGCCGTACGTAAGCGCCTCGAAGTTGGGGTCGCGGTGAAGCGGCCACGACTCGAGAGCCGCGCCGCTGACGCTCTCGGTACCGCCCCGGACCGGTTGCGGTTCGATCCGGGACGTCAGATCGGCCGCGGTTCGATCGTCGACCCGCAGGTCCCACGAGCCGAGCGTTTCCGTCTCGCTCGTTTCGCGGGTCTTCTCCGGGATCGGAACGTATTCGAAGCGTCCGTCGTCGTACAGCGGTCCCAGGGCCCCGAGGTTCGTGCTGTCCGCACCGACACCAGCGAGGACGACCGTCATTACTCCCTACTGTGGCGAGTGCGGCGATAAACCCGGCGATAGCTGGTCTCCGAGTCTCGAGTCGACGACGCGTAGTTGGCCAGCTCGCTCAGCGCTCGTTCGAGCGCGAGGTATACAACAGCGGAATCAACAGCACGAGCAACAGCATCCCCATAACGGCGATCGCGATCCAGATCGTCGAAAGGAGCGTCTCCGGAATGATCCCCGCGACTTCGGCGAGCCAGAAGAGACTGTAGGCACCGGCAACCAGCAAGGCACCGATGTACAACTGGAGTCCCAGCCGAAACGCGTGATAGACCGTCGTCTTCGTCACCGGCGTCGGAAAATAGTCGTCGAGCGACTGGATCATCCCGACCGATCACCCGCGTTACGCGGTCGGTACCGGGCCTCCGTCGCGGCTGTAAATACGCGGCCTCGAGTCCGGTTCCCCGTCGAACTCGAGCGTTCCACGATTCGATCGCTGTGGCTCCGGTCGACGCCGACGGGCTCGAGTACCGTGGGGGGGAGACCGTGCCGGTCCCGTCCTCGAGTCGGTAAAGCGGAGCCGAGCACAGCTATCGATCGTGGCAAACCTAGTACCGGTATTCGTTCGCCCATTCTTGAATCTTACTGATAAATGAATTTCGTCCGATCGGAAACGTCGCCGGGGAAGGTGGTAGCCACGCGACAGTATCGATCGATCGGCTCCCGTCTCGAGGGTAGCTTCGACGTCCTCGATCGGTGTGGTTCCGACGTGGTGACCGGCGGTTCGCGCCCGGTCGAAGGGCGTTCTCGCAGCGCGAAGTCCGCACGAGATCACGAGTTCGTCGAGAGAGCAAAACCACTGGACGGCGAAGCTTCAAGGCGGTGCTGTAGTGGTTCTACACCCGGCTAATTCTCACATTTGAAACCGTCGTGGACAGTCGTTTTCACCGATGAGATACACTATGAGGTAAATATATGTACTCGTAGTCAACTGGTTGTTACCAGCACCAAAATCGACGGGTGGCGGGAAGGTGTGGCGGGGTGGTCATGCCTGGACCCCCAATCCCCGCACAGGTTCGATGTCCACGTGCGGGGACATAGGCCTTCCGGCGACCCTGGCTGTGGTGCTGTGAAAACAATGTTCGACGGAAGCAAAATCCGCGATAAACTGGTTGGATCGGACGAAGAACGGGCCGTGAGTCCGGTGATTGGAGTTATTCTGATGGTAGCTATCACAGTGATTCTGGCTGCCGTGATCGCCGCGTTCGTACTCGACCTCGGCGATTTGAGCGAATCTGCCAATGCCGGGGTTGAATTCGATGAATCTGGATCTGAAGTGACCGTACGGATAATTGATGAAGGGTACGTGTTTACCCCGAAGTCTCAACAGCCGGTTCAGTGTGAGCCCGTGATATCATCTCATTGTTGTTGACGACTCGGCGAAGTTCTTCGTAGGGATTGCGTCCCTGCTGGCGCCATGTCGCCAGCAGGGACAAGATCGTCTCGTGAACGAACATACCTCGATCGTTACGGAGTGTCCCGATGATTTTCCGGAGAACGACTGGTTCACGAAGTGCGTTCTCAGCTGCGTTGTTCGTCGGGGAGACCGCTGGCTCACCGACGAAGGTGAGCCAGTGGTCGATCCCTCCTTCGATTTTCCCGAGTAGTGTTGCCACTGGTTCGTCGGTTACTGACCGCCCCACGAGCGATCTAAGCCCGTTCTGGCATGAGCGGTGCATCTGTGCTCTCTCACGAAGACTCGGGTCGGTCTCCAGCCACGACTGGAGACCGACGAACATCTGCTTGAGATACCGGTAAACGGGTTCTGCCTCCTCGTGGTCACTAGCAGCGTCTTCAGCTTCTCGGAGAAGATGTGCCCAGCACCGCTGAAGGTTACTGCTGAACGCTGGATACGCCGTCCACCCATCGCAGATGACCGTTCCCGGGAAGTCCTCGCCGAGGACTTCCGCGGGAACATCACTTCCACGACTCTCCCTTACGGCGTATAGCGTGTGCTCGCTCGTCCGAAACGTCCAAATCCACGCCTGCTCACCCTCGCGTTTGATACCGGTTTCGTCAACGTGAACGATCTCTGCTTGCTGAATCTGTCTTCGAATCTGTTCGTATTCGCAGCGACCGGCGCGCGCAGCGCGCTCGGTCGCGTGCCACGCGGACGCGCCCGAGAGTTCTAATCCATGCAGTTGCTCGAACCGGTCAGCGATTTTCCGGTAGGGGAGGCGGTGATCGTACCGAGAAAGTGCTGCTTGAGAGATGACGTTCACCCCGAACTGCCCCTCATCGGGGCAGTCGGGGTGTGTAGCAACGGTTTCTGTTCCACAAGAGCTGCACTGGTAGTAGTGACGGTTGTACCGGGTGATTTCTGGTGGCTGTGGATCGGGAACCTCCTCGACGAGTCGGGGGCTGACGCCCACCGACTCGTCGAAGTGTTCGCCACACTCGGGACAACAGTCACAGGTGACATCGATCTCTTTGTCGGGATCTGCTGTTGCACGCCACTCAGGGTCGTGACCGTCCTTCCGTCCGGGAGTACCGCCATCGGTTCGAACATTCTCGTCTTCGTCGTCCTGCGAGGTCGGGGACTCGTCAGTCCCCGACCGTCGCTTACTGGGCGGTGTATGCGGATTTTCGTATTTGCGAAGGCGTGTTTCGAGTTCTTCTATCCGCTCGTCCTTCTGATCGATTTTCTTGTCCTTTCGCTTGTTCTCCCGTTCGAGTTCTTCGACTCGTTGCTCAAGTTGGAGAAGCCGAGAAAGGAGCTCTTCTTTGGTGAAATCGTCTGCGTTCACAGACTCCACCAACCAGTAGTGACAGCAGAAGTAACGGGATGGGCTCCGGTGCGGAGCCCATCCCTGAGAATCGTATCCGAGGTCTGCTGCCTGTTCATATCGCGTCCGTTGAACGCTTCCTACGAGAGAGTACCGAAATCAGCCCGGGCTAAACACATACGATGAAGGCAATACAGATTCGATCTACGTAGAAGCCCATGAGGGGTCTGATTCGGAATGGGTGGACACAAGTGGTAGTCAGTCTAGTGATGAAACTGCCTGGACTGTGGGTGACTCAGCGACGTTGGACTCAGATAGCCCATCAATCGGCGGTGATATCAGCAGTAGTATCGATGAGATAATTATTTACGGTGAAGTTGATGGAGAGAAGCAAGTTATCCAAACTTGGGAACCCTAAAATATGATGGACGGAAAAATCATTCGCGACAAATTGGTCGGCAGCGAAGAGGAGCGAGGAGTCTCTCCTGTTATAGGAGTAATCCTAATGGTCGCAATCACTGTGATCCTGGCTGCAGTTATTGCAGCTTTCGTGCTGGATCTTGGTGATATGAGCGAGTCCGCCAATGCGGGTATTGAGTTTGACGAATCTGGTGAATATGTAACCCCCCAAGTGATTGATGAAGGGAACACTGATGCAATCTATGTTGAAGTCGTGAACGGAAGTGGCGGTGCAGATTATATCGCTGTTAATGGAGATACATCTGATACCACTGAAGATTGGGAAGTCGGTGATTCAGTCCAAATCAACAGCGATGGACTCGGGGAAGACGAAGGCGAAATCAGTAATCTCGGCAGTCACGAGCTTCAGAGCAGTGACACAGTTGATGAAATCATAGTTTATGGCGAAGTCGAAGGTGAACAGCAAGTCATTACAACTTGGGATTAACTACTAGTACACTTCTACTTTTATTGGTACATCCCGCCCACCTCGAGGAGCCGGTCGTGCGCTCGGCGTTTGACGTAGTACCGGCCGTGCGTGGGATACGCGCCGTTGCTCGTCTCGTACTGACAGCCCTTGATCTCGATCGGGATCTCCGGCTCCAGGACGACCACCCCGTAGAACGGAAGCGACTGCTCCGACTCGAGGACGGTCGTCGTTTTCGCGTCGTGCCAGTCGGCCGTCGGATCGTCGACAAACTCCAAGGCGTCGATCCGCTGGACGATCTCGCCCTCGAGGAAGTCACCGCTGGCTTTCGGACTCTCGAGTTCCGACGTCGGGCTCACAGCGGACCACCTCGCGCTCGCCGCACCTCTCGAGCACGGTCGGGACAGAGTCGTCGCGTCGCGAGGATCGACTCTTCACACCGCTCGCACTCGTCGGAATCGACGACGCGGCTCATCGCCGACCACCGCCTTCATGGCCCGTGTTCTCGCTAATCCATCGCAGCCCTGTTAGATTCAAATAGTTGAACGTGGTCCCTGGACACAAGCAGATGGGGAACGAGACAGAGGAGCACGATTTTCTCGCCACCTGCGACGAATGCGGAAGAGCATATGCTGCCACGCTCACCGAAGATGGGGAGATTCTCCCGCTCGGGGCCCGGCCTGGTTGCAGATGCGGTGGAAAATCGTTCTCACCGGTGAATGAAGCGGATTTCGACGAAGCTTTTGACGACTGACCGCTCGCCCTCGAGGACGGGCCACCGTCGGCCCGAATCTCCTGATCCTCGAGGGCTTCCTGTCCCTCTTCGTCGCTCGCTTGATGGGCCGGATGGGCGATGGGCGTCCGGCTTTCGACGTGATAGAGCCGACTCGCGGGGACGAACTCGTCACACATCGGCCTCCACCGTGACGGCCGGGCGACGTCTCGGGATCGGGAACGTCGACGTCTTTTCCGGCTGCGGACCCGCGGCTCGATCGTCGGTAGCTATCGCACTCGGGACAGCGATGAGCGCGATCGCGATCGTCACCGAAGACCCGCGCGAATCGGTCGGTAACGTGACTTCCGCAGTGCTGGCACCTCGAGTCGGTGCCGGCCGACGGCCACTGAGCGACAGTCACGCAGACCACCCCACGACAGCCTGTCGACTAACCTGAATTGTACCGAAACCGAGAATTAGATTTTCAGTACGCTCGAGGGTATGAACGGCTAAGATTTGACGTTTCGAAGAATTTCGAGTGGGACCGCCGAGAATTGAACTCGGGTCCTACGGACCCCATCCGCAGAGGATACCACTACCCCACGGTCCCGCGTTTTGACCGAGGGTAGTCTGCCGTTTAAGCGTGTCGTTTCGGTTCCGACTCGAGCCCACCACCCATGACAGTTCGTGGCACCCCATTAGGACGCCAGTGGTGCAGGGGTCCAGTATGGACTGTGCCTTTTGTACGACGCCGGTCGAATTCAGCCAGGCGAAGATGGCCCACCGGATCTTCGAACTGGACGACCCCGGGAACAAGTGGTGGCTCTGTCGGGACTGCGCCGAGATACGTTCCGAGGGGGCGAAGACGAAAGGGACCGTCGGCCAGCCGGGCGACTGCATCGACTGCGACGACCCCGCGGAGTACGGCATCGCAATCGTGAAGAAGACGCCTCGAGGGGGCGTCGAAACGGACGGGACCGTTTTCCAGACCCTCTGCGAGGAACACTTCGAAGAACGCCAGGCTTGAGATGTCGATCGGGGGCCCGTGGAGGGGAACGCGAGTCAGCCCTGCCAGGTCAACGCCGTCGCCGACCACGTGTAGCCTGTGCCGGCGGCCAGGAAACAGACCACATCGCCGGGTTCGAGCAGGCCCTCCCGCCGTCCCTCCTCGAGCGCGATGATCTGGTCGGCGCTCTGGACGTGACCGTACTCGTCCAGGTAGTAGCCGTCAGTCACCGGATCGAGCCCCAGTTCCTCGAACAGCCGTTCGTGGAACGACCGCTTCATGTGCGTGACCGCGACGAAGTCCAGGTCCCCGCGGCAAAGGCCCGAACGCTCGAGGGCCGTGTCGGCGACCTCGAGGTAGTTCGGTAGCGAGACGGGGGCGAGCCGCTCTTTCATCCCGTCGGGGTCGGGTACGTCGAGTCGGTGCAGCCCCGTCGAGACCGTCTCCTCGCTGGGCGGCTCGAGCGACCCGCCGGCGGGCATGATCACGTCCTTCGAGAACGAGCCGTCGGTGACGGCGGCGCTCTCGTGGACGATGGCCCGGCTTCGCTCGCCCGGATCGGACTCGAGCACCATCGCGCTGGCTCCCGAGCCGAAGTTGAACATGAACGAGGAGCGGTCGTTTTCGTAGTCGATCAGGTCCTCCTCGCGGCTCGCGGCGACGAGCAGGGCCGTGTCGACGTGGTCCGCGCGCAACTGCGCCCGCGTCTGGCGGACGGCGATCGGCGCGCCCGCACAGAGGGTGTAGCTCTCCGTGGCGTAGGCGTTCTCCGCCCCGAGCCGTTCGGCGACGTTCGCGGCAGCCGACCAGACGACGTGGTCCTTGTACTCGCTGCCGTGGTACACCACCAGATCGACGTCCGCGGGCTCGAGGTCGGCGTCGGAGAGCGCTCCCTCGGCAGCCGCGACGCACATGTCGGTGGCGTGGTCCCCGTCGGGGGGACAGACCCGCTTCTCGCGCAGGCCCATCTTCTCACGGACGACGGATTCGGGGACGTCGCTCTCGGCGGCGATCTCCTCGGCGGAGACGGTCTCTTCGGGGAAATATCGGCCGTAGCCGGTGAGCCCGACCGTCGTCATCGGGACCACCCCGGGCTTCCAGCGAGACCCGAAGGCGTCGCGACCGTCGCATCCTCGAGGCTCGAGCGGGTCCGTGACCGGAGCGTCACGTCGGATCACCCGCCCGCTCCCCGGGTTCCGCCTCGAGCGTCGCTCGATCGATCTTCTCGGAGCCGACTCCGTGGTCGAGGGGCCGTCGGGTGTGGTCGGTATCCGGTGGGAGAATCGAGAGCGTCATCGTCGATATCGATCGAGATAGTCGGGCAGTCGTTTCGCAACGGGACCGCCGATCCGATCGCGGACCGAGCCGAGCAGTCCGTTGGGGACGAACAACACGAACAGCACGAAGACAATACCCAGGTACAGCTGACTCCGCCCGTCGACCGCTGCGTTGATCACCTCGAGGAAGGAAACGCCGCCGACGTCGGCCCCCAGCACGCTCTCGGGCAGCCCCTCCCGGAGGTAGGGGGCGAGCCCGCCCTGCTCCGAGGAGAGGACGTCCTCGAGCCACTCGAAGAACGCCGAGCCGAAGAACGGGCCGGCGAGGGTCCCCAGTCCCCCGATGATCGCGACGATCAGAGCGTCCGCGGTCACGAGGAAGTAGAACGTGGTGTCCGGCGACGCGGCCCCCGAGTAGGCGGCGAACAGCGCGCCGGCGATCGCGGCGAAGAAGCCGCTGAAGCCGAACGCGGCCATCTTGTACCAGAACACGTTGTAGCCCACCGCGCGGGCGCGCTCCTCGTTCTCGCGGATGGCGATCATCACGCGGCCGAACGGGGAGTGGATGATCCGCTGCATCGCGAAGTAACAGCAGACGACCACCAGCCCGATCGCGTAGTAGGAGGTCAGCGTCGCCGACACGTCGATCCCGAGCCCGAGGACGTTCTCGAAGCTGTCCCCGGCGAGGCGGCCGAGCGCGACCGACAGGGAGTCGACGTACGGGACGCCGATCTCGGGCGTCGGCCCCTCGAGAGTGGGCCCCTCCTGGGGGTTCGCGGCGACGTAGCCCCAGTTGCGGATGAGTTCGTACAGCACCTGGGCGAACCCGAGCGTGATCATCGCGAAGTAGACGCCCGTGAGCCGGAAGGAGACGGCTCCGATCGCCAGCGCGGCGAGGAAGGCGAGGATGGCTCCGAGGAGCATCGTGATCACGAACGGCGTTCCCTCGGACAGGAAGGGCACGTCCCCGTTAGCCACGAGGACGATGAAGTACGCCCCGATGCCGTAGAACGCGGCGTGGCCGAACGAGAGGTAGCCGGTGTAGCCGCTGATGAAGTCGAAACTCATCGCGAACAGCCCCAGGAACAGCATCGAGATCACGAACGTCGTCCCGGGGAGGAACGCGTCGAAGAACGCCGCCGGGGCGAACGACACGACCCCCAGGTCGATTCCGGGCAGGCGCAACAGAACGCCGTACAGCGGCGGGTAGATCGCGAAGACCGCGATCACGAGCGCGTGAGCCGTGTGTTCCCGCAAGTACCGGCGAACCCACCCGTTCTCGGCGAGCGGGCTCTCGGCCGTCGCGGTCGCGCCGTCGCCGAGGTCCCCGTCGTCAGCGGTCGCGTCCGGACCCGCGCTCGAGGCGGATTCGGTGCCGCCGTCGGTGGCCGTTCCGCTCGATGTGGAGTCGGCAGCGTCCGGATCGTGGCCCCGGTCACCGTCGCGAGTCGGGCTAATGGCCACCCACCTCCTCGACGCCGTACAGCCCCTGTGGGCGGACGATCAATACGGTCACCAGCAGGGCGAAGATCGTCACTTCGGGGAGGCCGGGGAAGGCGACGATCCCCGTGTTGAACAGCCAGGTCGTGAAGGAGTCGGCGATCCCGACGATCACCGCCGCGGCCAGCGTCCCCTTGAACGAGCCGAGGCCGCCGATGACGACCACGACGAACGCATAGAGTAACGCGTCGATGTTCAACAGGACGCTCGGCCCCCACGTGGGGTCCCACATCAGGAAGACGCCGCCGACGGCCGCGAGCCCGGTACCGAGCCCGAAGACGACGGTAAACGCCTTCCGGACGTCGATACCGAGCGCCTCGACCATCTCCGGGTCCTCGCTGCCGGCCCGGATGTAGAGGCCGTACAGCGTCCGGTTCAGGAACGCCCAGACCGCCGCCGCGACGGCAACCCCGGCGACGATCGCGAACATGTAGAACCCGCGGATGCTCGCCCCCAGGATCGAGTAGAACGTCTCGAGGGCGTTCGGGATCGTCGCCGCCGCGCCGGTCCAGGTCGGCTCTGGCTGGATTCCCCGCGCGGAGGTGACGATCCGGGCCCCCTCCTCGAGGATGAGGCCGACCCCGAACGTCAGTAGTATCTGGTACATCGGCGTCCGGTCGTATATCGGCCGAACGAGCCCGATCTCGAGGACGCTTCCGGCGGCCGTCATGAGCCCGAAGACGACCGCGGCGACGACCACGAAGAAGGCGACGCGGGCGTACGGACCAGTGCCGCTCGAGACCGCGAGCACCATCAGGAGGCCGCCGACGTACGCGCCGAGCATCGCGAAGGCGCCGTGTGCGAAGTTGAGCACGCCCATGAGCCCGAACACCAGCGTCAGTCCGACCGCGATGATGAAGTAGATCGACGCCTTCCCGAGCCCTTCGATGAGGATGCGCGACACCGTATCGGGACGGAACAGCCGCGAGACGGCGTCGACGACGAGCGGGGTGTCGGAGACGACCCCGGACGCCGCGACCGCGAGTGCGGATTCCATTCCCGTCATGCCGACAGATACCTCCGGATGCGTTCGTCCTCGGCGGTGACGCCCTCGGTCTCGCCCGACTCGACGACGGTCCCGTGATCGAGCAGGTAGAACCGATCCGCGAGGTCCATCGCCAGCGGGAAGTTCTGTTCGACGAGGATCATGGTCGTGTCCGCGGACGCTTCCCGCAGCGCCTCGACGACCTGGTCGACGATCATCGGCGCGAGCCCCTCGCTCGGCTCGTCGACCAGCAGCAGGTCGTTGTCGCCGACCAGCGCTCGGGCGATCGCGAGCATCTGTTGTTGGCCGCCGCTGAGGTTCCGGGCCTCCTTTTCGCGGAACTGCTCCAGGTCAGGGAACAGGTCGAAGACGTACTCCCGCAGGGCCTCGTAGTCGCGGTCGGGACCGACGGAGACGCGGACGTTCTCCTCGACCGTGAGGTAGCCGAACATCCGTCGCTCCTCGGGCACCCAGCCGATGCCGCGCCCGGTGACGTCGTGGGTGCTCTCGCCGGTGACGTCCTCGCCGCGGAACCGAACCGTCCCCTCGCGTGGCGGGGTCAGTTGCAGGATCGAGCGCAGCGTTGTCGTCTTCCCGACGCCGTTGCGCCCGATCAGGGCGACGATCTCCCCCTCGTCGACGGAGAGGTCGACCCCCTGGAGGACGTGGCTCTCGCCGTAGTAGGTGTGGACGCCCTCGAGTTCGAGCAGCGGTCGGGAGCCGTCTGCGGAGTCGCTGGGATCGCTCATCCGGCCGACACCCCCGGATCGAACTCGCCGCCGTCGGTCGCGGCCTCGGTCGTGCCCGCGGCGCCGTCACCGTTCCCATTTCCGTTCCCGCCCCCTTCGTAGCCGCCGAGATACGCCCGCTGGACGGCCTCGCTCTCCCGGATCTCGTCGGGTTCACCCTGAGCGATGAGGTCGCCCTGGTTGAGCACCGCCACGCGGTCGCTGATCTCCATCACGACGTCCATGTTGTGCTCGATCAGCATGACGGCGTGATCCTCGGCGACGTCCTCGATGATGTCCGTCACGCGGTCGACGTCCTCGCTCGAGACACCCGCCGTGGGCTCGTCGAGCAACAGGACGTCGGGGTCGCCGGCCAGTGCGATCCCGATCTCCAGGTTGCGCTTCTCGCCGTGACTGAGGTTCTCGGCCGGTTCGTCGGCGTACTCGAGCAGGCCGATCCGTTCCAAGATGGCGTCGGCTTCGGCGACGTGGTCCTCGAAGGCGTCGACGTTGCGCCAGAAGCGCCAGGAGTCGCCGTCGCGGTGGGCCTGGACCGCCACGCGGACGTTCTCGCGGACCGAAACCGTCGGGAAGATGTTCGTGACCTGGTACGATCGGTGGAGGCCGAGCAGCGCCGTCTCGTGAGAAGGGGCGTCCGTGATGTCGATCATGCCGTCGGAACCGGCCTCGCCGTCGTCGATCCCCCCTCCATCAGACGGCGAGAACTCGATCGTCCCCCGGGTCGGCTCGAGCACGCCCGTCAGGAGGTTGAAGAAGGTGGTCTTGCCCGCCCCGTTGGGGCCGATGACCGAACAGAGTTCGTCCTCCTCGAGTCGGAAGTCGACCCCGTCGACGGCAGTGATCCCGCCGAATTGCTTCGTGAGATCCTGGGTCGAGAGTAGCATTCGATCACCTCACCCCAGGTCGCAGGACGCTTCCTCGGCCGGCACCACGACCTCCTCGGCTGCGTAGGTCTCGACCGGTTCGCCCGGCATCACGGCCGCGTCCCAGGTGTCCTCGTACTCCTCGCTGGTCGGGACCGGCCAGGCGACCGTCATCGCGGAGGCCGCCTGGTTGTTGTGTTCCTGGAACGTGTACGCGTTCTCGCCTTTCGGCGTGTCCGTGACGGTCATCCCGTGCATGGCGTCGGCGATGTCCTCGCCCTCGGTCGACCCGCTTTCCTCGATTGCCTGGACGAGCGCCGACGCGCCGACGAAGGTCCCGGCGCTGAACAGGTCCGGCACCTGGTCGTAGGCGTCGATGTGCAGATCGACGAACTCGTCGTTGATCGGGTTGTCGTACTGGTTCCAGTGGTATCGGGTCGTGAAGGGGCCGAGCCCTGCATCCTGAATGTCTTCGGCGGTGAAGTCCTCGCCGAGGACCGCCTCGACCGTCTGCCCCGTGATCTGGGTCGTGACGAGCGCGGCGAACCCGCCGAAGGCCTGAATCTCGTCGTAGGACATCGCCGTCGGGAGGAACTCGGGGAGGGTGATGAACGTGAACCCGCCGACGACGCCGTCGGCGCCCTGCTCGACGGCCTCGTCGAACATGCCCTCGAACTCGCTGTAGCCGGCCTCGACGAACCGCGGCTCGAGTACCTCGACCCCCTGGTTCTCGAGGACCTCCTGGTAGTTGTTCGCGACGCCTTCGCCGAACGCGCCCTCCGCGGCGAAGATCGCGACCGTCGAGACGTCTCCCTGTTCGGCAACGTATCGCCCGCCGGCGCGAGCGTCCATCGCCGTGTGTTCGCTCGCGCGGAACGCGAGGTCGTGACAGTGCTCGCTCGAGACGGTGATGTCGCCGTCGGCGGCCGGCCCGATGATGTAGGGAACGTCCGCCTCGTCGACGACGTTCGGGATGATCCGCCGGGCTGAGTCAGACGACGATCCGCCGAAGAGGAGGTCGACGTCTTCGTCCACGACGAGGCTCTCCGCGACGTTCTGGGCCGTCTCCGGGTTGAACTCCGTGTCCTCGACGATGATCTCGAACGTCGGCCCGTCGTCGGGGTCGAGCTCGTACGACCCCGTCGTCATGTCCTCGATGGGATCGACCCCGTACTTGTACGCCAGGCCGGAGTAGAACCCCATCAGGCTGATCTGTCCGTAGTACTCGAGTTCGCCCGACACCGGCTGCAACGCGCCGATCGTTATCGTTTCGTCTTCCGGGTCGCCGCCCGCCTGTCCCCCTTGCTCGTCGAGACACCCTGCGAGCCCACCGAGGCCGACCGCGGTCAGTGCACCCGTTCGCTTCAGCGCCCCACGTCGAGTGGTATTATATCCCATACTAAGCATAGGATGTGTTTATACCAACAATACTGGATGGGTTGGTATACCAACCCGGGGTCAATGGGGACCGGACCTACGCCTGGGCGAACGAGTCAAACGCGGGAAAATAGGCCGAAAGATAGCTCTCGGTCCGATTCGATCTACTCGACGGACTCGAGCGCGTCGACGACTCGCCGCAGGATCTTCCGTTCGGCCCGGCGGACGTTCTTCGAGACGGCGGTATCGGAAATGTCGAACTCGTTGGCGAGCATCTGCAGCGTGGCACCCCGGGGCTGATCGAAATAGCCCTTCTCCGCTGCGACCCGAAGCGTTTCGCGTTCGACGGTCGAGAGCTCCCGACACCCCTCGAGCAGTTCGCGCGCGGCCTCGGCGTGTTCCAGAACGTCGCCACCAGCGTCGAACGCCATGACCTGGCGGCTTTCGAGCGAGTACTCGTTGTTCCGCTCGAGTTCCGCGAGCGCAGCGTCGGCGTCCGCCTCCTCGTCGAAGCCGATATCCCAGCGTTCGCTTCCGTCCTGGATGTGGAACGGCCCCGTGATGTAGCCGCCGTTGGCCCTGATCGTCGCCATCGCGTCCGTCTCGTCGATCACCGTCCTGATGACCGCTCGCTCCTCCCGTTTCTTGAACAGGTCACAGGTTCGCATGTTCGGGTGCTCCTGGACTGCCGAGAGCCCCGACTCGAGGACGGACCGGTTCTCTCCCTCGACGATCATCCGGGTCTCGAGTTCACGACTGTGACGGTCGAACTCCCACTGGAGCGTCGAGAACGACACGGCGTGGTCGTCCGTCGTATCGATGAACGGGCAGTCGTACTGCTCCATGTCCAGCGTAAGGTCGATCATGAACGATCCTGTCGTTCGTCCCGACTTTGATATGTTACCACTTGCCTCTGTCGGTGGGTAGACGGCGTCACTCCGGCTCACCCCCGAACCGATCCTTGACGGCCGCCCGGTCGAGCTTCGAGGGACCGCTCGTCGGCATCTCGTCGACGAACTCGAGGTACTTGGGGATCTTGAATCGGGCGAGGCGGCCGTCGAGGTAGGCCTCGAGTTCCCGCAGGGTCAGCGGTGTCCCGTCTTCGGTCTCGGCGTCCTCGGCTGGTTCGACGACGGCCTTCCCGACAGTCCCCCACTGGTCGTCTGGGACGCCGATGACGAGAACTTCGGCAACGGCGGGGTGGTCCGCGATCTCGTCCTCGACTTCGGGTGGGTAGACGTTCTCCCCGCCGCTGATGAACATGTTCTTCTTCCGACCCTCGATGTGGTAGAAGCCGTCCTCGTCCCGCCGGGCCAGGTCGCCCGTCGAGACCCAGCCGTCGGCGAAGGTCTCCTCGCCCTCGCCCGAATCGCCCCAGTAGCCCGCCGCGGCGTGGGGCCCGGCGAGTTCGAGTTCGCCGATCTCGCCGGTCTCGAGCACTCGCCCGTCGTCGTCGACCACGCGGACGTCCGTGTGCATCACGGGCTTGCCGACGCTCGCGACCTTCTCGTTTGCCCACTCGTCGGGCATCGCGAAATTGTTCGGCCCGCACTCGGTCAGCCCGTACCCCTGCGAGAACTCGACGCCACGGTTTCGCCACGCGCGGACGATCGCGTCGCGACAGGGGCCGCCGCCGCTCTTGACGAAGCGAAGCGTCGAGAGATCCGCCCGCTCCCAGCCGTCGTGGCGGGCCATCGTCCGCAACACGGCCGGCACCGCGACGAGCACCGTCGCACCGTGGCGATCGATCTGTTCCAGGACGCGGTCGGGTTCGACCTCGCGGTCGATGATCAGCGTGCCGCCCATGTTGAAAAACGGGAGCGTGAGGACGTTCCAGCCGCCCGTGTGGAAGATCGGGAACACCATCGGGGCGACGTCGTCGGGCCGCAGTCCCCAGGCCGTGATCGTGTTGAACGAGTTCCAGTAGATCGAGCCGTGGGTGATCGTCGTCTCCTTGGGCGTCCCCGTCGAGCCGCCGGTGTGCAACAGGAGGTGGGGATCCGAGAGCGACCGCTCGGCGGTTTCGACCGGGCTCCCGTCGTCCGGCACGCGGTCGGCGTACAGGTCCCAGCCGCCCGCGATCTCGTCCGCCGCCAGTTCGAAGACGATCGGATCGACGTCGGCCCGGGCCAGCGCGTGCTCGATCCGCTCGACGAACGGCGACTCGATGACCAGCAGCCGCGGCTCGACGAGATCCAGCAACTCGGCCAGTTCCGGCGGCGCGAGCCGATAGGACAGCGGCGCGAGGATCGCACCCAGCTTTCCGGTCGCGAAGAACAGGTCGAACGCCTCGACCCGGTTCCGGGAGACGACGGCGACCCGTTCGCCCTCGTCGACGCCGACCGACTCGAGCAGCCGCGCCGTCGCGTTGGCCCGGTCGTCGAGGTCGGCGTAGGTGTACGCTTCGCCCTCGGTCTCGTCGATCACTGCGGTCCGGTCCGGCGACAGCGACGCTCGGCGCCCGCTCCAGTCGCCGACCCACTCGTAGGGATCGGACCCCCAGTTCATGCGCGACCCTCCTCGAGGGGGTGTCGCGACAGGAACTCGCGGAGCCGCTCGTTGACCCACGCCGACTCCTCGATGAAAAAGAGGTGGGGACCGCCCTCACATAGCGCGAGCGAGGCGTCGGGGAGCCGCTCGGCCAGCAGTTCCGCGTTCTCGACGGGGACGACCCGATCCTCGGTCCCGTGGAGGACCAGGGCCGGCACCTCGAGGTCGGAAACGCGGTCGCTCTCGTCGAACGCCTCCACCGCCGCGGCCTGGGCGGCACGGGGCTCCTCGTCGGCGTCGCTCTCGAGCCGCCAGTCGACGATCCGGTCGACCAGATCCGGGTTCTCGTCGTAGAATCCGTCGGAAACGGCCGGTTCCATCCGGTAACGGATCGTCTCGCGCTCGTCTGCCCCCTCGGGAACGTCGAGCAGGCGTTGCTGGGTCCTCTCGGGGACCGGCTCGGCCTCCGGCCCGCCGGGACTCGTACAGAGCAGGGAGATCGTCGCTGCCCGATCGTACTCGAGCGCGTACGTCTGGGCGATCATTCCGCCCATGCTCGCGCCGACGACGTGAGCTTCCTCGACGCCGACGTCGGCGAGGACGGCCTCGAGGTCGGCCGCCATCCCCTCGATCGTGTACGGGCCCGACGGCGCGTCGGACTCGCCGGTTCCCCGGTTGTCGGGCAGGATCGTCCGGTACTCCTCGGAGAGCCCGCGTCGCTGCCAGCGCCACATCCATCGCCCGTAACCGAGGCCTTCGACGAAGACCACCGGCTCGCCGTCGGCAGGGCCGTCGACCTCGTAGGCGATCGAGGTTCCGTCCCTGTTAGCTGTTGGCATACCTTATACTGTGCAAGGACGTTCAAAGTATTACGGCGTTCGAGTATCAACCCCGACGGAACCGCGAGGCGAAAACCGTTCATACGGATCCCTGTACCGACATACCGGCACAACGGCGATCCGGGCGGCAGTTGCGCCGGAACTGACTGCAGTAAACCGTCTCAGACCAGAACCCGCTCGAGGTCGACGACGACGCCCGACCCCGCGTCTGCCGGGCCGACGAACTCGCCGAGACAGACCGCCGCGCCGTCGGGCGTGTAACAGGCGACCAGTTCGCCGGACTCGATGCCGTCGTCGACTTCGATGACACCGGGCGCGTAGACCGGCGCACCCTCGGCGACCTCGCGGGCCGCGCTCGGCGCGATCGAAACCCCGGGAATCCCCTCGAGGATGCGCTCGGCTGGGTCGACGATTTCGTACAAGGGTTCGGGGTCGTCGTCCTCGACCCAGAACGCCAGCGCGTCGAGGAACTCCTGGGCCGAGTGGAGGTCGCGATCGTCGAACGGCGACGTTGCCGTCCGCCGCAGATCTCCCATGTGAGCCCCCGTTCCCAGCGCCAGCCCCAGGTCGTGACAGAGTTTGCGGATGTAGGTCCCGCTCTCGCACTCGATTCGGAGCAGGAGCCGGCGGTCCTCGGCCTCGAGCACCTCGAGCTTGTACAGTTCGCGTACGCGCAGACGGCGGGCGACTGCGCTCTTGCGCGGCGGCTTCTGGTAGATCGGTCCCTCGAACTCCGCGACGATCGACTCGGTGTCGGCCGGCACCGACCCGTGACACTCGAGGACGGCGACGTACTCCTTTGGGCCCTCGAGGAAGACCTGTGCGAGACGGGTCGCGTCGCCGAGCATGACCGGCAGACAGCCCGTGACCTTGGGATCGAGCGTCCCGGCGTGGGCGGCCCGATCGATCGACGCCTCGAGCCCGCGATCCGCGAGCGTCTCGTCGACGGCGTCCCGCAGCCAGCCGCTCACCTGGTGGGAGGACGGCCCCGGGGGTTTGTCGAGGTTGACGACGCCGAACGTCAGCAGGTCCGCGGGCGAGCGCTCGTCGGGTGGGTCGCGGAGGTCGCGCGTCATCGGAATCAGAACTCGTACTCGAGGTCGATCCGGGCCTTCCCTTCGTCGCCGTCGGGATCGTACTCCTCGACCGCCGTGACGAGCATATCGAGCACTGCGTCGGGTTCCCAGCGCGCCGTGTTCACGGAGAGATCGTAGATCGTCAGGTCGCGAATATCGATTCCGTAGTACTCCTCGTAGCGCTGGGCCTCGCTGGCCTCGCGGGCCTTGGTCTCTTCGGTCGCCCGGACCGGATCCTTCTCCTCGCGCTCGGCGATCCGCTCGCCGCGAACCCGTGCCGGCGCGTCGAGCCAGAACCGGAAATCCGCCTGGTCGCCGGCCAGCCAGCCGGCGAGTCGTGACTCGAGGACGAGGTCGTCCTCCTCGAGGGCGATCTCGCGGAGCCGACGGTCGAGATCGCGATCGATCTCGTCGTTCTCCTCGGCGAGTTTGTTGAACTCGAGGGGCGTGTAGCCCCGTTCGTCGGCCAGTTCGCGGAAGATGTCGCCGCCGCTGACGTGGTCCAGGTCGAACGCGTCGGCGAGCAGTTCCGCTGTCGTGCTCTTCCCGCTTCCTGGCGGACCGGAGACGGTCAGTAACATATCCGATCTGCGACGTGGCGGCTAAAAGGGGTTTTGAAACGGGCGGCAGGTCACACCCTCCGGGCGTCGGGTCACGCCGTCGTCGTGAGGGGGACACGGTACCGGTGCCGGTACCAGTCCGGTGCCGGTGGCGGTGGCGGTGCTGGACCGATCAGGTCGGCGTCATATCGATGTTCAGCGACTTCCGAAGCAACTGCGTGAAGCCCATCGAGCACAGGAAGTACCAGACGATCCACGCCCACATCGGCCCGAGCAGGCGCTCGTCCAGCGAAACTTCGCCAGCGATGGGCATGATCATCCGCATCTCCGCGTCGGGAACCTCCCCAGTGAGGATGTTCCAGTACATCCACAGGAACAGCGGGATGGTAAACAGCATGATCCAGACCATCGGGCGGAACTGCTCTTTGAACATCCCGAGGTTGTCGGCCATCGCCTCCATCTGCTCCTCGCGAACCTCCTCGAGTTCGTTCTCGAGGCGTTCGATCTCGGCGTCGCTCGCACCGCGTTCTTCGGCCTCCTGCTTTCGCTCGCGGACGTCTTTTTGCTTGTCCTGCATGGCCTTCATCCGTTCCTGATACTTGCCGATGATCTCGGGATTCATCAGGTTCGCCTGCAGGAGCGTCGAGTACAGTCCCGTCAACATCGCGACCGCGAGAATAACTGCGTAGAACGGCAGGGCAGCGTCTAGCGGTCCGAGGACCGTGTCGATCGCGCCGCCGACCGTGTTTCGGACGGAGTCGAACCAGTACCCGATCATCAACAGGAGCGAGCCGACGCCGGCCATCTTGTCCCACTGTGACCACTGCGACTCCTCAGCGTCGACGTCGACGTCGGGGACGTCGATCTCCTCGGCGTCGCCGTCGAGAGCCTCGTCGTAGGCGTTCCGATCGGCGATCTCGAACCCCTCGTCGCCGTCGACCAACAATCCTTTCTCGATCAACCGGCCCCACTGCCCGCTCGTGAGCTCGTCGTTAACGTCCCCCCACTGAATCTCGCCGCCGTTCTCGTCGGCCGCCTCGCGGACCGCCTCGAGAGCGTCTGACATGGAGGCATCCTCGCGGACGAGGGCGTTGACCTTCTCGGCTGTACGCGTCATCTGGTTGAGCTAGTACACGTGCGGTATACAAGTGTTTATCTTCGGTGATCGCCCCGGTTCGCTGTTCGCGAACCGACCGGGGCCTCACAACCGTCGGTCGGCGACCCGACACACCCTTTGATTCCAACAATATATTTTAGTAATTTGAGTATCGATACGTGACTAAGGAATGAACGAGTCGCAAAAAAAGGACATTCGCGGCCGAACGGACCGTGGACTAAGTCCAGTGATAGGATTGATCCTGCTGCTGGGTCTCGTGGCCATGGCTGCGGTCCTCATCCTGCTCACGGGGTTCACGGCGGTCGACACCGTCGAATCCGATATCTCACAAGAGCGGGGCGAACAGGTGATGAGCCAGTTCGACGCCGACCTTCACACGGCGTTGATCGACGGCGACGCGAGCGAATCGGTCTATCTCGCGGAAGAGGGGACCTACGAACTGTCGAACAGCACGCTCTCGGTCAGCGTATCGAACGGCTACAGCGAACCGGAAACGATCGACGACATCGAAATCGGAACGCTCGAGTACGACGACGGCGAGGGTAACCGGATCGGTCACCAGGCTGGCGGTGTCTGGCGAATAGAGGGGGACACATCCACGGTCGTCTCGGAACCGGACATCCGATACTACCGCGAAGAAAACGAGGATGGGGACGAAGTGGGCCGACTCGACCTCTCCGTGACGAGCCTACAGGGCGAGGTCGGGAACGGCGAACACACGGTCGAGCCGCTCGAGCGGGGCGAACCGTCGTCGGTCGACGACGCGATTGACGAGGTCGGCTTCGTCGACGATATTACGCTCACCATCTCGGACACGCCGTACCACGACGCCTGGGCGGAGTTCCTGAAAGACGAGTTCGACGCCGTCGAGGTGGATGACTGCGACGCGGCCCCGTCGGATACGAACGCGGTCTGTCACGACCCCGACAACCAGGAAGTCAGCGTCGTTGCGACGATCGACGCCGACAACCCCTTCGCCGATCATGTCGGCCTCGAGCCAACGGTGTACGGCGGGTTATACGCCGAGGAGAGCGAGGGGAACTACAACGAACTCAACGTGCGCGGGTACGACGATCACGAGGTCGGCACGAACAGCTCCGACGACCTGTTGGTTATCAATGACGACCTCACGCTTACCGGTAGCTCTACGGTCGAAGCCGTCCCCGTCTTAGACGGCATTCTCGACAAAACGGGAGGGAAACCGACCGTCTCCCAGATCACCTATGCTGGTGGAATCGACGGATCGGGTCCGCCGGCCGACTACGAATTTATCAATACGACCGGGGACGGGAATACCGAGGTTTACTGGCTCGACGGGGATACGTCGGACAACTTAGTCGCAAACATGTCGTCCCCGTTCGACCCGGTCGAACCGATCGACGACGAACTCGAAACGGCCGTCGAGGACCTCGAGTACCTCGAGAGCACCGATCAAGCGGGCGATGCGGTCGCGGAAGACGACCTCGAGGCCGGACTCTATTACGGCTCGAGTCTCGACCCGAGTTCGATCGACACCCGTGACGGGGACGTCCACGTCGGGACGGACGGCTCCGTGACGCTCTCCGACCTCGAGATCGAGGGGGGCAACAGCACGTATCTGTACGCAGACGGCCCGGTGACGATCAAAGACGAGGTCACGATAGAGGACGACGATCGGGCACACGCCCTCTGGGTGTACGGAAACAGCAACGACAAGATTACGATCGAGGCGGACTTCGAGGGGGTCGTCTACGCCCCCGGTAGCGAGGTCGAGATCAAAAACAACGTCGAGATCACGGGTGCCGTCGTCGCAGGGGACGTAAAACTCGGTCCGCACGCTACGATCAACTTCGACCGCTCGCTCCGAACCGACGTACCGATTCCCGAAGAAAACCGGGAGATCGAGGTGGTCGAAGTCGGGACTCGAGACCCGCTCGACGTGACGTTCGTGTTGGATCGTTCCGGATCAATGGGTCCAGGGAATCCGTTCTCTTCGTATTACTCACCGAGCACTTTGGAGAAAATTGATGGTGACGAGTGGCAACCGATGCCGGTTGACGATCCGTTCCGAAATTATTGGCGTTATTCCGGGAGCAATAATCGAATCGAGGTAAAAGACGAAAACGGGAACACGAGCGTTCTCGATCCGCGACAGGGCGGGCGGACAGAACAGTGGGAGGAGATCCGTGTCTACCCAGACGATTGTGGATACTTTAGCTGCGACACGTATATCGGCACGTATCCCAATGCCGGGAACGACCCGGACAAGTTGCGGGTCGATGCGACTCGAGACTTCATCGGAATGTTGAACCAGACGGAAGACCGGGCCGGAATCTACGAATTCGCCACTGTATCGGATACGCAGGCACTACAGGAACTCACTGATGACCTCACCAAGGTCGAGGAAAGCGTCGTCGGTAACGAGTACGGCGGTACCAATATCGCTGCCGGGATGGACCGCGCTCTCGACGACTATCGGACGACTCCGGCGAATGGGAACGAACGGGTGATGATCCTCCTGAGCGACGGTGAAAACAGCGATTCAAACGACGACGAAGTTGCCCGTGAGCTAGCGGAGGAAGATGCGAACGACCTCGACGTGACGATTTACACCATCGGGCTCGGGTTCGACGATCTCAACGAAGATCTCCTCGAGGACATCGCCGAAGAGACCGGCGGTGAAAACGTCAACGTCGACGACGCCGAGGAACTCGAGGACGTCTTCGGCGAGATCGGCGAAGACGTCACGGCCGAGTCGGACTTCACCTTCGACATCGACTCGGTCCCCGACTCCGCCAGCGGTTCGAGCGAGTACGTGATCGACATCGACGAACACAGCGTGTTGATCGAGGACTGAACCGAGCGAGCAGAGTTCTCGAAGCGGCCCCGACGGGCCCCACCGGTCGGTTTCGGACTCGAGTCGCGGGATCGATCCGGTAGCAACCGACCGTTCAAATAGTTTATTGCCGCTCGTTGGCCTCGAGCGGTTCTTACTATCGGTGTCGGTCAACCAACGACGACCGTGATATGGGGCCACAAACGGACGTAAACGGTCCTGAAGTGTCTGACCGAAGGTGGCCATTATTCTATCAGTGACTGTCCGATTAGCGTATGCCTTTCCGCAGTCCCGAGGGTCCAGATCGGACCCGCCGCGGGCAGTCGACGCTGATCGGCCTCGTCCTCCTAATTGGAATGGCCGCGGCCATCAGCACGAGCATGCTGCTCGTCGCGGGGACGACAACGGCCGACATTCAACAGGACTCCGAAGACGAGCGGGTCGAGAGCGCGTTCGTGGAACTGGGACAGCAGCTGATGACTACGTCGACCGAAAGCGACGTCGCTCGCTCGATCGACATCGACGTCGGTCAGGACGGTGCGGTCGTACGAGAGGACAGCGGGACGATCAACGTCTCCTCGGAAGCCCTCGAGACCACTGCGTTGGAGGATCTCACGATCGGAACCGTCGAGTACGAAGGAGACGGTGGAACGACGATCGCGTACGAAGCGGGCGCGGTCTTCCGCGAGACAGGGAACGAAACTCGCGTCGTTTCCGCACCGCCTATCCACTACGAGACGGAGACAGATACTCTCACGATGCCGGTCACGACGATCACCGGCGAGCAAGAGCTCGGGACCGGCGACGTGCGTCTCGAGCACGCGGAGACGGAGGCGTTCAGGGAAGCGACCGTGGTCGAAAACGATAGCGTGACGATCACGATCGAGAGCGATTACTACCGCGGCTGGGAGTCGTTCTTCCGGAATCAGGCCGGCGATACGTCGGTCCAGCGAGTCGACCACGAGAACCGAACTATCGAAGTCGAAGTGGGGTACATCGACCTGGAAAGCGCCTACGATTCGGGCGTGACCTACTCGGAGGAAGTGGACGACTTCAAAGACGAGTTCGGAGACGATGCTCGCGTCGGAAATATGCCCGAGATGGACCCAGTCATAGAGGAGATGCGAGAAGACGCAATCGAAGAAGCCAACGAAAACCCGGCCCATGATCTTGGAACGATCACCGGTGACGTGAGCCTAGACGACGGGCTATACTACGCCGACGAGATCGATCTGCAGGACTCGAACACGATCTCCGCGGATGCCTCTTCCGGTAACGTCACGATATTGGTCGATGGGGATGTTACGATCTCTGATCCCCACGCCGAGGTAACCGTAGACACGGAAGGTGAAGATAACGCGTTGCGAATTTATCTAACCGGGAATTTTAATATGGATAAGGGAAAGGTCGCTCCCGATTCGTCCATCGGTGAAACGAAATCCGAACAGTTGCAGGTGTACGGAACCTCTGACCTGGACGGTCGGTTCTGGGACGGGAACTTTACCGGCACGTTCTACGCTGCGAGCAACGATTGGGAGGGACCGAACGAGTTGACCGGCAGCGAGTACCAGGTCGACTTCCACTCCAACCCCGAATTTAACGGAGGACTCGTGGTACACTCGGCCAACATTCATGCCAGTGCGGCGGAATTCGAATACGACGACTCCCTCGAAGGTGGCGAATTCAACGCCTACCCGGGAGACTATACTCTTCCGCCGCAACTGACCTACCTCAACGTCGCAAAACACGAAATCGAAATCGACCAGAACTGACCGGTTACGCCGCGTCTTCGATCGTCGCCCTGACGTCCTCCCAGACTTCGTCCGGCGACTGTTCCCCCTCGACCCGCTCGAGCGTTCCCTTCTCGTCGTAGTACTCGATCACGGGCTCGGTGTTCTCGCGGAAGACGCGGAGTCGCTCTTTGACCGTCTCTTCGGTGTCGTCGTCGCGCTGGACGAGTCGCTCCTCGACTTCGGGATCCTCCGGCGGGTTGTACTCCACGTGGTAGATTTCGTCCGTTTCGGGGTCGAGTCGGCGACCGGTCAGTCGGTGGACGAGTTCGTCCTCGCTAACGTCCAGATAGAGGACGACGTCGAGGTCGGTCATATCCTCGAGTTCCTCGGCCTGCTCGAGGTTTCGCGGGTAGCCGTCGAGGACGAACCCGTCGGCCTGGGAGAGGGCCTCATCGACGATGGCGTTGACGACCTCGTCGGGGACGAGTTCGCCCCGGTCCATGTACTCCCGCGGCGTGTCGTACTCCGTATCCATGTCCGAGATGTCCATGTCTTTGTTTGCACGGAGCGCGTCGCCGGTGGTAATGTGCTCGACGTCGAACTCTTCGGTGATCTTTGCGCTCTGGGTACCCTTTCCTGCCCCGGGCGCGCCGAGGATCAGGATGCGTGGCCCTGCCATACATCACCGTTCAGCGCCGGCGCATAAAGGCTTAAAGAAACGGGCACGTCCGTACGCGTACGACGAACCATCATGACTCGATTCGACGCGTCCGACCCGACGGAACGACGAAAACTGTACGTCGATGCGATCTCGGCTCACCGGAAGCGGAGTCACGGGTTTCTGACCCTTGAGGTCGACGATGACGTCCTGACCGACGACGGGGGCGACTCGAGCGAGGAAGGGCCCGACCCTGACCTCGGAGCACCCTGGCTCCAGTTCGCGGACGGGACGATCAACCTCGACTGCACCGACGCCGAACTCGAGACGCTCAAGTCGACGATCGGTGGTTTCCCGGCGTTCAAGATCGACGAGGTCAACCGACCTGAAGAAGCGGCCGGGACCAACGTACGGATCAGCGCGAAAGCCGACGGGAATCGGATCGCCCAGTTCATCGACGCGGTGTTTCTGGAGGTGTACGAACTGCCCGAGACGTTCCGTGTGTGGGTCGTCGAGATCTGAATCGAGCGTCTCGGCGGAGACTGAGCAGAATCGCGCCTCGGCAGTTCCGAAATTGCGCGCAAGCGCTGACTGCACCAGCGACCGCGAGGCGACCCTCGATTCGGGTCGTGCTCGGCATTCCGTGCCCGAACTGGTTCGGGAGAGTGGATTCTCGACCCGAAAGCAGTTTTCATACATACAGGACCGGGGCGAAAGGTCGATAGAAAAAAGTACACGCGACCCTACGAACCCGTGAAGACTAATAGAAAGTCATCGTGTATCATGGTACGTCCCAACAATGGTCGAACGGGAGTGGAACGCGGGCGGTTTCCAAATAGATAAGTGGCACGGGACACCATCGACCGACATATAGACGGTCTTCAAAAGAGGTGAATACAATCTTCAGCGCACTACAACTTCCGATGGAGGTGGTCCCGAGGACGCGTGTCGACGTGTTCGAGGATATCTTCCTCGTATTCCTCGGGCTGGGTACGCTCGTCGGTATCGTGGTCATCGCGTACACGCTGTACAACGCGTACAAGTACCGCGACACCGAGGATCGATCCGACGACGAGGACCTCCCTTCCGTCGGAGAACTACCGACCGGTGGAAAGGGCGGAAAAAAACTGTTCCTGTCGTTCGGGCTGAGTGCCATCATCGTCATCTCGCTGGTCATCTGGACCTACGGGATGTTGCTGTACGTCGAAGACCCTGGAATGGAAAATCCGGGCGAAGACGCGATGGAAATCGACGTCGAAGGCTGGGCCTTCGAGTGGGACTTCTACTACGAGAACGGCGTGGAGACGTCGTCGCTCGACGATGGACTGGTACTCCCGGCTGATAAACCGATCTGGATAGAGGTGACGTCGACGGACGTCTGGCACACGTTCGGCATATCCGATCTCCGGGTGAAAGCTGACGCC